>JAQWNP010000006.1:325666-651332 GCA_029268515.1 Phycisphaerales bacterium | reverse complement strand
AAGAAACTCGAAAGAATGCGACTCGAATTAAAGCAACTCGAAAGATGGCGACACGCAAGAAAGCAACTCGCAATAACGCGACTCGCAAGAAAGCAACTCGCAAGAAGGCGACACGCAAGAAAGCGACTCGCAAGAAGGCGACACGCAAGAAAGCAACTCGCAAGAAAGCGACTCGCAAGAAAGCAACTCGCAAGAAGGCGACTCGCAAGAAAGCTACTCGCAAGAAGGCGACTCGCAAGAAAGCGACTCGCAAGAAAGCGACCCGTAAGAAAGCCACTCGCAAGAAGGCGACTCGTAAGAAAGCCACTCGCAAGAAGGCGACTCGTAGAAAAACCGCTCGCAAGAGACGGTAGGCGACAATTGCAATATGCGCAGATTGCACCAGCAGGGCCGACTAAGTCGGCCCTGCTGTCTTTTGAAATGACCGTCGAGATCTGCTGTTTGACCTGCTAGAATCTCGCTTTACTAAAAGCCTACTCGGCAACGAATCAGCCTTGCCGCTGGGAGCACGATAATCCTATGACACATGTCATCGCAGAACCCTGTATCGGAACCAAGGACGCCTCCTGTGTGGAGGTGTGCCCTGTCGACTGCATTCATCCCACCAAAGACGAGGGCCAATTTGACCCAGCAGAGATGCTCTACATTGACCCCGAGACCTGCATCGACTGCGGACTCTGCGTTGATGAATGCCCCGTACAAGCAATCTTTCCAGAGGAAGATCTGCCAGAAGAATGGCACGATTACATAAAAGCGAATTCAGATTGGTATGAAGACCAGTGAGAAACCCAACTCGTTAGGGTCGGCGCCACATGCTTGCCTCGTACCATAATCACAGTCACTACAGCGATGGCAAAGCAAGTATCGCCGAAATGGCTGAAGCAGCCGATGCTTTGGGAATTGATGAACTTGGAGTCTCTGACCACTTTGTGATCCCACCGCAGGGCAATCCTCCCCGTTGGGCGATGCCTGCCACCTCACTGCCCTCGTACATCAAAGATATTGAGACTGCTGATAGGCAAGCCCGCTGCGAGATGCGCATGGGCTTAGAGCTTGATTGGTTTGAAGGCATGGGGGCAAGGCTTATTGAAACCCTAAAGCCGCTCCCTTTGGACTATGTCCTTGGCTCAGTCCACCACGTGGACTCATTTTGCATCGATGGTGCTGCTGCGAAATGGGAAAAGCTCGATCAAGATCAGATAAACCGGGTACACAACCGCTATTGGCAACTGATGAAGTCAATGGCCGAAAGTCGCTTTTGTGACATCATTGCCCATATCGATCTGCCTAAGAAATTTGGCTTTGTGCCAGATCAAGATCTTGCCAATGTCATTGAGCCGGCACTGGACGCTATTGCCGAAGCGAGCCTTGTTGTGGAACTCAATACTGCTGGTTGGCATAAACGGTGTGAGGATGCATACCCCTCGACGGAAATCCTTCAGCTTTGCTACGCCCGTGATATCCCCGTCACGATCTCCGCTGATGCACATCTGCCTGCTCATTTGTTGAGAGACTTTGGAGCAGCGGCGCAACGGCTCACTGAAGTTGGCTACCAACAGATTGCCCGGTTCAAGCAGCGAGAGGTTTGGTTTGAGCCTCTTGAAAATGCGGCACCAGACAATACTGGAATCAAGTCAGGCCGGGACAACTTCTAGGTTCGCAAGCACCGTCACGACCTCGGGAAGTGGCTTGATTGTCGCGTTGGAGCCGAGGTCGATCACGCTCACTACATCCTATGAACTGGCTGCTGCTGAACTGGCCGCTGCTGAACTGGCAGCTGCTGCCTGTTGAGCGGCGATCTGAGCCGCCTGGGCTCCACCAGTACTGCCCGCTCGAACCGATACCAGCGCTGGAATGCCCGCACCTTTGCCCTTAAACGGCTGATGCCAAACTTCTTCACCGGTCAGTGGATCAAGGCACCACGTCCAGCCTGAACAACTCACAATCAGCCGATCTTCATCAAGCATCATGCTCACGAATCCCGAGCCATGCCCTGCCTTCCATTCCCACTGGATCGAGCCGTCGTAGCGATCCACAGCAAAGACCTTTTTGGCAAACCCTATAAAGATCACATCATCAATTCTCTTCATCGTGTGTCTCCTTCGTACATGATAGCGATGAGATTCACCGATAGACGCATAGGCCACTACCGTGGTAGTACCGCCCGATGATGCAAAGCCGAACTCGGCTAAGCCTCCATTAAGCCGGGACAACTTCTAGGTTCGCAAGCACCGTCTTGCCACCGCGCACCTTCTGTCCCTCTTTGACCAAAACGGTGACCTGATCAGGTCGGGGCAGAATCAACTCCGCTGTCGAACCGAGTTTGATCATGCCAAAACGTCGGCCGCGAACAATTTCATCGCCCGGTACCAACGGACAGACGATTCGCCTAGCAATCATTCCAGAGACCAAACGCATGCCAACTTGCTCACCAGACGGCGCCCAACGAAGTGTCAAAAGTTGTGACTCGTTGTGTTCAGCGGCCTCGGGCGATCCTGCATGCAAGTAAAGACCCGGGCGATGAAGACTGGACAGCACCTGCCCGTCACATGGTGCACGGTTCACATGCACATCAAGCAGGCTTAGAAATATTCGTATCAAAACAGCTGGGCCATCTACAGCCTCGTGCTCATCCAGCTGCTCGACTTTTGTAATCACCCCATCGGCAGGGCTCAGAAAGGCCTCGGGCCCAAGCGACTTGTCGATACGCCGAATCGGATCTCTAAAAAATGCGGCAAAGGCAAACCAGATAATGAAGACCGGTATGCCCAGCCACCAAAAACCAATCAAAATGCAGATGAAGATTAAGGCCGCCGCAATGATTGTTGCGGTGAGCCAATCGCGCTTTGCGTAGCTTGCTAGCAGCATGACTTGGAATTCCCATCGAACCGTAGACAGAGAAACTGACCCTGAAACAGAAAGGGCAAGCCGATGTCAGTGCCTATGGCTGGAGGGTCTGTGTGGGGGGCCAATGTTTGAGTCTATTCAGAAGCGCGACCAGCGAAGCCGCCAATGATCGCCAATACGACGGCAATACCCACTAATCCGAGCGTCCAGATCCATAGTCCGTCTGCAAATGGAATCGCTAATTTGGGTGTCGTTCCTGAGAGCATCAAGATCGAACAAATTGCCACCAGAACCAGTGCGACAAGGCCTCCAATCAAGAGTCCAGCTGACCAGCCGGAGCCAACCCCGTCATACACTTCAGGGACATAGGCCATCTGATTCATTTCAGTCGCACGCAAATGCTCTGTAGCGCTATCTGTGCCAGCTGCCTCAAACAGACCTGAAGCATTCGCAGGAATTTCGACTTGATCATCTTCGCTTGAGTAGACCTCTTCTAAAAGTTCTGCACCAAGGGACGTGTCATCACTTTCACGGGTCAGGTCTAACAAGCCGCTGCCAGATCCGACTGCTTCCAAACTGAGTTCTTCAAAAGCAGCACCAACTTGCGTGCCACCAGATGGATCTTCTTGATCGGATAATGAACCAAAGTCCGTCTCAGCATTTGATGCTCCGGCACCAGACAGATCCATCATGGAACTGCCGCCACTGGCGCCTTGGCCGCCACCTATGTCGCTGCCACTGAGTCCCATCCCACTGCCGCCGGGCGCCTCACCACCGGTCAGACCGAGGCCGCTATCACTGGTTGCTGCCAGATCTAAACCGCTGCCACCAGGTGCATCTAAATCAAGAACTGAATCACCAGTATCTTCATCGCCACCAGTGAGAAGATCTATCTGTTCAATCTTGAACATCAACTTTTCACGATCACGAAACTCCTGGAGTTGGCCAGTCTTGGCCATCTCCCGAACTTCATCCTCTGATTTTCCAAGCCGACTTGCGGCTTCTTCGAGGGTGTAGAACATCTTTGCCATGTTCAAAAACTCCGCTGAAAAGTGACTGTTCCATTCCACTACCAAAGACGAGGGTAGTGCCGTAATCAAGAATCATATCGTGACCGGGCCACTGTGAGGGGGTTGTGCCGATCAAAACACAAGGTCATCGCTCATGATGACCTTGTTTTTCCTGTTATTGGCCACCAGGTCACCGCCATAGCGGATATCACAAGCACGATTGGGAGGCCAATACCCAAGATCCAGGCCATTGCAGCGGCCTGAGCCATCCAGGGGGCCGTGTAGAGTCCAATTGTGCTGCTGGCCCCTGGCATCGCCTCAGGCGTGTCCTGGAGGTTGAAGGTGAGCATTGAACTTCCCCCCAAGTCCATACCCCAGCGACAAAAGACCAAATTGACAGCGATGGCGACCAGCACACCCACGACGAGCAGTCCATATTGCCGACCCCGAAGCTCAGTCATAGAACCTCCGGCGCTATTGTACGCATTGGTCTGGCGAACGTTAACTGTCGAAGAGAAACTCGAACTCTGCAGACGTACCAAGCAATTCAGATCGCAATCGACAAAGGATGGAATCCAATCGCTGGCTAATACGTGACTCAGAACAGCCAATCGCCTGACCGACATCACGCATGGTCATCTGCTCGTAGTAATACAAAACGATAATGAGCTGATCACTCTTACTCAGTCGACGAACAATCCACTGCCGCAGATCCTGCCGGGCCGCTCGCCCAAGAGGCGTAGAGCAACTACTGTCAGAACTGCGTGTCGACGCGCCACCACCAAACCGATGATGACTCTCCGAAAAATTCGACAGAGGATCGTGGTCGCTATTCGATTCCAGACTATGCAAAGAAATGACTGCCGCTGGCCTCGCATCATTGAGATGCTGACGGAAATCCTTTGCATCAAGTTCCATTTCATGGCGCAGCTCTGCATCATCTGGCCGGCGACCATGTTCGGTGAGAAAGCGGTCCTCGGCACCTCTTACGCGTTTTGCTCGTGTTCGTGTCAAGCGTGGAACAGGGTCCAAGGCACGAAGATAATCCTGCATGGAGCCGGTGATACGTCGAGCTGAAAAGGTCTCAAAGCGAATACCACGATCAAGATCGAAACGTGATATTGACTCGACAAGGCCCAAATAGCCCTGCTGTATGAGATCATCAACTTCAATCTGATATGGCAGGCGGGACTGTAAATTTCGAGCCAAACCCGGCACAAAACTCGACATGTAATGTGTGACCAGCGTCTCTCTAGCTTTCGCAGAATGGCTGGCCTTTAAATGCCGCCATGTCTCCTCCAGCCACTGAGTACTGCTTGATGATTTTGGCCCCGCCAGCGCGTGCGGGAACCCCACCTGGATTTCTACAGGCATTGCGCGTCCTTCCATGAACATGCAACGGATCTTCGACCGCTCGGTGCCGTCCGATGGCACTGAGCAACCAAGAAATATCGGCAACGGCCGCCGTTCTCTCCAGTAAAGAACAAAGCAGCGCTTTGACGGAGGCAACTAGGCTGTGGCAGAACCCCAGGAGTGGGTGCTTATCCAACCCACTTGCTGGCATGAACTAGGCTGCAAGTGACTGCTCGTCTTCCTCATCAGAGGCGCGGAATACACCGCTTTCCGCATCACTTTTCTCAAACCAGTCCTCAACACGATCGCCAAGCTGTAATTCACTACCCATGGTCTTGCGGTAGCCTAATTTTCGCACGATCTCTAAGACATCGGTCCAGGTTGGAAACGTTTTACCATTGACCCTCTTGAAGGTATCGATAGCCATCAAGAACATGAATTGCTCCTGATTCATCTCACCCTCTTCCGCAGATCGCACAAAGTCTGTCCTGCGCCGACCTGGCCCACGGCGGCGTTCAAGATTTGTGGTATCTGTCGGATTGAGATGACGTCTATCAAGTCCAACCCTCTGATCTACAACACCATGGCTATGGTTTCTATTGGTGGTTTCTGATGCCTTCATGACTTCTCCCAGCCAGGATTCGCCTGGCTCAAACTGGTGGCACCCTGGGTGGCGTTACGTTACGCTGGATCGATGCCTCATTCTCCTCATTCGGCTGTTAGGCTTGCCTTATTCGGTGGAATTGGCCAGAACATGGCAAGTCATGGGTATTCAGGCCAATTACTGATCCGCCGTGACGGCGAACCGATAAGATTTTCCACTCCTCAGATCACCCAAACCTCCTAGGTCTCACAGACCGAACTTGCAAGAGCGCCTGGTGCTAGATGAACGAGCCTCAAAGCAATCGAATACCAGGCACATGGCATCCAGCGGCAGCGGTGCTCGCTTGGCTTTGGCCGGGTGCTGGGCACATGGCCCGCGGTGAACAACAGCGTGGATGGCTGATCATGGCTGGGGTTGTCTTCCTCGTCGCAACTGGTTTATTCGTTGGTGGACTGGGCGTTGTTGATTCCGAGTCCCAGCGCTTGTGGTTTCTCGCACAAATCTTGGCAACACCGGCGCTCTTCGGCGTCAATTTTGCTCAAGTCGCAATTATGCAGTCTTGGCCCGCTGAAGAGCTTCATATGCAACTTGGAATTGGCCGCGTACATGAATTGGGAATTCTCTTTGTTGCCATGGCCGGCTTGATGAACCTTGTGGCAATCCTAGATGTGCTTTACGACTTGCCCCGTGAAACAGATCGCCGCAAAGAGCCTTCGGAGCAGCAATCATGAATGCACTGATGAGCTTTATCCCCTTCATCTCACCAGTCAATTTCTTTCAGACGTGGTGGTACCTGTTGGTTATTCCATTGGCATTCGGCGTGTCGGTGATCTACAAAGCAATCCGACTGCCCAGAATGGACGCCTATTGGTTGCAGGTTTGGCTTATGACGGGGCAGATTGTCTTGGTCATGGCACTTCTCGCAATTGGCCTTGCTGTATTCATTCAACTGATTGTCCCTGTCATCTAATCTGCTTTCGATGACGTTGCCCCTGTAGCAGCCGCTACGGGTCCTGTAGCAGCCTAGAGCAAAAATCCAGGAACGACCCCAGGTTTTTATGCCTTGACGTCTACGCGGCCTTCTCGGGCTTTCGTCTTGGTGCCACGATGATGTTCCTGCTCGGACTGCTCCGATCCATGCTGGGGCACACGGCGGGCGGCTCCTGTTGAGGTAATTCCAGCAACGCGCAGATCAACCATGTCTGCATATTGCAGTGGCTTCTCGGCTTCGGCCTGCCTTTGACGGTTCCGCTGAGCTGTTGCTGTTCGCTGAGCCTGAGCCGTTTGGATCAGGGAGGTCAGGATGGGGGATCCGCCCGTACTCATGACTTAGGTATCGGCCGAATACCCTTACATATTGAAAGGCTTCAGCAATGGTTTATTTAAGGGCCATTATTCATTCGCTGAATCGATTGCCGGAGACTCTTTCTGCATCGAAGCGTCGCCCCAGATCCTTTGGAGAGACGGTAACAACACACTCTCAGGATTTGCTTTTTCAATTGCGGCGAGCCCTTCATTGATGGTCCTTTGCTCGTCGAGCTGATGCCCAATAAAGGCCAGAAGCAGCCCATAATCTGCAGCATCAGGCCCACCATGTGAAATACGATTCCGAAGCACATCCACAGCGTTAAAAAGGGTTTCTTTTGCTGGCATTAAATTCTCTCCGAGATTGACATCAATCATCTCGGGGTGTGCTCTCATCATGCTCTTCAGGGTGTGTGCCGCGGTCAGATAAAGACCTGCACCAATTTGGCTTTGTGCCAGGCCAGCTGCAGCCAATGGATTATTCGGTAATAACTGAAGCGCTCGCGAGAAACGCTTTTCTGCCCAGAAATACTGACCGGTTCTGAGTCGCTCTTCGCCAGCAGTAAGTAACTCATTAAAGCGATCTTTCGCGTCTGGTGTACTGAATTTTTCGAGCCTAGCATCATGTCGAAGAGCTCTATCAAGACGGTTTTTGGCCACGATTGGTGACTCTTCCTCCAGGCCTTCCTCAGCCGCGTCTTCTTCGCCCGTCGCAGCTGCATTCGCATCAGTGCCAATCACATTCCCCTGCAGATCGGTCTGCACCACGCCCATTGACAGTTCCTGCTGATACGTCGCATATGTATCCGACAGGGTTGAGAGTTGGTATGGCGAAACTTCCTCTCCAGCGTCACTGGCATAACGGCTTGCCATTGTCTGAAGAATAGAATCATGTGGTGATAAAGAGACAAGCCCATCCACTGGGCCAGTAGAGCTTAGTGCTGATCGAAGCTCGGCACGCTGCGCCGGGCGGCGGCCAATGTTGGCAAAGTCGATCTCTGATCCATCGGCTCTATTTGGTACAAAACGCCCACGGTCAAGGTCTTCTCTGAGCCGAGCCTCATCAAAACTCGTCAATCCCAACTGTTGCATGTCTACGCTCGCTGGGGTCAGTAAGAGGCCCCGCAGTGGTGAAGCTCGAATGCTATGAATTTCATCGGTACCGGCTTGCGAAAGCCCCACCATTTTGGCATGTCCCAACGTATGGGAGGCCCGCAGTTCGGATTGCAAAAGATTGCGTTGGTCCATCTTCAGCTGCGCTGGACTTGGGGCATCTGTTTGAAAACGATCAAATCCAGCCGAACGAACAACAGAGCTCCAACCAGGCGTCTGCCTGTAGTAGGCGTTATAGCTATCACGAAGAACTGGGTTTCGGATCGCCGGATTCGACTGGGTGCTGGTAAATATTGGCGTACGGTAATCCCGCGAAAAGTCATATCCAAGCGTGTTGTTCCATGATCTACCGCTCCAGGCTCTGCCTGGGTTCGTGATCATCCGAGTCGAGAAATCCTGCTGAGAGGCAGAGAAATTAAGGCCACCAGAATTACGCTGCGAACTGGCATCCAAGTTATGGCCCCAATCGCGGTAGACGCCACCAGGATCCAGGGCCTCACCACTTCCCAGCGCAAACTGGGCGAAGGACTGCGTGTTCGCAAACAAACTGATGGCAACCGCGATCGCAATCAACAGTGACTTTGGCAATGAACTCAGCATCAAGAAACTCCCAAACGTGACGATGTGCACCTTGTGACCTCAGTATGGTAGGACCCCATTTGCCGCACGTCTGTCCTGCATCGGATCAGATAGGCTCATTGGGAGAGATTTGTCGTGATTGGCCGGTCCAGAGAGGCTGTGAGCTACACTGAACGACCCATGACCCAAAAACGATATATCACCACACCAATTTACTACGTCAACGCTGACCCCCATATTGGTCATATTTACACCACGACCGTGTGTGATGTGTGGGCGCGATTTAGTCGTTTGAGTGGTCAGGACACCTTTTTTCTCACCGGCACTGATGAGCACGGCCTCAAGGTCGAACAGTCGGCTCAAGAGAAGGGCATTGCACCCAAACAATTTGCAGATGAAATCTCTGCTTCCTTTCGCAACGTCATGAATGCGATGGACCTGACTTTCGATGACTTCATCCGGACAACTGATCCCGGTCACGAACGGCAAGTTCAGCTTTTTGTCGAGCGACTTCAGCGTTCAGACGCTGTGTACTTAGGTGAATTTGAGGGCTGGTACGACCAAGGGCAGGAAGAGTATTACACCGAAACGCAAGCGAAGGAGCTTGAGTACAACTCACCAATAAGTAAGAAGCCATTGGTGCGCGCAAGAGAGAAGAATTACTACTTCCGCCTGAGTGCCTTCCAGGAACGACTTGAGCAACACTTCAAGGCGTGCCCAGACTTTGTTCGTCCATCTGCACGGTACAACGAAGTGCTCGGCCGCTTGCGTGAAGGGCTCAATGATGTGCCCATGAGTCGAACCAACTTCACATGGGGCATTCAAATGCCCAATGATTCAGATCATGTGATCTATGTCTGGATCGACGCACTCTTCAATTACATCACGGCCCTGGGCCTCGCTGAGCCTGAGAGCGAGCTGGCGATGCAGCGCTCTGATTACTGGCCAGCCACTTACCACGTGATTGGAAAAGAAATTCTCTGGTTCCATGCTGTGATCTGGCCTGCCATACTGATGGCCCTAGAAATTCCCTTGCCAGCGTGTATTTATGCACACAGTTTTTGGATCAGCGAAGGTCAGAAGATGTCGAAGTCGATGGGTAATTTCATCGACTGTGAATTGCTGGACCGCTATCGCGATGCCTATGGCCTGGATGCGCTTCGGTACTTCATGGCCACTCAAGGTCCATTGGGCGCCACGGATTCCAACTTCGCGGCAAGTCAGTTCCATGAAACATACGCGGCAGATCTGGTTAATACGCTGGGCAACTGTGCCAGCCGTGTCACCGCCATGATCGGAAAATATTTCGAAGGTCAGGTGCCCAATGAATGTGACCCTGACGGTAAACGCATTTCTGTGGGCGATACCGACTGGCCTCTACTCACTCAACAGGCTGCCAAAGAGAGTGCCGCATTGATGGCAGACTTTAACCTTTCAGGTTCAATTGCTGCAGCGATGGGCATCATTCGGAAGGTCGATGCGTTCATCAACGCTACAGAGCCATTCAAGCTTGCGAAAGATCCTGAGCAGCAAGCCGATTTGTCTGCCATCTTGTATCAATGTGCTGAGGCGATCCGTATCGCTGGATGCTTGCTTTGGCCGGTCATACCTGATCGTTGCGAAACGCTCTTCAAGGCCTTAGGCCAGACATTCGCTCCTGGTGAAGATCATCTGCAAGATCTCACGCAGTGGGGTCGGCTCCAACCAGGAACAAGCGTCGAGAAGATCGCTCTTTTCCCGCGAATCGATGCTGCACTCGATATGACGACTTCCTAGCTGAGAACAAACTATGCCCGGCTCATGGATGCCACAAAGAGCGGGGGACCTTTGGCTGTTGTCTGGATGCGTAGTGGTGTGATTGTCACTTCTGAAAAGCCCGCATCTTGGCCCCACTGCTTCACTTCATCAGCTTCGAATCCAAGATGGATATGTCCCATCGATTGGCGATAGCCTTCCCGGTCATGCTTTGCCATGTCAACCACAATGGCTTGGCCACCGGGCCTGACAATTCTGCCTATTTCCAAAAATACTTGAGCTGGATCAGGTGTGTGGTGCAACACCAGGAAACACATGGCCGCATCAACTGATGCCTTTTCCAACGGTAACTGAGTGATCTCACCACAAACAAAATCAATGTTTTCAAATGGCTGAAGTCTTTTCTTAGCGACATCTAACATCGCTCTTTCACGGTCAATGGCAATGACCCGCTGGACAAAGGGCGCTAAGGTCTCCGCAGCATCACCGGTGCCACAACCGAGATCAGCAACGATCCAGGATTTAGGAAGTAAGCCAATCGATGCCTGCAATGTAAATTGCTGACCGAATAATTCGCTTCTTAGCTGATTCCATTCACCGCCAAGCCTTCCAAAGAATGCCCTCGAATCGCTTGGCCGCTCAGCGAGCACTTCTTTCAGTCGCAGGGCGTCTTCTTTAAAAGTGGCACCGCCAGACAAGGTCTGCTCAGCAATCTTCCAGAGTGATTGGGCGCCTGGGGCAAGATTCTCAAGGCGTGCTTTATAGAGGCTGGCCGTTCCCGCACTTCGCTTCGAGATCCACATACCTTGAAGCAGTAGTTTCAGATGGCGGCTGACTGTTGACTGCGGTAACTGTAGCGATCGAGCTAATTCCCCAACGCTCAGTTCTTCTTGCATCAATAACGCAACCAAGCGAAGTCGCGCAAGATCACTCAGTGATGTCAACCAATTTAACAGATCGGGAGATTCACTGGTCTTTTGCATATTGGCTGTTCACCAGGCCATTCGGGCAATACGAACGCACCATGTAATGGCAACTGCTAGCGACCTGGCGGCAACGATTGGCTCGGGCCAGGAATTTCTCCCAGGGCCGTCAAACGATTACATACTTCTTCGTTGCCCGGCTCGATGCCGTACGCCTGACGAAGTCTTCGGACTGCCATTTCACGGTCACCTAACTGTTCAGCAAAACTAGATGCCTTGAGATAAGGCCCGATGTTACGACCATCATCAAGCACAATCGCTGTTGAGTAAGCGGTACTCGCCGAATCAGGATCACCCATTTCCATGAGATAGTCGCCAAGCAGCATGTACATGTCGATCGACTGTGTTGCCTTTGCCTCTTCTTGGAGCATGGTCATGAGATGGTCTTTATCACCCTGACGGAACATTGCCTCAGCAAGCGCCTCAATGATCTCACGATCATTTGGACGGAGGGTGTTGGCAATTTCGAGGCTGCGCCGAGCCTTGGTTAATTTTTCGAGAGAGAGCTCACTGATACCAAGGCGATACTGCCAGAGCCAGTTTCCTGGCTGCCGATCTGTGAGCTCTTGATAGCCCTGAGCGGCATCTTGATAGTTACCTTCCCAGAGCGCCATGTTACTGGTTCGTTTCAGTACATCTGTTGAGGTGCGTGCCTGACAACCAGCAAAAAAGATGGTCGTAGCAGAAATGAATCCAATGGTGAATAAGGTTTTGTGGCGCATCGTTCACGACTCCATTCGCTCTCAGTAGAGTGCAGCCAAGTTAATAAACTCGATTCCGTACAAGCATCCAAGCTTGCCCGTGCATGATACGCTGCGCCGATTACACTTGCCATCTGGAAGATCAATCCAGGGCCTCAGTGCTCAAGTGAAATGACCTGAATATGGCTGATACTGACCACAATGTTGTGCTTCTAAGGCATACCCTGCCCGATGGGAGTAACCATATTGACTGCTTCATCGACGATCTGCCTGAATCAGAATCTGGGCTTTTATCGATCAAAATGCCCACCGATCCGAGAGACCTTTGCGATGACCAAACCATCACAGGACGGCTCATAGGCCGGCATCGACGCCATTACTTGAACTATGAAGGACCTGTTGGCCCTGGTGCCAATGGCGAAGCCCGTGGTCACGTAAAACAAGTCGCTCAGGGCCTTCTCCTGAGCAAAGAGGTGGGCCATCAGCAGATGCTCTTCAAGCTGCAATGGTTAGCTCCACTTGGCTTTGTTCAGGTACTTTGCCTCACAGAGCACTCAGATGGAATGGTCAAAATAGTCCTCTCAGCTCCTTAAAAACTGTTTGTACGCCTCACTTCTCTCAAAATAGGTGCTCTCAGGTAGACCCATCCCAATGAACTGGAGACAATACAAGGAACAATAAGGGAGTATGCGATGGCGGAAAAAGATGGTACTGGCCTACATCAAGGCGGTAGCAAAATAACGCACTCGAATCCTGGGTTGGGTAGTCCAGATCCAGCGGCGGACATAGCGCCGCTGCCAGTTGCAATCTCTGAAGTCCCCGCAGGCATGAAGAAGATTCGCACCCTGGAGTCTAAAAAGAAACATGAAGAGGAATGGAGTCGAACGCCAAATACAACGGGCGTTGGGGCCATTCATGTGCGCACCTTCCATTGCAAACTCAGTGATGACTCCTTAGCTTTCATGGACCAGAACATTAACGAATGGCTCGATGCCCACCCCCAATATGAGGTGAAGTTTGTAACCTCTTCTGTTGGTGTCCTGACCGGCAAACTTAAAGAGCCACATCTGATTTGTCAGGTCTGGGTCTAACAACCCACTGAAATGAGAGCCTGCAAAGATGATGGATCCTGAAGATCATGTCTGCCTATGTCACCGTGTGAGCTTGCACAAACTACGCGGCTTCTTAGAGCGTGAGAAGCCGACTGTTGCATCAAAGCTCAGTGAATGCCTCAACGCCGGCACTGGATGTCAATGGTGTGTGCCCTATCTTGAATCATTGTTTGAGCAGTGGCAGCAGGGTGAAATTGCTCAAGTCAGCATGACACCTGAACAGTACGCACAACGGCGGACCGCTTACCGCGAAGACAAAAAACAAAGGGCGCTTGCAGAACATGCTGCAAAACAAGCCCAGGCAGATGAAGGCAAGCCCCGCTCCTGAATGCTAGTCCAGGGTCAGCACCGTGATATTGGTGTTTGTGTAGACACAAATCTCGCCTGCAACTTGCAGTGATGTTTCACAGATCTCTTTTGGACTCAAGGCCGTCTGCTGTTGCAGCGCTCGCGCCGCTGAAAGAGCGTAAGAACCACCCGAACCAATGGCTGCGATGCCATCAGGTGGTTCAATCACATCACCTTGCCCAGAAACCATCAGGGTCACCGATTTATCCGCTGCGATCAAGAGCGACTCCAGACGACGCAAGGCACGATCCTGCCGCCAGAGCCGCGCCAAGCTAATCGCTGCTTTGGTGAGGTTGGTTGGAGTGTTCCGCAGTTGCTCTTCGAATCGCTCCATCAGTGAAAATGCATCGGCTGCAGATCCTGCAAAACCGACCAACACGCCAGCCGTCTCTGCGCCCAGATCGCTCAGTATTCGTACTTTGACGGCATTGCCCTTCGCAATCGTGTCGCCCAACGTGACTTGGCCATCGCCGCCTAACGCGACGCGATTTTGATCACGGACAGAGAGAATGGTGGTGGCGTGAAAATGCTGCATATGACTTCACAGTGTACCGCGTCGTGTGAGGCAGGCGGATATGTGGGATTGACCCCTCGCGAGCGATCAAGGGACGCCATCAGTCCTGACCACCACGGCCTTGTGGCCATGGCTTGACCACAATCATTCCATTGGCAAAGCCAAGAGCCAGGGTTTTCGTAATGTCATCCACGGCTAATGCAACCGGCGCCTCGGAGAAGACCTCAAGTTTGGCACGCTTCCGATCGGGTAGTGACCAGACCGTTGCACGATTACCGGCAGCGCAGAGAAGCATCGTCCCCATTGGGTTGATCGCCACGGCGTCAAGATGTGCGGGCATCAGCTTCAGTCGTGCGACCTCCTTACCCGCCATGACATCCCACATGATCAAGATCCCATCGCCCCCAACGGCCACCATGAGATTGAGATCACCAACAAACCGCGTGGCGCGTGGTTCTTGCACCGCGGGCATTTCAAAAATCACCTTCTCATCCGCCATCGACCATACCACTGCCTGTTGCTCCGAAAGACCGCCAACCATGGTGTTCGTGGCATTGAAACACAAATGAAACAGCTCGCCTGAGTTTGATCGCAATAGCTTGCGTTGGCTGCGATCCTTCGACCAAACGCGAATCGTCAGATCATCCAAGCTATAGGCCACCAGCGTGCCGTCTTGCGAAATTCCCAGGCCTTGAACTTTGTTGTTTGGACTGCGAATCGTCGATTCAACTTCACCAGTCTTGGTATCAATGACCATGATCTTGTGATGACCACTGGCGACGGCGAGGCGCTGCGCCTGAGGACCACTTGCTGCGATTAAGGTTGGTGATGCCGTTGTGATTGGCCATCCAGTCTCCGTCTGCTCCTTGTAATTCCACAAACTAAAATGGCTGCCAGCAAAGTCGATGAGATTTGGCGAGGTCATGAAAGTGAGAAATTCAATTGGCTGATCCTGATTTTGCAGCGAAATTGTTTCAACCGCCGGCGCGACAGCGAGCGTTGGAGTTACCTCCGTCGTCGTGCCTCCAGTATTTGCTGGCTCAATGACCTCAGTCTTTGGATCAATCGTTGTTTCAGCCGTCGCGCTCAATGGCGTTTTGGTCTCTTCACTTTCCGGTTGTAGTGAAATCACAATGACCGCGGTCGCCACCGCTACCAGCACGACGAGACAGCACATGGTGGCCGCCAAGACAAGTGTGCTCTTTCGGCGTCGCGCCAATAAACCGAGCCGGTACCAAAGTCCTGCGGGGCGCGCCTTGATTGGCACATGACCTAAGTAGCGAAGGACATCTCGGCCCAGCTGGCCTGCACTTTGGTATCGACGTGCCGGCTCTTTCTCTAAGCAGCGCATCATGATGGTCTCGAGGTCACCTCGCACCTCTGGATTGATAGATGAAGGCTTTGGCGCATCTTCCATTCGAATGATGCGTACTGCTTCGTAAATTGGCAAGCCCTCAAATGAATGGGGGAAGCGTGTGGTTAACAGCTTGTACAACAGAACGCCCAACGCATAGACATCACAACTCGGTTTGATGTCTTGGGGTTCAGCATCGACCTGCTCAGGCGCCATGTACTGGACCGTACCAACGAGACGTCCTGCTTCTGTCTGCATCGTTGCAGAAGATGCATCTACTTCAGTCGCACGGGCAACACCGAAGTCAATAATCTTGGGCTCTTGCTGTCGATCGATGAGTATGTTGCCGGGCTTAAGATCGCGATGGACCACTTTGTTGTAATGCCCATTCTCTACTGCGGCACAGATCTTGACGAAGAGCTTCAGAATGTCGCGCACAGGAAGATTGTTGGCGGCGACATGTTCAAGCACTGTCTGAGCACCTGCAACATACTCCATCACAAAGTAGGGGACGCCACCACCACCGTCATCATGCATTCCCGCGTCAAAGACCTGCGCAATGTAGGGGTGGTGCAAACGACCAAGAATCTCGATCTCTCGCCGAAAACGGCGGAGCGAGATATTTGTGGTCGTACCTTGCTTCATCACTTTCAGCGCCACCATCCGTCGAGGCTGGTTCTGAAGAGCCGCATACACAATGGACATACCGCCCACGCCAAGTACTCGGAGAATCTTGTAGTCACCGATCTGCTGGGGCACGTTCACCGCGTTGGCTTCTCTTTGATCGGCTTGATCTTCGTGCATGGACATTCGCTCGTAGAGCAGAGACCTATGTCACTGTATCTTCGTCATCCACTAGTGGCGGCGGTTTCTTGGGTGGGTTTTCTAATAGATCAACGATTAACTCTAAACGATTCGCCACAAATTCCATCGACTCAGGCCGGTCATTTGGGTGCAACTCAACGCAATCCATGATCTGCTTAGAAAGGAGTGGATGAATGCGCGGGTTGCGTTGTACTGGAGGCACTGGTTTGGCGATCTGGCTTGCATCAACAGCGCCAGTGAACAAGCTCGAGTTAGCATCCTTAGGCGGCATTGCTGTTGGGATACATTCACGTATCAAAACCCAGTACATCATGGCACCAAAGTTATAGATATCGGTCTGCGGCGTGATCGCTTGACGGTGCGCCTGCTCTGGCGCCATATAGCCCGGCGTACCTTGAATTCGTTTTTTGACAGTTCCAATAGCACACGCTTGGCCAAGATCAATGATCTTCACCCCACCGTCATCAGTAATCAAAATATTGTTTGGTTTAATATCTGCATGAACAAAACCGCGCCCATGCATATGAGCAAGGCCATCGGCAATTTGCTTAAAGATCTTCACAGCCCCGCTGTGCCCACGCGGAAGTTTCTGATCGAGTGTGGTGCCATCAACCAATTCCATCAGCAATGACATCGCAGAGATCTTCATCCGCGTGCGATGTTTGATCAGCTTGGTGACTTGGCGAACAGAGATATGATCCAGTTTGGACCCGATCTGTTGCTCATGCTCCATCTGCTCAAAGAAGCGATCGTCCTTTTCCGTCTCCTTCTCCGTATGTTTCAGAGCCCACACTTGCTTCGTGCGTGGCTCTTGAACCGCAAAGATCGTAGAACGCGCGCCTTCGCCGAGTTTGGCAAGAACATTGAATTTGCCTACTTTCTGGCCTCTGGAAACGGGCATGCCGCGCTCTCTTTGAGATAAGGAGTCTTCCTACACAGACGCATGCCTGTGGCCCGGATCTCGGGTTGGAAGTCACGGATTGAACGGTGCCAGCAACCATCACTGGAACCGAGAGAAATGAACCGGGGCTGCCATAAATCAGCCTTAGCCCCACTAAAATGAGGGCCCCGACCACTTCAGAGTAGTGCTTTGCTGGAGGTCACGCAAACAACTATTTATTGCAAGAGGCCTTCCTGTAACTCCGCCGCTGCGAAGAAACGGCCTGGGCTCTTTACATGACCCGCCAATTCACGGTGCAAAAACACCGCTTCTGATGGAATATCCAGACGGTGTTGAAGGCGCTGAACGAGGCGAACCAGGTTTTTCATCTGGTCAGGCGTGAATGGACGTCGATCCCCATCTCCCACCAAACAGATGGCAATCGAATGCTGATTGTGCAAGGTACCGGTATCACCAACGACATGAGCGCCCGGGAGCTGGTTGGTCCAACGGTATCCAATATGGACATCACCGTTACCAAGCCCGTTTCCATTCCCGATGACGAAGTGATATCCAAGGCCTTGATAGCCATTTTGGATATGACGACGGTGAATTGATTGCATTGTGGCTGCGGGCTCACCCAAATGGTGGATCACGATGCCAGTCCACTGATGCTGCTCAAGATCTGTGGTGAGCTCGAAAATAGGGTCCGCATTATCGACTGATACGCTCGGATCTGCGAAGGCAGAGAGCGTGGTCAATGGGACGCCACCATGAATAGGTGCATCCTTCAGCATGAGCAGACTGGCAGAGCACACCATGGCAATGAGAAAACTCGCCCAGACGATTCGTGTTCGCCTGGTCGGAGAAAAGGTTGCCGGACTTGTGTTGTTGTTACTGCTCACGACTTATGTACTGGGTAAACCAGTCACTGCCACTTGTATCGGGCCAGTTGGTGGTCAGGCCTTGAGCAAAGAACAGGAATTGATGCAACGGTAGGTTCTTGTAAGGGGGTGCTATCGGACACACCAGCAACGCTGGCGGCTACCAGTCAATTGGCGTTGTTCGATAGGCGCGCTCGCACGGCTGGTCTGGGGCTACCAAAGACATCAGGTTCTTCGAGCGGCGTCACCTGCTGTCGCATACTGTCATAGGTCTCGAATTGAGTCCGTGGCTTATTTTCCGGGAAAGGCGGGCGGTGGCAACCCATCGCGAAGGCGATTGTCAGCAGGCACGAAACCATGAGTGCCCCTGGTCTAATGGCAACTTTCACTGAGTGTCTCAAGCTTCACCTTTCTTGGATGACTTGAGATGAGACAACAGCGAATCCGCCAGTCCATACTCAAGCATTTCCTCGGAATTGAGCCACTTATTCCGCTCGCAATCGGCATGAATTGTCTCGGTCGACTTTCCAGTTCGATTGGCATAGATCTCGAAAAGAATCTTTCGTAGGCGAAGCATTTCACGAGCTTCGATCTCCAGATCAGTCGCTTGCCCCTCAAGCACGCCACCGAGCAACGGCTGGTGCATCAGATTCTTCGAGTGGGGTAGGGTGTATCGTTTCCCCTCTGTGCCAGAGCAAGCAATCAAAGACCCCATCGAAGCCGCCTGGCCGATGATGTAGGTGCTGACGTCACAAGGCACATACTCCATGGTGTCAATCACACCCAAGCCTGCAGTGACCGATCCTCCTGGCGAATTGATATAGAGATCAATATCTGCGGTGGGGTCATCATTGGCCAGGAAAAGGAGTTGGGCCACAATCAGATTGGCAACCACATCGTTGATAGGACCACCAAGAAAAATGATGCGATCATTGAGTAGTCGTGAATAGATGTCATAGGTGCGTTCGCCGCGACCAGTTTTCTCAATAACGATTGGTACAAGTGTGGACATGTTGGATCCGTTTGTTACTCAAGTCGGCTTTGTGATTGAACGCCGAGTCGGGTCACTATTTTGACTTGTTTTCTTTGTTACTTACCTTCTCAACAGGCTTGAATACTTCATCGACAAGCCCGTAATCCTTTGCTTCCTCGGCGGAGAAGTACTTATCACGTTCAGCATCCGCAGAAACTTTTTCAACGGTCTGCCCAGTATGCTCAGCAACAATCTCGTTGAGTGTGTCTTTTGCTTTGATGATTTGTTCCGCCTGAATCTGAACATCAGTCGTTTGCCCCGTCACCCCGCCATATGGCTGGTGAATCATCACTTTGGCATGAGGCAGAATATGGCGTTGTCCATGGCTTCCTGCGCAAAGCAACACAGCGCCACCTGAATAAGCTCGTCCAATACAAAATGTTGCGATCTCGGAGCTGATGAACTGCATCGTGTCATAGATCGCAAGAGTGTCGTCTACGGCGCCACCTGGGCTATTGATGTAGAAGTTGATTTCGCGACCCCGCTTCTGGTCCTCGAGATACAGCATTTGCATCATGACGCGTGCAGCAGAAGCATGATTGATTTCGCCAATGAGAAAGACCACTCGATTCTCGAGCATGATCTCATCGAGCGTCATCTCGCGTGTACGCTGAATCGACGCCATTGGCCGCACAACACCCGGAGATGGATACACGAGAGGATCGTGTCCCGTCACTGGGGGAATCTGGGCTGCCAGATCGATGTCGGGAGAGTGAGCTGGATATTCAATACCGTGATTTCGCATGGAAGTTTGCTTTCTGTGGATGGAGGCATCATAGGGCGCGACTTCCGATCGGCAACCCAACCGCAAAACAGAGGCTCAGTGATGCGGTTGGCTGGTATCGGCAGATGAGAGGTGCCCACTCTCAGAAGGAAGCTGTATTTTGAACTTTGCCCCTTTCCCTGCTTCGGAGGTGACCGAGACACTGCCCCCATGCTCATCAACAATTTGCTTCGTCACGGCCAATCCCAGTCCTGTCCCACGTTGGCCCTTGGTTGATACAAAGGGGGTGAATATCTTCTCCTGAATGCTTGGGTCCACACCAGGGCCATTATCTGAGACCACAATGACGCCCTGGCCCAGGGCGGCGTCATATTGACTGCTGACCTCTACCTGCCCAGTCTTGGCTGGCGCCGCCTCGATCGCATTGCTGATGAGATTCACCAGTACCTGGTGAATAGCCGTTGAATCAATCCCGATTGGCGGCATTTCAGGATCACAATAGGTCACCACATGGACGCGCTTACGGCTGGCCTGTGATGCAAGCAGCTGGGTGACTTCAAGCACAAGATCATTGATTTGGATCCACTCGAATTCCATCTGTCGTGACTTTGAAAACGCCAGCATATTCAGCGTTAATGAAAAGATGCGATCCAGGTTCCGGTTCAGAATTGGCCATGCTTCAAGAGCCATCGAAACATCTTCTCGCTTCAAGGCCAGTTCAACTGCGTTTGCAGCCCCACGCAACCCTTGAAGCATGTTTTTGATCGAGTGGCTGACTGACGCAACCGTCTGTCCCATCGACGCCAATCGCGCCGTCTGCTTGCGCGTTGTGATGAGATCTTGCACCAGCAATGTAAGTGCTGTTTGTTGGGCGATCGCATTCATAAGCTGAAGTTGAGGCTTCGTAAAGGAAAAATCAGCCACTGAGGAATCGATCGATAGGACCCCAAAACAATCTTGATTGTGACTGATTGGCACACAGATCGCTGATCGAATGGCCAAGTTATCAATCGAGTCTCCACTTAAAAATCGCTTGTCGTCCATCGCGTTGGTCGAGAGCATGCCTGCTTGACGCGCCAGCGTATGCATGACCATCGTTCGACTCATTGGTATCGGACTGCCTGGTGAAAGCTCCTGGCCAGATCTCTGGCGAAAGACAACTTGCTCAATGACCTCTAAATCAACGCTCTGAGTCAAGAGCAGAATGACTCGATCTGGGCGAAAGTGTTCATAGATCACATCGACGATGCTCCTGAGAAGCTCTTCTTTCGAACTTGCTTGAGCAGTCAAGGAAGTAACTTCCAAAAGAACCTGAAGATGTTCCTGCGCGAGGCGAGCCTCTAAAGCGGGATCAATGATGACCTTTTCATCAGTCGCCTCCACAGCCTCGTCAATTGAAACTGTATGCGCATCGTCATCCAACAAGGCAATGCCATAATCCACAGCGCTGGCCTGGCCAGACGCAAACAAGAGCACCGTGTCACCACATTGAATCTGATCTCCGCCTGTCAGCTTGATACGGCAATCCAGAAGCTGCTTGTTCAGAAAAGTGCCATTGGAGGAATTCAGATCCCGCAAATACCATTCGCCATCATCCGGCGTTAATTCTGCATGGCGCCGACTGACGCTCGAGTCGAGGATGGTCAATGCCTCAGAGGAGCGACCAATGAGCTGTGGCTCATCATCTGGAAGATCAAAACGCTGGCCTTGCTGTGGACCCTGAATGACGTGTAAATAGAACACCATCCCATTGTCAGGCCTAAAGCAAGTTGGAACAAGATCAGAACACCAGCATTGTTGATTGACCTGCTCCCAGGCTTCTTGCTGGTCGCCTAGAGATGCCTGCTCGACCTGAGTTTTTTTATTTCCAATCAAGGATGGACCTCCAAAAGGCGGTCGTATTCCTATCATGGTCTCTGACATGGCCAAAGCTGCTTCTCAATCTGTTCCAGACGCCTCCCATCGTGTCGTGGTACTGCATGGAAAGGAGTCATTCCTTCTTGGCCATCACACCCAACAACTGGCTCAGTCTCTGGAAAAAGCTCATGGTGGACTGGACCGCTTTCGCTTTGATGGAAATTCGGTTGCTCTGGCGGACTTGCTTGACGAGCTACGCACATTTGGTCTGATGAGCACGCACAAGCTTGTCATGCTCGACAGTGCTGATGTCTTCCTCGCCCGCGACGAGAGCTTTCGCAGGGCACTAGAGCGCTATGTCAGCGAACCTGTTGAGAGTGCGACATTCCTGATGAGAGCCGAGACCTGGCGTGCAAGCAAGATCGATAAGCTCATTGCCAAATGTGGCACAGTCATCAAACTCACAGCCCCCACGGAAGCTGTTGCAACTCAGTGGTGCATCAAAAGATGCGCTTCCGCTCATGAAGCGGAACTTCAAAATGATGCCGCTGCTTTGCTTGTCATGCGTGTCGGCACGGATCTGGCACGGCTTGACTGCGAGTTAGAGAAGCTGGCGACCTTGGCCACCGGTCAAAATGGCACGATCGACAAGATACTGGTTGCAGAGATGGTGGTCATCAGCCGTGAGGAGCAGGTTTGGGAAATTCAGGCTGCTGTCGCGACCGGCCGTCCGGACATGGCGATCTCAAAACTCCGAGAGCTTCTCGCTGTCTCACGTGTTCCAGAGCAACTGGTTTTCTGGGCCCTGGGTGATCTGGCCCGAAAACTGCATGGGGCGTCCCATATGCGAAGAAGTGGTTTACCCAGTGGTGCGGCGGCCAAACAGTTACAGATTTTTGGTGCTGGTCGGCAGGCTATCCTCGATGCTGCGGGACGGATATCACCCTGGCGAGCAGCTGATTTGTTGGGCCAGATCATGCAAGCAGATCGACTTGCGAAGACTGGTCAGGCCAATCCTGCTCGAACTCTTGAAACTCTTGTGCTGCAAATGACCGATACTCTAAGAGTCCCCAACTGATTCCCTTGGGGGATCTGATTTTCTCTGGGCTCAAGGATGAGCCTTTACAGTGGCAGGAGGCCACACACAATGCATGTGGCCAAACGCCAACGCTGCTCTGAAAGTAACGCATCGAACATATTCCCCAAGTGGACCATGCCACTGATCGCTATCACCTTCATGATGATGGGCTGTCAGTCCAAGGGATTATTTGACTTCGGCACCACAGAGAACGCAACACCGCGTCAGAGTGGAGTGTTCGATTTCGAGCCCCACCAAACAACCAGTGATACCAATGTTTCTCCGCAGGCAATTTCGCTCGCCGAGCAGAGTCAACGTGACATTGCAAGCTTCCTGGCACAAAGCTCACCAACGAAACCAGAAGCGACTGCATCAAAAACACCATCTCGCGTCTTGTTCAATGAGCCCACAAAGCAAGATCCAACTCCAGTCGATGAGATAACTAAAACAAGCCCGCTCGCAGCGATGCCGAAGCAGGGCACTGCAAATCAAACTGAAGAAACAACGATCAGGCCAACAGAAGCGTTGACAGACATTCAACCAAATGCCACTGCTGAGCCCTTGCCAATAAAGATCGAAGATCTCGATGCTCACATGCAACGGATCATGATTGAGTTTTCTCGCGAGCTTTATCACCAAAGTACACGTAGTGATATGCCCGTACGAGAACTGATGTTACTCGCGGCCATGACGATGGTAGATCCAACGCGGCAGATCTCCCCCGATGCAATGCCAGATCTGACTGAGAGTGAACAGGCTTTACTCAAGACAATGCAAGAGCATTTTATTGAGCTAGGCCAATCGCTTGATGGATCACAGGATGCCACCCGTGCCGTCCGAACGACCATGGCTAATCTGCAACAAGCACTCTCAGAGCAGCCCGATCTCGCTATAAAAACAGCTGTTTTATGCACTCGGGTGCGAGGGTTTGGTGATTACGACGAGCTTGACCTATCTCAGTTGGTTGCACATCGATCACAACAGGCTGTGCTTTATATCGAAATCAATGAGTTTGCCAGTGAACTCAACGAGAAGAACGAATGGGTCACCGTGACAAGCCAGCAACTCACAATCTACAGTGAACGTGACGGTATTCCAGTGTGGCAAGAAGACTGGCGGACCGCTATTGATCGATCTCGCCAACAACGCAACGACTTCTTTACTGTGCAGCTACTCTCTTTGCCAGAACCACTCAGTGTTGGCAAATACCAACTGAAGATCCGTATTAGAGATGACAAGAGCGGCGCAGAAACAGAGAAGTCCATCCCCTTTATGCTGCTCGCCCAACCAGGTGGATTGCGCGGCGTCGGCGATTAGCAACTCTTTAGTTTGAATTGACTCTTGCTTGTGTTGCAAGCCGATATGGCGATTGTGCCACTGTCTTTTGGGGTGAAGTGATACGAACCCATAGACACACCTCACGCGCACCGCGAGCGCGGTTTGCAAAGCTCTTGGTTAACGTCTGTGGCGCTTCCATCACCAGATCATCCATGGTCGGAGCATCAAGCGTCAGATACACATTCAGTTGCCCATCATCAATTTGAGCATGATCGAACTCCAGCGTGTAACCACCTGAGTGCACAACGGTCTCTAACATCACACGGTTGGTGTCTGCATCGACTGTAAATGGTGGACCGTGGTAAGCGCTCAGATCTGCTTTTTGGCTACATCCAATCGCCGCCGCTAGTAACAAGACGCTGGCGATCAGTGTGATCTGTCTCATCACGCACTCGCTGAAGCAATCTCAAGACCCATCGCTTGGGCGATCCTGCTACCCATCTCCGCCGGCGATTCACTGACATGGACGCCAAAACCAGCAAGCGCCTCCATCTTTGCTTGGGCGGTGTCATCAGCACCACCAATGATCGCACCTGCATGCCCCATTCGCTTGCCCTTAGGGGCCGTACGACCAGCAATAAAGGCGGCGACTGGCTTTGACATGTGCTCATGAACCCAACGGCCAGCATCAACCTCATCTGTACCACCAATCTCGCCAATCATGACCACGCCATCGGTGTCTGGATCCTCCTCAAACATAGACAGGAGGTCGATGAAGTTCAGGCCTTTGACCGGATCACCACCGATCCCCACACAAGTGGTCTGGCCAATACCCAAAACCGAGGTTTGCCAAACTGCCTCATAGGTCAATGTTCCAGAGCGGCTGATGATGCCGACTGCTTTGCCTGTGCTCGCATCAGCTTTGTTGAGATTGATATAACCAGGCATGATGCCGATTTTGCACCCACCTGAGAATGTTGCTGAAGAGCCCTCACCAGATTGACGGATGCCAGGCGTAATCACACCCGGGCAGTTGGGCCCAATGAGAACGCTGCCAGGATAACCTGGCAACATGCCATGAACCCGAATCATGTCTTGTGTGGGAATACCCTCGGTGATGGCACAGATGACACTGATGCCCGCATCCGCAGCTTCAAGGATGGCATCGGCTGCAAATGGTGGGGGCACAAAGATCATTGTTGCTGACGCACCAGTTGCCTCGACCGCATCACGAACCGTGTCGAAGATCGGCAGGCCATTGGGATCTGAGGTACCGCCCTTGCCAGGTGTCACACCACCAACCATCTGGGTGCCATATTCCAGGCAACCCTTGGTATGGAAAGCACCAAAAGCACCGGTGATTCCCTGACAAATGACTTTTGTTGAACCGTTAACCAGGATTGACATATTCTTGAGTCCCCGTGTTAGAAGTCAGACGCATAGGATAGCGTGGATTGATCGATGTATCTGGCCCCCCTGGAGCTGCCAATCTTGGGCCGGGCAGATCGCGCGGCCAAGCGGCGATACAATACAACGATGTCCACTACCGATGCGAAGGACCAAAAAAAGCCTCAGGGCCTGACTTATGCCCAAGCCGGGGTTGATATCGCTGCTGGCGACAAGGTTGTCGACCTGATTAAGTCAACACTCAGACGCACACATGGGCCACGGGTGATCTCTCAGCACGGTGGATTTGCCGGATTATTCCGTCTTGATTATGACGAGCGACTGTTCAAGCGCAACTACAAAGAGCCCGTCTTGGTTGCCTGCACTGATGGCGTCGGGACGAAGGTCAAATTGGCCGCTGAGCTCAAATCCTATAAGACCATTGGCATCGACTGTGTTGCCATGAACGTCAACGATCTCATCGTGCAAGGCGCAGAGCCACTTTTCTTTCTGGACTATTTGGGACTCAATAAAACTGACCCGGAACTCACTGCAGAGTTGATTAAGGGCATCGGGCATGGATGTGAAATTAGTGATTGTGCGCTGCTTGGCGGTGAGTGCGCTGAGATGCCTGACATCTACCAAAAAGGTGATTTCGACATGGCCGGCTTCTGTGTCGGTGTCGTCGAACTCTCTCGAGCTGTTGATCCGATGCGGGTGCAAAAGGGTGATGTCATCATCGGACTTTCAAGTGATGGCATTCATTCAAATGGTTACACGCTGGTACGACAGATCATTAAGCACGCGCAACTCGATCTGAGTAGTAAGCCCGAAGCTCTCGCAGCTAGCGGTGACACAGGAACTCTTGGCCAAGCCATACTGAAACCAACACGGATCTATGTCCGACCAATTGTTCGTCTTCTGAACCGCTACCGGGTCAAGCGTGTGATCAGTGGCATGGCACACATTACTGGCGGTGGCCTGCCTGGTAATGTGAACCGCATTCTCTCTCCGAACATTGACGCCAAGATTGATACTTCAACTTGGACCGTTCCACCCTTATTTGACCTGCTTGAAGAGGCCGGCAATGTTGATCGAGATGAGATGTATCACGTATTTAATATGGGCATTGGGTATGTGTTGGTTGTCCGACCTTCGTTTGCAACATCCGTGGTCAATCAACTTCAGCGATACGGCGAGAAACCAACCGTTATTGGCGAGATCGTCAGTGGCACGGGCCAGGTCCAACTCGTTTAGGTATCAGCGCCAAAGAACATCAAGACTTAAATAAAGCACCCTTCAGCCAAGATACTTGCGCTCTCAAATGGGAAGTTTGGAGCGACATCAACAGCTCCGCATTCAATCTAATCATCGTGTGGGTTACGATTTGAACGCCGATCGTTTTTTCGATCGCTTTGTTTCTGTTTCGATTGCAGTCGCCGCTCTATGGAACCCCTGGTTGGCTTGGTTGGCCTTCGCTTCTTTGGTGCAACCTCCGCCTTGAGCACCATCTCTGCAAGTCGCTCAAAACAAGCCTCCTTGTTTGTCTGCTGTGACCTGGATGTTTCAGAGACCAACAACAACTCTTCTTCACTGGTCAACTTTTTCCCCGCGAGCTTTCGCAATCGCTCCCTCGCTTTTTCATCGAGACCAACAATGGCGTTGATTGGCACAAACATCTGCACCCTTGAACTCACTTTGTTTACATTTTGGCCGCCCGGCCCACTTGAGCGTGAAGTGACGAAACGAATAGCCGTTCTCGCTACGCTTGCGCGCGGTGAAAGGCGGATATTGCCCGACTGCTCTGTGGCCATAATGGTGTCGCCTCATATCGCTTCCGGCGATCAAGCGCCGGTCAATGGCTCTTTCAAGGTCCACTGTTCAGACAAATGGTCACGTCAATGGTACGCTGCGCGATCATGATTTGGATAGAGGCTCATTTTAGGCTTCTGGGGCGGATTGGAAGGAAGGACCAAGAAATGAAGAACGAAGCACAAACGATTTTCAAGATGATCTGGATTTTTGGCTTGTTTGCATTGCCTGTAGCCGCCCAAAGTACGCCCAGTGATCATGATGTGCTCGCGGCTCAAGAGCGGGTCCAGATCTCTGGAACCTTGATTGCGGGGGCATGGGTGCCGCGCTTAGGCGGCAACGCTTCTCTCGAAACCAGTGGTGGGGGTAGTGGCACAGAAATCGACTTCATTACACAATTGAATTATCGAGATCTTGAGCCAACGTTCCAAGGGATCTTTCATTTGCACGTCAATGATTGGACGTTTGGTATCGAAGGGTTTCGTTTTTCGACTTCTGGATCAGGTACCGCCGGCCGAACATTCAAATATGGTGATGTCAAACTTAAGAGCGGCGACAAGTTCTCTTCATCGCTGCGATGGTCTTCTGTTGCTGTCGATGTGGCTTATAAGCTCTGGCATCCCATTCAATATTCAAAAGAGCCCAATCACCCCCTTGGATCAGAAAACGTTGACTTCACGATCAGCCCGCTCATAGGCGTGCGCTGGATTGACGTGGAGCAGAATCTATCCAGAAATGGTGGCAAGAGCGACACTGGCTATGGCCAATGGGCCGCGGCCTACATCGGTCTGCGCGGCAAACTGTCGATCGAACTTCCAGAGAACACGCCTTTCCTGAAGATGATTGAGCTGACTGCTGAATGTGGTGCTGGAGCCACCTTCGGCTCGGAGCTTGGTGCCGTCGCACAGGTGCGGGCGAATCTCAACCTTTATCTCACAGAACAAGTGGCCGTGTCCCTTGGTTACCGCTATTTCGCGGAAGATTCCTATCAAGAAGATTTTCAGTTCAAAGGCCATTTGGCAGGCCTCTTCCTTGGTATCAAGGTTGACTTTTAGGAACAGCAACGCGTTTTCATAAAGAAGTCCTTCGCTACGCTGCGAGGTATGATCGAGCCTTGAGATTTCTAATTATGTCGGAATCAAAAAAAGAACGTCAACGAAAGGGGAAGTACCGGAGAGCTAAAATCCGGCATTTACTCTTTACCATTGGTCCAAATCGGCTCAGCGGCGGCCGAATGATCCGGCGTCATCTAAGCCAAGACGTGACTGTAAGAGAAGTCGAAATTGCTTCGCCACTTTGGCCGGCAGCCTTCGATGGTCTTCGCATTGGCCATGTCACTGACTTTCATCTTGGTGATCTTTTGCCTGTTGAGCGAGCTATTGAAATTGTTGATCTGCTTAAGGCGCAGAGTCCAGATCTTATTGCTTGTACAGGAGATGTTGTAGATCTTCACAACGACATGGCCCCGCCTTTGCTTGAGGCTCTTGCGAATGCAAATGCACCAATGGGCGCCTATCTTGTACTCGGAAATCATGATGAATTACATGATGCTGATCGACTTGCTCAAATGGCGCGCGATGCTGGCATCGTTGTGTTACGCGATGAAGCCGTTGAGATTCACCGAGGCGACGGACGCTTAACGGTGGCAGGTGTCGACTGGGGGCGTACCGCCAAGATCTGTGCCCAAAAAGTTGAGATGACCTGTGGCCAATCGACTGATTTATTACTCTCTCACAATCCCAAAGGATTCAAACAGGCGGCAACGCTGGGTATTCCACTGACGTTATCTGGCCACACCCACGGCGGACAGGTCGCCTTGCGAGAAAAACCCAATACCAATCTTGCGCTGGGACATCGTCACTCTGCGGGTATTTTCGGGCATGGTCATAGTCATCTTTATGTCTCTGTAGGCGTCGGCGCTTGGTTTCCATTGCGCGTCAATTGCCCCGCTGAGATCGCCATGATCACCATGCGCAATGCCGTCGATCATCTCGATCCACACTACGGCGACAAAACGTAATAGATCAGTAAGACTGATCCGGGAATTAAGAAGCAAACCACCTCAATCACCAGCGCGACCACAGCAATTCTCGCCCAATGCCGATCGATATATCGCTGTCCGGGCATGACCTTGGGATATTGAGTAAAGAGCGCTCCACACTCGGGACATTGCTTGACCTCTGGCGACAAACCACTGAGCAGATGGCTACACGCTTGACACACAATGTGTTGATGGCTTCGGCGAAAGGCTCGCACCACCGCCACAGCGGTAAACAACCCCAACAAAACACCCCCGATCACCCAGATCATAAAAGGCAAAGGCATTCTTAATCCCTTAGCTACTGAGCAATTCTGATGCGATAAGAGAAGGCAACTGCTGGGCCAGAAGACGCAGCGCTTGACCACGGTGTGAACGATTGTTTTTTACTTCAGCCTCTAATTGGGCACTGGTGCAATCAACATCGGGTAAATAAAGCAGTGGATCGTAACCAAATCCGTTGTCGCCCTTCGGTGTTGTGGTGAGAACACCCTCAAAATGACCCCTTGTCTCAGCAATGACGCGACCATCTGGTTGTGCCAGGCAGAGACAACAAACAAACCGAGCTGATGGGCTTGGTTGCTGAAGTGCCACGATCTCTCCGATGAGTTTTTGATTATTCGCTTCATCACGCTCCTGGCGTGTCTCTCCAATGCCTGCATACCTTGCAGAGTAGACGCCTGGACGACCATTAAGCACATCAACTTCAAGGCCCGAGTCATCAGCGAGACAAGGGCGACCAGTTTGCTGTGCGTAATAAATTGCTTTGATTCTTGCATTGCCAGCAAATGTGTCTTGATCTTCAACTGGCTCAGGCAGCGCTGCATCAATACCACTAAGCTCGAGGATCTTAATTCCCAAGGGCTCAAGTATGGCAGTTGCTTCTTTAACCTTATGGGGATTCGAGGTTGCTAATAGCAATTCAACAACTGGACTAGTCACGCTGCCACGCCTCAGGCACATCACCAGTCGTTGCTGTGATGCAGGAACGAATACCACCGCGGCCCCGCCATTGCGTTATGAGCTGAAGCCATGTTGGATTCATTAACTTGGTCAGATCATCTCTGATCAAATTGGTCACCGCTTCGTAGTAGATACCCTCATTCCGGAAGGACTGGTAATAGAGTTTAAGACTCTTGAGTTCGACACAGGTCTTGCCTGGGCTGTAACGCAAGATGACTGATGCAAAGTCAGGATGGCCGGTCATAGGACAAACCGACGTGAACTCGTCGGAAACGTGCTCAATCACATAAGCCTGTTGCGCGGGATTCGAAAATGTCTCTAGAAGTGATGATTCCGGCATAGTTGACGCATCATACGATCGTGTCGCTGGGTCTGCTGAGAGACTAGAGACCGTACTTCATCATGAGCTGTACAACCTTCGGCTGATTCTTGTTGACCCGGAGTGACTTCCTGAAGGCCTCCTGGGCCTTGAGAAAGGCCTCATGACTGATGCGATCGGTGCGGAGCCAATGATTCAACGAATTCACACCAACGCCATTGAGCGCTTTGTAATTACTAGGATCTAGGGTGACTGCCTCTTGATAGGCCATCTCAGAATTCTGATATTCCCCAAGTCGGAAGTACGCCCATCCAAGTCGCTCATAGGTCACTGCAGTGGGATCAAGCCGCACCAGTGTTTGAGCTGCATTGACTGCTTCGCGATACCTTTTTTCTTCCGCGAGTAGGGTCACCAAATTCATCAATAACTCTGGACTCGGCTCCATCAATTCTGCCGCTGCTCGATACTGTTCGATCGCTCTCTCTGGTGAACCAAGCTCTTGTAGTGCTGCTGCATAATTGAGATGAGCAGGCCCTGAACTCGGATCCAATTCCACGGCTCGGGCGAGGAAGTTCAATGCACTTTTTGAATCGCGTTGTTGCAGATACACCGTGCCCAGTTGGAGATTGGCCTCTGGTGATGAAGGATTAATGGTCAACGCTCTATGAAATGCGCGGACAGCATCAACAAGTCGATCAAGCATCTGCAGTGCAACGCCGTGTCCATATTGCGCTGAAAAATTATCTGGTTCGAGGCGAGCTGCCCTTGCAAAAACCGGCTCGGCCTTTACATAGTCCTGTTGATCGAGGTAGACATCGCCAATCCCAATATAAGCCTCAGTTGCACTCGGATTCTGTTGCAACACTTGATGGAAAAGCTGAAGTGCCTCGTTGTAATTTCCGGTGGCTGATGCCTCGTCGGCCTGATCAAGTAAAGCAAGTTGCTCTTCACTCGATGGCGTTGTTTGGACCAATGAAGTATTGGTCAAGGGTTTCAGGAGATCGCAAGAACAAAGCAATAGAGCCATGGAAGCAATCAAAAGTAGACTTAGAGTCTGTTTCATAGTTACTCAATGCTCAGTCGTCATTTGATGCCAGAGCGAATGGAAGAAGGTAAGAACGGGGCCTCTTGATGGGTCTTATCGGCTTTTAGGGGTGCTTGCCGACAGTCGTCTTAGTCGACGAATGTTGATCGTATCCCATGCAGTGCCCTTCGGTGTGTCACCTTTTGGTGTTTCGAGGATCATCGGGCGGGCCTTGAGGTGAGGATGCTGCAAAATGACCCGAAAAGCTGATTCACCACATGTACCGTCGCCAATATGAGCGTGGCGGTCTTTACGTGACCCAATGGATCCAATCGAGTCATTGAGATGCGCGACCAAAAGATGATCTAATCCTGGGCCAGCATCAAACTCTTGAAGCACCGCCTTGGCTTTGGAATCAGTACTCATGTCATAGCCGGCTGCCGTAACGTGGCAGGTATCGAAACAAAAACCCAAACGATCAGGTTCTTTCACCTCACTGCGAATCCAAGCCAAATGCCCAAAATCGTAACCCAAATTTGTGCCAGATCCAACGGTGGTTTCAAGGCACGTTCGTACCTGATAACCAGGGAGCTCTTTGTGTAATTGGTCGAGTGCGCGGACGATTCGCTTGAGTCCAGCTTGCTCGTCTTTGTTTGGTTTTCTACCAAGTTGATGTGGTTTTCCAGGCGCCAAACTCTCGCCCAGATGCGCGCCTGGATGAGCCACAAGAAAAGGAATCAAGAGTGATTCACACCGTTCCATTTCGACACGCTGTAAGGCAACCGCACGACGCCAGTTTGTTGGATCAGGGGAGGCAAGGTTTATTAAGTAACTGTTGTGGCTGACAACCCGCGTACAACCGCCAGAGCTAAGCCATTTCATTTGCTTAAGTTGATTCTTCCACTGATTAACAGCTGTGTCTTCGAGTGGCTTAACGCGCCACTGCCTTTGATTCTTTGTAAAGACCTGAAGGCACTCGAGCTTTAGTCCGACGGCGGCCTCGAGCGCTAGGTGCATACCACCAGCAATAGAGAGATGAGATCCAAGCATGGGGCCGGGATTGTAGCCCACCACCAACAGAACAGCACACCCGAACGCGACGACTGTGCGAAGTCCAACTTATTGAGCAGGCCAAGGCCTATGTGCCTATGATAAAAGTGTCATTGAAAGGAACACCAATGCCCTCGAAGACACTGGTCGGCACGCTTAATAAACAAATTCAAATGGAATTCATGGCGTTCTATAAATACCTTGGCATGGCTGCCTGGTGTGAACGACAAGATCTGCCTGGCATCTCATCATGGCTTGAAATGCAAGCTGAAGAAGAGCATGTTCATGGAATGAAGATCTACCACTGGATGAACGACTGGGATCTTGATGTGCAATTTGAGCCATTGTCCGCGCCCAGTATTGAATTTAGCAACCTGATTGACGTCTTTGAAAATGCTCTTAAGAGCGAGCAGGGCGTCTCTGCGCATATTCATAAGGTCTGCAAGATGGCAGAAGATGAACAGTCAATGGCCATTCGGACAGCCTTTGACTGGTTTATTCAGGAGCAGGTACTTGAAGAAAAGTCTGCTCGAGAGAACCTTGCGTTTGCAAAGCGTATCGCTTCCGATCCGGCAGGCCTGTTTCACCTAGACCAACAAATGGGCCGTCGATCTGGTGGCGATGGTGGTCCTGAAGAAGCCGCCGGCTGAGTCTCTTCTATGAGGCAACAACCCCGAGCATGCTTGCCGCCGACTGAGCAATCTGTACTGCATCAAGACCACAAAGCCCAAGAATAGAGTCCTCGCTACGTGCTGACTTCGGAATACGCTTCACATACATCTGCTGAATCGTGAAGGCATCACCGCTTTCAGTGCAAGCATCAGCAATAGCTGATCCCATGCTAGCACCAAAGTTGTCCTCCACCGTGATGACCATACCGCCGTTGTCGTTTGCTAAATCAAGTAGCGATTCTTCATCAAAGGGAAGCGAATACATATCAACAAGCGTGGCATCAATGCCAAGTTTATCGAGTCTATCAATGGCTTTATTGCATTCATGGACCATGTATCCAGCTGAAGCAATCAACAGATCACGGCCGTGCGTAAGAACTTCGAAGCCTCCAAGATCAAACTTCGTATTCTCATCATAGATGAACTCAACGTCGGGCCGATGAGTCCGCATGTAACACAAACCGTCGTAATCAGCCATTTCCATAGTGAGCGCATAAGCTGCATATGCATCAGCTGGCTGAAGGACATAGCAGCCGGGATTCCCTTGATGATTCTTGGCGCGGGATAGGCTTCGGAACCAAGCAATGTCTGGCAGTGACATCTGGCTTGGACCATCAGCGGCGAGAGAGATGCCTGCATGACTTCCGACGATCTTGAGCTGCGCTCCAGAGTAGAGGCCCATTTCAATCTGGTCATATGCACGAGTTAGAAACTTTGCAAAGGTCGAACAGAATGGAATCTTGCCCGCGGCCGACAAACCAGCGCCAACAGAGATCATGTTCTGCTCTGCAATTTTGCATTCAACAAAACGGCTTGACAACGCTTCGTCATCTGCAAATCCATTGGCAAACGTTGAGTTAGAAACATCTGCATCGAGTGCAAACACATTTGGGTTGACCTGGCCCAGGCAACGCAGCGCCAGTCCATAAGCCTTTCGCGTGGCCAAACGACCACCACGTTTGATTTTTTGCATATCAAAGGCTGCGAATGCCTGGTCAAGGGTCATCGCTTTCTTTTCTGGGGTGGCCGACTCTGACCATTCTGTTGGTGGGTAAATCCTGAGCTCATCCATCGCATCTGAGGTCGCGAGTTCTTGAGCCGTGGCATTCAACTCTTGATGGGCCTGAGCCAATGCTTCGCCAGAAGCTGGTTTGCCATGCCAACCTTGCCCCTGGATAGATGGAATGCCCCAGCCCTTGATCGTTTGTGCCACCACTGCAACCGGGGCAGCATCTGCATTTTGATCACGGAATTTTTCGATCGCATCACGAATCTGATCGGCATCATGTCCATCAAGGATGATTGCATCCCAACCAAAAGCCTCGAGCTTCTTCTGCATCGTCTCGGCAGATTGCTGATCACTGACTGCATCTGCTTGGCCGTAACCATTGCAATTAAAGATTGGTAGTACATTTGTCAGGTTGTGGTCAATAATAAAATCGAGTGCTTCCCAAATCTGACCTTCCCGTGACTCGCCATCGCCAATCAAGCAATAGATTTTCTTGTCTAAGTCATCACCTGCTGCAGCCAGGCCAAGACCAGCTGCAACCGAAAGGCCTTGCCCCAAAGATCCGGTCGCCGCATCAAAGAAGGGGAACCCTTCCATTGGATTGGGGTGTCCATCAAGTAGCGAGCTGGCTTCTCTTAATGTTGAAAGATCATTGGTGTTGAGGTTCTTATGCTCACCCTCACGACCAACAACGCCCTCGAGATCCGCATAGGCGGCATACACAATGGGCACTGCATGCCCTTCTGAAAGTACCAACCGATCTGACGTTGGGTAACGTGGATGGTCTGGCAGCCATCGCATTGAGTGATAGAGCAGTGTGGTCACAATGTGGCCCAAGCTAAGCGCTGATGTGGGATGACCACTTCCCGCTTCACTGCACATGTCCAGAACAAGGTGATTGAGCTCAATGGCTTTGGAATCAACAGCGGTTTTAAAGGACATAGCAACCTCTCAATAGCAACGCGGGCCTACATGCAGGTGGATTCAATCCGAAGCCTGAAGTATCCCAGGAACCCCCAGCCCCTGCAATGGCCTAGAACGCCCCTGCATCCCAGGAACCTCGGAAAAAGTGTTCACAATCTAGATCTTCATGAGCACCCGACTGCCATCCTGGCTCCGCTTTAGAGGCTGGGCGTGGTAGACTCTGACATTATTGAGAAGACTTAGAATATGAGGACGAATCCAAAATGAAGGTCATCTGTGATCGCACTGCTCTGGAAGATGCTGTGGCCCTGGTTGGCAGCGTTGTGGCCACTCGAACGCCACAGCCAGTTCTACATTGCATGAAACTTGCCGCAGCCGATGGCCGCCTTTGCTTGGCTGCCACAGATCTGGAAGTTGGACTACGGCTGAGCCTGGATGACGTACAAATCGATGAGCCTGGAGAAGCGCTCGTACCCGCTGACAAACTGGCTCAGATTGTCCGGGCCAGTGAAGATCCCACAATTACGATTGAGACCGATGGCAACACCATGCATATCCGTGGCAGCGATTCGCATTTTAAGGTGTTTGGCTTAGACCCCAAAGAGGCGCCTGAGGTCCGTAACTTCGATGCTGAAAAAGTCGACTGTCAGATTGATGGGGCGTCACTGCGGACACTGATTACACGCACAATCTTTGCGGCTGCAAATGAACATAGTCGTTACGCCATCAACGGCGTACTCTTTGACCGCGAAGGTGGAAAACTTAAACTTGTGGCTACAGATGGCCGCCGCTTAGCTATTGCTCGCGGTCAATGTGATGGAGACAGTGGTCAACAACAGTGCATTGTACCGAGCAAGGCCCTAACCTTACTGAATAAGCTAGTCGGCTCCGAAAAGGGCACCATTATTCGAATTTCACTTGAAGAGAGTCAGGTGATCTTTGGCATTGGTGCCGAAGAATCATTTGCAACGCTCACGAGTAACCTCGTGGAAGGCTCATTCCCACCATACGAAGATGTCATTCCGAAAGAGCAAGATAAGCGGGTCACGTTTGATAAATCATTGTTATTCAGCGCGATTAAACGTGCGGCACTTCTCACTAACGAAGAATCTCGTGGCGTGCGATTGCATTTCGAAGGCGACACACTCACTCTTCGTAGCCGTGCACCAGAAATGGGTGAGGCGGAGGTCCAGCTAAACACCATCGCTTACGAAGGCGATCCAGTTGAAATTGGGTTTAACCCGAGCTTCATCACTGATGCACTACGTGTTGTGGACACCGATCAGGTCATAGTTGAGCTCAAAGCACCCAACAAGCCTGGCGTACTTCGCACTGGCAATGAATTCACCTATGTCATCATGCCTGTGAATCTTTGATCACACTGAGCGATCGCTCTCTGGACGCTAGTCTAAAGCTGCCATCATGCAACACATGTCGACACATCGAGTGGCATAACCAACCTCGTTGTCGTACCAACTAAGAATCTTAAAGAAGCGATCATTGAGTTCAATGCCAGCGGTTGCGTCAAAGATGCTACTTCTTGTATCACCCACAAAGTCGCTGGACGCAACTGGTTCTTCGGTATAACCAAGCACGCCTTCCATCGCTCCCAGAGATGCGGCCTTCATAGCGGCATTAATGTCTGCCAGACTTGTGGCCTGTTCTGTCTTAAAGGTCAGGTCAACCACTGATACATCTGCTGTTGGCACACGCAATGACATTCCTGTTAAACGGCCCTGTAGTTCTGGCAAGCAGATCGCCACGGCCTTGGCAGCGCCAGTCGAGGCTGGAATGATATTCATGTAACCATTGCGACCCCCGCGAAGATCTTTATGAGAGGGGCCATCTTGCGTCGGTTGGGTTGCGGTAACTGAATGGCAGGTTGTCATGAGCCCTTCTGCCAGTCCAAATGTCTCATGAATAACCTTCGCTACTGGCGCCAAGCAATTGGTTGTGCAGGACGCATTCGAAATAACCGTGTCCTTGCGAGGGTTGTACGCCTCGTGGTTCACTTTATAAACAAAGGTCGGCACAATATCAGGCGTTTTTGTTGGTGCTGAAAGCAACACACGGCGAGCACCGGCCTCGATATGTAGTTGTGCCATTTCACCACGAGTGAATAGCCCTGTAGATTCTAAAACATAGTCAACCTCAAGTTCCTTCCATGGAAGCTTATTGGGCTCTCGCTCGCTTAAACAAAGTGTCTCTTGGCCATTGCAAGAGAAGCCTTTGCTCGTCATATCAACTGGCAACTCGAATCGGCCATGCATGGTGTCGTGGACAAGCATGTATTGAAGACTCTCAGGTGGTACGAGATCGTTTACCGCTACAACATGAATTCCACCATGTCGCATTGCACTACGATAAAAGAGACGTCCAATGCGACCAAATCCGTTAATGGCAACTCGAATAGCCATGTCATTCTCCTAAGACAATTTGTGGGAATACAAGTGATACCTGATTCCCAATCTGATAAATCCGACTTGACTCAAATGCCCTTCAAAATCCAGTTTAGCTACCACCTGGTAGCCAGGGCACATCGGGAACACACTGCAGCCGATTCGCAGCCCGAGCCATTGCAAAAAGCAAGTCACTGGCACGGTTCAGATAAATAAGTGTAAGTGGATTAATGGAATCCTGCCGTTGAAGTGCCACAACCAGACGCTCCGCGCGCCGAGCAATTGTGCGGGAGAGATGGAGAGAGGCTGCCAACTTCGTACCCCCGGGCATCACAAAATTCTGCATGGGTTCGTTGTCACTATCGATGCCATCAATCTGGCTCTCTAGCCATTGAATATGTGCTTCATTGATACGAGCAACTTTATCTTCATGCGCCGAGTTCAGCGGCGTTGCAAGATCAGCACCAAGATCAAATAGTCGACTTTGGATGGCCACAAGAGTTGGTCGCAAGCTAGCTGCAGGGTCGGTGTCGCTCACCAGCGTGAGTGCCACACCCAAAGAGGCATTAAGCTCATCGACTGTACCGTAAGCACTGACACGAAGATCATCTTTTCCGACGCGACCAGCGCCGAAAAGGCCGGTTGAACCATCATCACCCGTCTTGGTATAGAGCTTCATTACGCAATCCTTTTTTGGATGAATAAAAGGATCACACCAGTTCCGGGAACGCTTCTGTGACGGTCGAGACAAGGTCTTTAACATGTGATACTGAATCGTCCATCAATGCACGCTCAGAAGCATCCATGTCAATCTCAATAATTTGCTCGACACCATGTTTACCCAGCACTGCAGGTACACCGACAAAGTAACCGCCGACACCGTACTGATGATCACAGAAGGCCGCGCACGGCAGAATGCGTCGCTTATCCTTAATAATGGCTTCAGCCATCTGTACTGAGCCACTAGCTGGAGCGTAGTAGGCACTGGTGCCCATCAACTTGACGATCTCGCCACCGCCAACCTTTGCTCTTTCAACACAGGCGTTGATCCGATCTTCGGGCAATAACTGTGTAATAGGAATGCCGTGAACGGAAGTAAAGCGTGGCAGGGGCACCATGTCATCGCCGTGCCCACCAAGCAAGAGTGCTTGAATGTCTTCAACTGATATATCCAGTTCCATTGCCAAGAAGGCTCGGAAGCGAGCAACATCTAAACAACCTGCCTGGCCCATGATCTTACTTGTTGGGAAACCAGTCGCTTTCCACGCCGTGTAAACCATGGCATCGAGTGGGTTGGAGACCACGATTAATGCTGCGTTAGGCGAGAACTCAGCAACCTTCTCAGAAACTTCAGACACAATTTTTACATTGGTTGCAATGAGATCATCGCGACTCATGCCCGGCTTGCGTGGTAATCCGGCCGTGATAATGACCACATCCGAATCAGCGGTCTCGGAATAGTCTGAGGTGCCAGTCATCTGACAGTCGAAACCCTCAATGGGGCTCGCACAAAAGAGATCTAAGCACTTGGCTTTGGCCACACCTTCCTTGTCGGGAATATCCACGAGGACAATATCACCGAGTTCTTTAACTGCTGCCCAATGGGCACATGATGCACCAACATTTCCTGCGCCAATAATGCTGAGTTTCGGCCGAGCCATACTAAGGGTTCTCCTGTTTAGTAAGAGTCAATGCAGATACCGCCGTTCGCAACACGCAGCACCAGATAAAGAAGACAGTGCCCCACAAAAAGGTGGCGGCGTGACCAGGGCATGCCTGCGCCTCGCCAGGAGCCTGATCAATTCCACAAAAATGGGCCAGAATGGACTCGAACCATCGACCTCACCCTTATCAGGGGTGCGCTCTAGCCAGCTGAGCTACTAGCCCGCATTCCCGGCAAGCAATCACTTGACGGGGGATCGGGGAGTATAGCAAGCCCAGGGCCTCCTTGAGTGCTCAGGTTATCGCGTGTCCCATATGGCAATTGAGCAATTATGTGAGGTCACCGGGTTGGTCCAGCATGCTATTTGGGTACTGCTGTCTCATGACCAATCTACTATGACGAGCAAAGAATCTGATCCGATCAATGGGCATCCCCGGCCCAAGTTCGTGGGGCCGTGCATCCAAAGAACACCAGAGCATGGCAGATCCAGAAAACCTCCTGAGAAGCCAAAAACCCCATTTTAGTGCGGCAACCAAGAAAATTTCGACAAGTCAGTGGTGAGATTAAGAAATGCCGCCCGATAGCCCTTGGAATCCATTTGTAACTACATTTACCCCAGGAGAACTTATTTATGGATCCTCTTTCCAACCAGGATGGCGAAAGCCCTGGTTCAATGAATGCTACGACCATGGAGTCGGAACCTAGCTACCAACTGATGCAGGATAACGCGGAAGCCGGGGAGATTACTGACGGCGGTATCCTGGTTTTTGTCATCATCTTTGTGACCGTCTTTGTGGTCGTTAGCCTCGGACTCTGGAAGGTGTTCAGCAAAGCGAACATCCCTGGAATCCTGTCGATCATCCCAATCGTCAACCTGTTCTTTATACCGAAGGTCGGTGGCAAGCCCGGCTGGTGGGGACTGCTCTTTTTCATCCCATTGATCGGTTTCATCATGTGGATCCTGATCTGTATCGGCATCTCTGAGCGTTTCAACCGCGGTGTTGGCACGGTGCTTGGCCTGGTAGTTCTGCCAGTGATCTTCTACTGGATACTCGGCTTTGGCTCGGCCAAGTGGACACCACCACCGGCTGAAGGCTAACCGAACAACCGTTCTGTAATACCCAATACACGCGCGGGGAAGCTCAGCTTCCCCGTGTTTTTTTAACAAGCCCAGGACCTACGGGTGTGCTTAGGTTATCGCGTGTCCCATCTGGAAATCAGGCTGGTGAGCTTATATACAAGATCGCCAAGATCTTGAAAAACCTTAATGTATTGCTCTGTTGCGACATCAAGCGCTTCTTGATCACCCAATGTGACTGCTCGCTGCAGCGCGGGTAATGCCCATGCGCCATAGCCTGTGAGGGGATTGGGCGAGACTTGTAGGTTTTTATACCAATCTCGCTCGGGCAACCCATCCTCAGTCATCCATGTGCGATCCATTTCAAGAAGGACCGTATTGATTCGATCAGAGAGCCCACCTCTTTTGATACGGCCGGTTTCGATCGCCACCGTCATTTTGCTCTGGGCTGCTGCAGCACTCTTTGAAAACACGTTGATCCGTTGTTTCAAAGATCTAAAGTCTGTAGTCAATCCCTTTCGTTGGGCCTCTGCCTCAATCGAATTGATCGCTGCAAGCGTATATTTCACATGGGCTTCTGGATTGAATGGCAGGAGATCAGCATTTGATAGCCGTGCAGCGAGCACATTCACTATGCGACTGAGCATGATTGCTGGCTGATAGTCAGCACCAACGACTTTCCGATACCAAGTCAACGTGTCATATGCAGAGTGATATGAACTGCCATCAGAACCGCCGGCAGCAATGCTGATGACTGGAACACACAATCGACCGACGAATGGAACGTGGTCAGATCCACCGCCAAGATCTCCAAACGGCTCTTTGGTTCCATGTTGGCTCCAAAGATCGTAGGCTGTTTGATCAGCTTCACCACCAGCTTGTGGTACCGATTGTGCAGCGCCTGCTGCAATTGATCTGAGCGTTGGCGAAACGCTCATTCTTAAATTCGGGCCCATCGCCGCCATATCAAGATTAATGTAGGCGACAGTACTCGCACCAAGCATCGCTTCATTGGCCTCGACATATTCGGTAGAGCCAACAATGCCAAACTCTTCTGCCGCCCAATTCGCGAAGACAATAGTGCGGTCTGGTTGCTTGCCTGACTTTGCTGCATCAGCAAATGCCCGGGCCACTTCATATAAAACGATCGTTCCCGCATGAGGATCACCAGCCCCAAATGTCCATGCGTCGTAGTGACATCCAATGACGATCCTCTGGTCCGGGTAAAGAGCGCCAGGAATGATTCCCAAGACATTCGTGACCATCGTCGAAGCTCTCTTTTGCTCGACCTTGACCCGCACTTTTAAGTCAGCACCACCACTCATACGGTAAATGAACGGTAGTTGCCCCTGCCAGGACTCGGGCGCATTAGCGCCATTCATGCGTGACAGAATCTCAGAGGCTTGGTCCCATCCCATTGGCTGCACAAGGATTTTTGGCAAATCAATTTCACTTAGATTCGTGCGCCGTGTCCATTGGCGAGCTTCACGGCCTGGCGTACGTGGATCACCTGGCTGGTCGATCCACAAAACGGTGCCCCGCTCAATGCTATTGCCATTGGCCCAGCCACCATCTGGATAGGGACTACCCTTCCCATATCCAACGTCAGCAGGATCGGGGTACATCAACATCGCAGCCGCACCCGCATGCTGCGCATTCTTTGCTTTTATGCCCCGAAAGATACCGCCGGTGCGAACCAGAACGATCTTGCCTTCTACCTCAACACCCATTTCCTTGAGCAACGCAAAATCTTCAGTCGTACCTCGGTTCGCATAGACAACCTGCCCAGTGACATCGCCGCTACCACTATAAGCCGACCATCCAATAGGGAGTTCTGGATGACTGGTTGCTGGATCCGCCCCGAGTGCCGCTTCTTTCAGCGACAGTGACAGTGGATAGCTACTGTCAGGCTTCATTCCCGAAACAGAAATAATTTCAACAGCAGCATCAACGGGTTCTGATAAGTATGGCCAAATACTCTGCTTCTCAACCATGATGCCCAGATTTTCAAATGCAGCAGTAAGAATTATTACCATTGCCTGATCACCTTGGCTACCCGCATGGTGCGGCATGGTTGTAAACAATTCGTGAAATGCGGCGATGCTACGAGCTGTTACAGATGCGTTGAGTTTGTCTTCATAACGCAGCTGCTCACCACGCCGCGATGGAATCCATCCAAGAAGGTGGCTTTGCTTTGTCAGTCCATCGGGGCCAGCGGGCCGCCCGAACATTGCTGCAAGAATGCACAGATAAATTAAGTTCAATGCGCCTACCTATCTTCCTCTAAGAGCTTCGTCTCTCAATGCTGTTTTGCTCGTTCTTGTTTCTTATCAAGATAGCGCATGATGCCAACCACATTCATCCGAATCAGATAGGTATGCACGTTCGCATCATAGGTCTGACTTTCAACACCAGCTTCATTCGCAATTGACTGAAACCAAGGTTGATAAGCCTGCATGATTTCATCAAGGCTCATTTGTTGTTGAACGCGCTCTGCAATGAATGAACAATGTGCCGAAAGGGCCTCTCTGACCCACTGAAAGTGGGACTTTGGATTTTCAATTTTTCCAAAGTGGGTCAAAAAGTAGGCCTCCGCTTGAACACGCTCCAGTAAGTCTAGGCTCGCTAGCCATGCTTGAAGATCAAATTCTGGTGGCGGCGTTGGCAGGAGTATAAATCGCTCATACGCTGGAATCAGCATGGCTGCTGCATCCCCCGTAAAACAGCTTCGCTGGTGACCGTCATCAAGAAGTAGTGCGTGGTGGTGCCGAGCATGCCCAGGTGTTTCATATGCTTTCAATGATGCGTTTCCAAGATCAAACACATCACCATCACGCATGGGACAAATGAGCGCCTCCGGAACAGGCTTCACCTCGCCCCAGAGTACATCTGTCTGTTTGCCATAAATGCGACGCACGCTTTCCATGAGCCGGGTTGGGTCAGAGAGGTGCTGAGCCCCGAACTCATGAACGTGAATTCGGCATCCTTGTTCTGCCAACCATCCGCAACTTCCTGCATGATCCAAGTGGATATGAGTGACAAACACATCTGATATATCGCTGAGTTGATAGCCCCTGGAAGCTAAGCCCGCTTCAAGTGCATCGAGTGTGCTAGCAGGGCCTGCTTCTATTAATACCAGTCCAATTTCTGTTTCAAGTAGATAGGCACCGATACGACCATGAACGCCGCCAAACTCGAGGTCGATGATGTTGACTTCAACAGGCAACTGCCACTCAGCCGTCACTCATGGAATCTGCATTTGGTGGCATTGGTTTTTTGCCACTGACCACTGGCTTACCTGCAGTCTCCCAAGCTGTAATGCCGCCATCAAGCGTCCGGACATCTGCCGCGCCCAATTCAATCAGTCGCTTACTCATGGCTTTGGCCAGCGGGTCCTCATATCGCTCGCTATAGACAATCAGAATGCCACCGCCTTCAACTTCGCGAAAGCGTGACTTCACTTTGCTAAATGGAAGGTGAATGGCACCTGGAATATGCCCCTTGATGTAGTCACTCTCACTCCGCGGATCAACAAAAGTAATCACACTCTGACCTTGTAAGCCAAACCAAGTACCACCATCGGCGTTTAGTAAATCTTCAGTCTGTAGCACCGTGATTGGCTCGAGGCTGTAATCAGAGGTTTTCTTTGAGTGGCAAGCCGTGAACGAAAAAATAACAAGGCCGGCCAATAGTGAGGGCATTCTCTGCCACGAGGCTTTGAAGAGCGTTGGTTTCATATTTGTAGTGTACGGATTTGTCCTTGATGCGCGGCAATCACTGCTAGAGAGCAGATACTTGTACTGCAAAGGCAACACACGGCATGGGTTTGGCCTACTATGGGAATTCGGTCCGCTGGGAGACCGAAAGCACCGTGCCCTGGCGTTTTACAGGGAATGAGACCACCAACAATGAAGCGAATGTCCTTGCTACTCTCATTAAGCGTACTTCTCTGCTCAAGATCCGTTGTCAATGGCGATCCGCAGACACAAGACCAAACGCCCGCCACACCAACATTTGGACAACCAAATTCGCAACCAGAAGATTCAACGCCTGCCACCGCCAAAATATGGGCTTCACCACAAACTGTCGTCGCTGGAGAAACGACCTATGTCGTGATTGAGATTTCCATTGATGAGCACTGGCATATTTACTGGTCGTACCCTGGTGCAAATGGCGCCCCAACAGAACTCCACGTGACAGCGCCCGAAAATATTGAGGTAGGTCCCATTGTTTTTCCAAGACCAAAGAGATTTGTAGAACCAGAGGGTGATGTTTACGGCTACGAACAGAAAGCTGTGTTCTTGGTGCCACTGACCATCAATAAAGATCACCACGCAAGAAAAATCTCAATAGCAATCGATGCCTATTGGTTGGTTTGCCGAAAAATTTGTTTGCTGGGCGATGCAAGCCAAAAAGTCGCCATCGAAGTACTGGCCGCTGGCGCTACGCCTACGCCACCCGATCAGCAGGTGGAGTCCGCCAAAGCAGCTCAACCAGTTGATTCAAAAACCGTGAAAGGCGTCGATATTTCCTTTAGTGATGGCGTTCTCAAAATCAGTGGTCCACTACAAGGATTAGAGAAGGCCGACTTTTTTCCAAACCCGATGGCTGGCATTGAGTACGGCACGCCAACAATAAAGACCAGTAAGAATCTTTTTAAAATTGATGTCCCTGTTGAAATAGAACTGCGCAATGCACTTGGCGAGGACCTCAAACTTCGTGGGCTCATCCTCCTGGGCGACAAGCCAACAGATCCTTCATATTCGTTCTCTATCCCGGCCAAACCAACCGCTAAGCCAGATCCCCATAGTTCGTCTTAATGAGCCTCTCTACAGGAGGCCCTCATCTGTATTTACCCCATCTTTCGATAGGAGTCATTTATGTTGAATCGAACCGTCAAAACTTTATTCTCAGCCGCTGTGGTCCTGGGCGCAGTCAGCCTTACAGCTGCCATGCAAGACTCGACGACAACTGCACCAGCAACACCCGATAAGCCAGCGGCGCCCGAGAAGGCGACTGTTGATGCTCTAGCGCCTAATTTCACTTTGAAAGATAGCAATGGAGCAACTCACTCCTTGTCTGACTTCAAAGGCAAGATCGTGGTCCTTGAATGGTTTAGCTCAGCTTGTCCTTACTCAGGCAAAGAGTCTGGCGCCAGCGTTCACTCCAGTGGACGTGTTGCTGATGCACAAAAACAAATGAAAGAAATCGATGAAAATGTTGTCTACCTTCTGATTGACTCAACCGCCAATCAGCCTGCTGACAAAGTTAAAGAAGCATCTGTTGCTGCACTTAAGAAGTATGGCAATGAAGCACCTTTGCTCATGGATTACAGTGGCCAGGTTGGCCACATGTACGGCGCCCGCACGACGCCACATGTTTACGTGATCGATGAAGAAGGCATCCTGCGATACTCCGGCGCCTTTGACGATAACAGCAGGGGCAAAAACCCTGAGTCAACCAACTATGCCGTCAACACCGTCAAGCAGATCAAAGCTGGCGAAACCGTAAACCCCTCAGAAACCCGTCCCTGGGGATGTGGTGTGAAGTACAACCGAAATCCTTCCAAGGGCTGATCGCGAACAAGATATTTTTTTAGAACGCAATAGAAAAGGGGCCCCGAGTTTTCTCGGAGCCCCTTTTTTTATTCTTATTACGCTCACCTACTCGAGTGCCGCAGCACCTGAAATGATCTCGGTTAATTCAGTTGTGATCTGACTCTGGCGAGCTCGGTTGAACTGTCTGCCAAGGTTTCGGCCGAGGTCATTGGCGTTCTCTGTAGCAGCCTTCATGGCGACCATACGCATGATGTGTTCACTCACAACAGCATCGTTGAATGCTTGGTAGAGATTTGTTTTGACTGCCAGTGGCAGTAAGTCTGCCAAGAGAGCCTCGCTAGAAGGGGAGAAATCATAGAGTGCTGTCGTACCCTTGTTCTCTGATTCGGTCTCTTTTTGCTCAGGCTTACTCAATGGAAGCAATTGCATAATTTGCGGCACTTGGCGTGTATTGGTCTCAAACCGCATGTACGCAATATCAATCGATGCATACTTGCCCTTCTCATAAAGGTCAATATAACGCGATGCAAGACGTGCAATCACTTCATAGCTTGGCTTGTCGCCAAAGGCATGCTTGCGTGTGATGTTGATCTTCTGAAAGCCAAAGAAAGCAACTGCCTTCTTGCCCGCTGTTTCAACGTCGACCTTTGAATTGATGCCTCGTTGACTGCGAACGCGCTGGATACCTGTGCGAAGAATGTGCGAGTTATAAGCGCCGCACATACCACGGTCTGATGTGATGACAAGTAAAAGCGAACGATGGGGGTCTTCGGCTGGTGGCTCAAGTAGCGGGTTGCTGATATCGATTGCAGCCTCAGATACCTCTTCCACGAGCTGGCGAACCTTATCGGCGTACGGACGGGTTGCATTGGCCCGCTGTACGGCGGCCGTAAATTTGGCTGTGGCAATCATCTGCATCGTCTTGGTAATACGAGCAATAGTCTTGACAGCGCCGCGACGTTTTTTGATCTCTCTGATCTGTGCCATAGGTCGAGCAGTGTAGCGATCTAAAGGTCAGTTTGGGAACTCACAGGGCCTACTTTGGGCAAACGAAGGCCATCGTAGGCCAATGCCTGCCCTTCGGGGAGCTCCTGGTCGACCGCTGCATGGGCAATCTCATGGCCCATATGGACAAACCAAGTCGCTGAAGCCCCTATTTGATCTGCGATCACCGTTGCCTGGTCCAGGTTCAGATGGGTGGGGTGGTGCCGATGCCGCAACATGTCCAGTATCAGGGTTTCCAAGCCCGTCAAAAGGGGCCAGGTCTCTGGCGGAATTGCGGAGACATCTGTGCAGTAAGCCAGTGGCAGTGGCCCCGGCTGCTCGGCCGCAACCTGTCCATCTGCTGTGAGTGCTTCAATACGAAAACCCAGAATTGGTAGTCGCCCATGCATCAGCCTGATTGGTGTAAACCCAAGACCGAATCGGTCGACTCTTTGGCCAACTTCAAGTTCATTGGCGATCAAGTTGGCGACAAATGAGGGATTCGTATTTGAAGCACTCTCGAAAATATGTTTGAAGACGCGCCCCAGACCTTTCAGAGTCGATGCCTCTGCATAGATATCAATTGGAGATTGCATCACAACATTAAAGCGCCGCACCTCATCAAGCCCAAAGATGTGATCCACATGCCCATGCGTGTAGAAAATTCCATCACAGCGATCGAGTTTATGCGTCAGCGCCTGCTGCCTTAGATCCGGAGAAGTATCTAAAAGGATGATGCGAGCTTGACCTGAGCTATCGCGAAATCTCAAACAACTCGCTGTTCGAAGTCGGCGATCTCGCGTATCTTTTGAATGGCACACTTCACAATCACATCCGATAGATGGAACACCCGCTGAAGTGCCCGAGCCAAGTACAAGAAACTCCAGTTCGGTGATCATCGCTGTCAAGAGATAGCGCCCGCGGTTGGTTGATCTGCTTCTTCTAGTGGAACAATTCTAAGCAACACTGGAATTGTCAAACCCTGCAATAACAAGCTAATGAGTACCACACCAAAGGCAACTGGCAGCAGAAGGTCACGCAAGTCGCCCGCTGGGACAGCCAGGACCAATGCCAATGGGATGGCCCCACGGATTCCTGACCAAAAGACAACGTGCTTCCAACCGCGAGGCCAGTTGCGGCCAAAGAGAATCGCGATGCAATAAACCATGCATGCTCTTGATCCCATCAGCGCCACATAACTAATGACGATCCACAACAGTGTTTCGGGCCTGACCAGTACTTCAATGCCGCCGATGAACTGCAGTTCGAAACCGATCAGTAGGAAGACCAGTGAATTGATGATGAAATCTACTGATTCCCAGAAGGAATTAATGGTGTCGCGGGTCCTTTTGCTCATCGCCAAACGTTTTCCATAGTTGCCCAAGATCAAACCCGCCACAACGACGGCGATCACACCTGAAGCTCCAGATTGTTCAGCAACTAAGAACGTCGACCACACGAGCACAACCGTAATGGCATTCTCAAGCACTGCATCATCAAGCACTTTCAAAAGCCAGAAAGCCGCCAGTCCAAATCCGAGGCCAAAGATAACACCCAGGCCAACAAGTTTGATGAACTCGATAACTGCATTTGCCACTGAAAGATCCGTTGCTTGGCCGGACTGTAAAGGCGCCTCTGTATCCACCTCACCTGCATGACCAGCTGCTTCATAGGCAACCATTGTGATCTGAGACCCTCCTGCATAGGCATCGGGCGGGGGCGGTCCGTCCCGCAGCACTGGAAAAAGCGCCCACAGAAAAATCAAAAACACGACCACTCCAGTGCCATCATTAAAGAGACTCTCGCCTTCAACGAGCGTCTTAAGATCCATTGGCACACCACTGGTCTTGAATGCAGCTAAAACACTGATCGGATCTGTTGGAGCAAGCATTGAACCGAGCAGTAAAACTGGCAACCAGATGCCGTGTGACTGCGCAACAGCGTCAGGAACAAGTGCGACCAATGCACAGGCGATCGCAAATGTGGTCAGAAGTACGCCAGGAATAGCCATCACTGCGACTGTACGCCCGCGCCGTGTGAGTGATCCCAGATCAAGATGTAATCCTGCTTGGAACAACAGCGGCGGCAAGAAGAGAGCAAAGACCAACTCTTGTGTAATAACGGCGCCCTCTGGAGCTGCGCCAAGAATTGCAACCAGGAGGCCCGCTAAGACCAACGCGATTGTGTAGGGAATGCGTACAAACTTGGTGAGCACTGCAATGACAACGGCGAGCCCCAGTAGTACAGAAAAGACTGTGAGCGTATTAGAGATGATGCCATGCTGGCCTGTCGAAGCGAGAAGGTGGTGCCACATAAGCCACAGAATAACTCAGAGTGCCATGCGATGATCCAGGCGAACAGGCGTGGGGTCTTAACTATTATGTTTTGCCAAAGTCCGAGGCAGCCTTTGATACAAATTGCGCCCATCGAAGGCGGTGTCTTTGGGGTCAAAAACAGATGTATTGGCCTTTCTCGGCCTCGATGTGACTCAGCTGGAAGCAATCTCCGGCACTGCAAGAGCGCTTACAAAGCGAGCGACCACTGCTGTTGGATCTGCTGCTTGGCAAATAGCTGAACTCACCGCTACCCCACGACAACCACAATCCGTAAGTCGCGCTACATTGTCTGGCGTGATGCCCCCAATCGCGAGGTAGGGCGTCTTTGGATGAGCCTCCAAGAAAGTCGCGAGATAGGCAACGCCACTTGGTTGAATATGCGGTTTAAGTTGACTGGAAAACATGGCTCCAAGACCTACATAGTCAGCACCCTGACGCACCGCTGTTTCGGCCTCTACAAGATTGTGCGTACTGACACCAACAAGTAGTGAGCGACCTGCGATGGCTCGAACTGTTTCTATAGATAAGTCGTTTTGACCAACATGAACACCATCAGTACCTCCAGCAAGCGCTAAATCAACGCGATCATTAACGATCACGCTGACCCCCGCTGGTCGGCACCGTTCAACCGTGTGTTGAATCATGCCAAGAAGTTCTCGATCACCGATATCACGCTCTCTTATCTGAATAGCGTGGGCACCCCCATCAATCACGCCCTGAATGACATCTTCCCAAGGGCAGCGGCAGAGCGACTTGGTAACCAAGACACATAAATTCCACTGTTTGGCTCGGCCTGTTCCCATTGCTGCAATCACATCGGCACTAAAGGTGTAGCCTTGATACCGCAGGTCTTTCAGCGCTCTAGACAGATCAATATCAATGGTCTTTGAGACTTCCTCAAGCACCCTTAGCGCTTCACCGAGGCGGCTGGCAGCTGCTTCACAACAAGCCGCAAATGAGCTGCGCCTGACCTCACTGGGACTCTCAAGTTTGGTGCCAACATCTTGTGCAACAGCGCGATTCGACACCAGCCAACCCGGAGGCAGCACTTCTAGATGCGCCGTAAGGGCGCTACGGAGAAGTTTGCCTCGGCCTGCGAGCTCCGCATCACCGAGAACCAATCTTGCTGCATCTTCTAACACACGAACAGCTTCACGGGCTCGATTAGCATTGGCATCAATGATGCGAGGGTCGAATGCCAAAGGTGCCTCCAAATCTGCTAGCAATTAGGTGACGAGGCCACCCGATGGCGAGCAAAGCGTCGCTAATCGCCGAGGCATTAACCCCATCATCTCACTTGCTAGTTGGTCATATGTTTCTTGGCTCATGCCTATGGGATCCACAATATCGCCGTCTGGATCCAGAAGAATGATCTTCTGCATCAGATCATTGTGCCCACCAGCGAGTTGAATCGCGTTCGCTCGATGATCATTTGTCATACAGAGCACAATGCTTGCATTATGAATCATCTCTGAGGTGACCTGCTTCGATGCTCCCCGGTGTTCGATTTTTAACTTCTCAAGCGACTTGAGGGTTTCAGGGCTCACTGGGGAGCCCTCTGCGGCAAATAAGCCCGCAGAGGCAACAAATATGGCGTCAGGGTCGAGCCCCGTAGATGGACTTTCGACCCAATGGCGGGCGATCGCCTCAGCCATGGGGCTGCGGCAGGTATTACCAGTACATATAAACAAGATTGTCTGCATGTATCAGAAACTCTCCAGGCTCATTAAAGACACCATCCGCCGCGAGAGGATGATACTGTCATAAGCCGCTATGCGGGAATAGCCAATATGAGGCAATGGCCAAAGTCGCCAAATAGCCCGTGGTGGGACCCTAGCAAACGAGCTGCATGCAGTGTTATACTTCTCAGTTGAGCCATCGGCGATTGTTCTTCCAAACGTGGCTGAGCAGCGATGGAGATGAGCTTTGTGGAATGCGAGCCCTTCGCTTCTCACATCACTGATAACGATAGGGCATGACCCCGTAGGAGACATTGAGGTGGAATTCGTAAAGGATGCGGAGGTAAAAGGCCTCCTCAATGACTACGGAATTGTTGAGCTCAAAGAGACAGAAGATCTATTCCACCTTCGGATGGATGACTTGGATGGCGTCTCTCACTTACAAGTCGAAGACGAGAGTTCTGCCCTACCACCAATCGATGGCGGCGAAACATTAAAAGTTGATTCGGCTTTGTTACGCGACTGTGTTGATCGTGTATTCCATCGACTTCACTTGTACGAGCTCATACTCCTCCCTATGAGTAAATGGCGCAATGTCTTTGACGCCGTTGCCTTTAGCATGGCTTCTAATGATGACTGGCAAGAATTTGATCATTTCGCCACCGTTGAGCTAAACGCCCGCGATCCACTTTTTTGTGAGGCAGCGGATTTCCAATTGCTTTCAGCACTCGTGAACGCATTGTTGTCAGATGGAGAAGATTCCACTCACGGAATGACCATTGTCGCAACCGGTGCACCAGTCATGGCTCAAGTTCTGCCGCCAGGTGTGATTCGAGTCAGCACTGGAAACCAGGGCCTCGCCGAATCGATACGCGAAGCCTACAAAAGCTGATCAACCATCCCGCTGTGGGATTCGATAGATAAGCTAAAAAATAAACCTGCACATTAGCAGCTCTTTTTGACGTATTCTCACATATAGGAGTGCCTAAAGAATGCGGCTAATGATCGACGAACAAACCTTTGATATCGCAGAACGGTCTGTTCGTGCGGCTTTAAATCGAGCCGCAGAGATTGCCCAGGACCAGGGACGTGTCATCATTGAAGTCCATGTTGATGGAACGCGTTGGAGTGATACACAAATCACTTCCGCCGATATGGGGGGCCTTGAGGCTGAAACAGTCGCTCTCACAAGTGCAGCACCAAAAGAATTGGTTACCTCTACCCTTGGTGATGCACTACTCGCACTAGAAGAAATTGAAACCTTTCAATCCAAAGCTGCGGACGCGTTGGGGCGCGATGAGCTTGGAACAGCCATGGAATCCCTGGGCATTGCTCTGAAGTTGTGGACTGAGATCGAAAGGTCGGTCACACTTGGAGCCTCAATACTTGGCATTGATCTCAAAGTAGAGATCTCCAGTATTGGCTCAGGGGAAGACGCCGTCGAACAACTTAGCAAGTCCCTTAAATCACTCCGGGATGCAATTATCATTCGCAACCCAGTTGTACTGACTGATACACTGGCGTACGAAATGCCAGGTGTGGTCTCTCAGTGGCGGGGCCTTCTTCAAGGCCTACAAGAACGGTTGATTAGAGGAGAGAGCTAATGCCCGCCGCAAATGATAAACATGGAAAACTAGTCGCCATGGTTGCTCACGCTGCTGAGGCGGCTGAGCAAGGGCGGTTCTTTGAGGCGGAGCGCGAAGCAGACAAGGTGCTTCAAGTGGCTCGTGAGGCCAATGACTTCGAACTGATGAATCAGGCAATCGACCCGCTTTGTGCTGCCCGAATGGGTCGTCTTGCTGAAGCCGTCGATGTTGGACAAGTCACCATTAATGATCGGCCAGTCACTGAGGATTTAAGAGTCGCCCCTGGTGCGTACTTGATTCAACCACCGCAGGTTGGCATGGACGGTCGGAGATTGCGTTTGGCGTGCCTAGAGCATGAGGTTCCGGTGCTCGTGATATGCCGGGAGCCAATCACTCAGCTAAAAATGTGCCCAGTCGTTCTTATTGCGCCTGGGGCAACAATGCGAACCAAGATCGAACCTCCGGTTGATCTTAATGCCCCTGATTTAGCATGGATGCTCAATGCTCTTTCTGCAATTGGTGATTGGGCGGTTTCCAGCCTGGATGAGACCATGCCAGTTGAAAGGCGCATTAATGCACTTTGTGATCGTCTTTATGCTGTCCCTGAACACGAGGCCCTGCATCGGGCTCTCCAGGCCGCTTGCCAGGAAGCCTGCAGCAAGCCCGCGGCATAAGCCGACAACCACTAAAGCCACTGAGAGCGTCTATGCTCTCACAGCCGGATCAGTCATCAACCTTCAACCAACGGCGGTCTGCCGTTTCAAGAACTAAAAAGGCAACTCTCTCAATGGCCGTTGAAACATCAGTCTCAAGAATGCACACAGGTAGATCGATCGCATTGGCACTGATGTGCCTGGTATTCGGGCTCTGGGGACTGTATGACTACATGATCTCCATTCCTAATCAAGCGTGGCAAGCAAAAGTCAAGCATGTCGTGGGCATGGTCCAGCAATCACTTACTTCAACAGATCAAGAGCTGAATCAAGAAGCGCTGGCCGCCATCGATGAAATGTTAAAGGAACTCCAAGGAAGACTTAATAACGCCGTAAATAGCCTTTCCCAGAACAACAGTTCGCCCGAAGAATTACAAAAACGCCTCGTAGAAGAAGAGAACCGCGACATTCAACTTGTAATAATACTTAGTCAAAGCAAGGTGGTTTTAGAGAATCGCGAGGCGAACCCTGAACTCACCAGACTAGTTAATGAACGTATCAATAGTGAGCTGAGGGGGTTGGAAGAAGTGACGGCTCCTGGTAAGTTCGATAGCGCTATACAGTGGCTCTTTATTATCTGCCTACCTTTTACGGTTTACTTCTTGTGGCAGTGGCTCTCTATTCGAACGAATAAGTATGTGTTAGAAGATGATGGCTCGCTTCAGACACCCGAAGGTCACTTTTCTGCAGAAGAAATAATTGATATTGATATGAGTCGTTGGATGGCGAAGTCTGTTGCAACAGTCGTGATTGCCAATGAGCAGCGTATTAAACTCGATGCCTATATACATACCAATCTGGACAAAATCGTCGGCATCCTGGCGCACAAGTTCCATCCAGATAAATGGAAAGAAGACGCCAAACCTGTAAAGCCGATCCTGGAAAATAAAGATCCAGATGCCCCGACGGGCGACGCTGATGATGGCAAATAAGCGTGGCCGCGACCGGGCCTCGTCAAACTCTAGATAGGAGACCATTACTTTGAAATTCCTGATGAGTCTTTTTATCGCCTCTGTCGCCCTGGCTGGTTGCGGTAATTCTGCAGATCAATACCAGGCTATCGTGGACGAATACAAGAAAGTCTGCTGTATCGGAATGGATCCAAATGCCTCGATGACGGCACAAACGGAAGCATTGAGCCGACAACTGGAGCTCAATACCGTCTACCAGCAGGCGCTGTTGAGCCTCCCAGCCAAAGAGCAGCAGGCCCTCATGATGGCCTGGGCCAAGGCCATGGCCGAAGTAGCTGATGGCAATTGCCCCTGAAGCCCACATTGTGCTTTCTGATGACCCACCGCATCTTGCCATGACCCTCAATCTGAGCGTATGGTGGCTGTGCAACTATGCCACTTCTTGAAGTCAAAGACATCATCAAGTCATATGGCGGCCGCCGCGTCGTTGACAAAGTTTCGCTCCATGTTGGGGAGGGTGAGATTGTTGGTCTGCTTGGCCGTAATGGCGCAGGTAAAACCACCAGCTTCCGAATGGTCATTGGCATGATCACGCCAGAAGGTGGGCAGGTTACATTCCGCGATCAAGATGTCACGAATCTGCCCATGTACAAGCATGCACTTCAGGGCATGGGTTATCTCAGCCAAGAGCCCAGTGTCTTTCAACGTCTGACTGTTTCACAGAATCTACTAGCCATCTTACAAACACAGGGGTTGCCAAAGCGTGTTTGCCAAGAGAGAGCTGACGCATTGATGGATCAATTTGGCCTCATGCATAAGGCAGGTGACCTCGCTCGCACTTGCTCAGGTGGAGAGCGTCGTCGACTTGAAATTGCAAGAGCCTTGGTCACAAAGCCACGCCTGATACTCCTCGATGAGCCGTTTGCCGCAGTCGATCCACATACCGTCGAAGAACTTCAAAGCGAAGTAAGAAAACTCGTCAAGGTTGGAATCTCTGTACTGGTCACTGATCACAATGTGCAGCAAACACTACGAATATGTGATCGAGCCTACATTATTCATGAGGGCAAGAACCTCAAAGAGGGCAACCCAAAGACTATTATTAATGATCCCTCCGTACGGGAGGCCTACCTCGCCTCAACGTTCCGAGGTGATGAGTTCGATGACCATAGCCTTGAATAGATTTCGCCCCCAGATCTGCTACTCAATACGAAAGACTCTATTTTCCTACTGAGATCAATGACACTTCTCAGAAAACAATGAGCCTGGTTAGAATAATCACAATGAATTGTATTGATCGACTGTTATCCAAAGCTTGCCTTCAGACAATCGTTTGCACCTTTGTCATAGGGGCTTGCTTCTCAACGCTTGGCTGCGTTCGTCGCAAGCTCAATATCACTTCATCGCCGCCCGGCGCCTTGGTCTATCTCAATGATCGTGAAGTCGGGCGTACGCCAGTTGATGTTGATATTACTTACTACGGCACTTACGACGTCCGACTGCTTAAGAAGGGGTATGAGCCTCTTTCGACATCTGGCGATGCTCCCGGACCACTTTGGGATCTGCCGGGGCCAGACTTTATCGCTGAGTTACTACCAGTCAATCTCACGAGTGAAACAGACTGGCATTATGAGCTAGAGACAGAAGACAACGATGCAGATGCGCTGCTCAAGCGTGCTGAAGAACTGAGAAACTCTTTCCAAGAAGCTTTATCTGAAGAGGCAACAGATCCCGCTAAGCCGATCTCGGATATCCACAAAGAAGATCAACCACCTGCAGGATTGCAGATGATTGATTTAGCTGAGCCAGATGGAGAAGCGATTCAACCGGCTCAAGATAATGGTGCCGAGGAGACCACACCGTGAATCAAGGTGGATTGTTAGGTGCAAATCGACCGCCACGCCAGTATGACGCTCGGCGATGGGGCTATGCATGTGTCATTCTCGTCATCGCCCTTGTCATCTTTGTGTGGGGATGGAATACCGAGAAGAGTAATACGACACATCTCAGGCAATTCGTTTATGGACTCTGCAATGAAGTCGCCCAGGGCAATACCAACTCGCCAGCCCTCATGGGCGCCGCTGATCCAATTCGCCAAGAACTTCAGGATGCCTTGTCCGGAATGGTACAAGATTGGGGCGATATTCAAGACGCCATTGAGGTTGATATCGCACTCTCCAATAACAACGCTGGTTTTGCTGGCTCACACTCCGCCATGATCTTTATTGACGGAGAACCACGGATGATGCTTACACTCGAACTCAATGAAGGACAGGGTATTCCAAGGATCGTTGGCTATGAAGACGTTGGTTCAGGGCGCGAATGAAGATTTGGCTTAATGGAAGCATGATGGATGCGGCCGATGCCCGCATCTCCGTCTTAGATGCAGGCACTCAACATGGTGTCGGTCTCTTTGAGACAATGCGCGCGAGTCGCGGAGAGATCCTACAGATGCGCCCGCATATGGAACGCCTCCGCAACTCTGCGCTTGAGCTACAACTCACAGAATCGCTCAATGTCGAGGCCCTCTGTGAGGCATTAATGCAGCTATTGACTGCCAACGAACTTGAAGACGCAAGACTTCGGCTTACGTTAACTGGTGGGGATCTTCCCGGACTTCAAGCGTATAACAATGCGCCGCGTCATCCCAACATTTTTATCGTGTCGCAGCCACCAACTCGATATCCCGACGAGTTCTTTGACAAAGGCATCATCGCCTGCATTGCCGATGGACGGCTGAACCCATTAGATCCTCATGCTGGGCATAAAACCCTAAACTACTGGTCACGCATCCGAGCGCTCCAGCAGGCAGGTACCAGTGGGGCGGGCGAGGCGCTTTGGTTCTCTGTATCTAACCATTTGTGCAGCGGTTCCGTAAGCAATATCTTCGTGGTCAGTAATGGTTCTCTATTAACCCCTATTGCTCATGGTGAAGAAGAGGGCGGGGCATTGCCAAGCCCTGTGCTCCCAGGAACTGTCCGGCAGTTTGTCATTGATCAAGCAGATATTGCTGGAATTGGCACCAATCGAAAGATGCTTGATATTGATGACATGCTTGATGCCGATGAAGTGTTCTTAACCAATTCAAGTTGGGGCATCTTGCCGTTGGTTGGCGTTGAAAAAGAACCAATCTCAGATGGCCTTGTTGGCACAGTCACGAAACAGCTACGCGATCGCTGGGTAGCGTTTCTTGATTCTGGCGGGGCTCTGGAGAATGCAGATTAAGAGCCCGTCTGATCACCCGAAGATCGATTGATAACTCTTACATTCTCCCGGCCGTCGGCACTGCCTGAGAACATCCGCTTGGTGCCATTGATACAAATCGTCACCAAGCTCAGCAGCATGAAAACCAAAGCTGCTGCGAATATCGCAAATAGCAATAGGGCTAAAATAGGCAGCCCAATCACAACCAAAAAGACCAGTAACGCGACGCGAAGCGCCAGATTGGGTTGCTGGGCGGCTGTGCGATAGACCTGGAAGACGCGTGCGGTCGATTCCGCTGCCGTCGGGCGTACTCTATTGGTGTCGGCCATGGTGGTGATTCTACGAGGAATACTCAGTACACGTTCGCTAGGGCTGATATTTCAGTTCTTAAGATGCCTTGATAGGTTCTGAATCGCTTGTCTACTCGTGACAAAAAGCCCGAAACTCAACTTTTGAGAGATACTATGTTGGTTCCGGGCGGCCACCGCGATAGCCGCTATTCCAACTTGATATGCCATTGGGGCCGCTTATGCCGTCGGAAAAAAATCCTGCTTCCCCGCAATCAGTCGAATCAGGCTTTGTACACCTCCACCTTCACAGTGAGTACTCACTGTTAGATGGCGGCAACCGTATCTCACGACTTTTGGATCATGTTAAGAAGTCAGGAATGGATGCGGTGGCTTTGACTGATCATGGCAACCTCCATGGCGCGATCGAGTTTTATCAGAAGGCGCGCGAAAGAGGGCTTCGGCCAATTATGGGCATCGAAGCATACGTCGCAGTTGGCAGCCGAACCGATCGTAGCCCTGGTGGAATCGCAGATGGTGGCTTCCACCTTGTGCTACTTGCAGAAAATAACACTGGCTGGAAGAACCTCATGCGTTTGTCCTCCGACGCATTTCTCAATGGGTTCTATTACAAGCCGCGCATGGACCACTCAACCCTCGAGAGTTTGAATGAGGGAATCATTGCAATCAATGGTCATCTAGGTAGCTCACTGGCGTACCATCTCTTGAAGTTTGCAACAACAGGGCAAACTCATCATTGGGATAGTGCGATCGAAGAGGCCAAGTGGCATGCTGCGACTTTCGCACCCACAAAAACCGGCGAACCTCGCTTCTTTGTTGAAGTGCAGAGAACGGAGGTCGGTGAACAAGACCTCATCAATCCGCTTTTGATCCAACTCGCTAAAGAGCTCAACCTTCCAGTGATTGGTGACAACGATGCGCACTATCTCACCAGAGAAGACTACGACATGCACGACAGTCTCTGCTGCATCGCCATGGGAAAGATGAAGAGTGACACCAGTCGTATCAGGTACTCGCGTGAGCTGTACGTCAAAACACCCCAAGAGATGCGCAAGGTCTTCAAAGATCTACCTGAAGCGATGGACAATACTGTGTCGATCGCCCGTCGATGTAATGTTGATATCGATTTTGAAGCGAACCATGCACCGATTGTTCGAGTCGATGGCCCAGCCAAACCACCGGAGTATTCTGGGGGAGACCTGACAGAGTGGTATAACGCTTACTGCCGAAAGTTTGAACTCAAGCCCTTCGATGGCAACCACGCGAATGCAGACAGCGAACAAGACGTGCGCGATGCTTGTGATCTTGCGCTTCGCAATCTTGGAGAAGCGGGGCTCATCTGGCGGTATGGTGCCGAAGGCATCACACCCGAGATCCGTGAACGGTTTGACCGTGAGTTAAAAGTTCTTTCCGACAAGGGTATCAGCGCCTACTTTTTGATCTGCTGGGATTTTGTGAACTGGGCAAGACAACAGGGCATACCTGCCTCTGCTCGTGGCTCAGGCGTAGGCACCATGATTGGTTATACCTTGGCACTCTCAAATGCTTGCCCTGTTCAGTATGGCTTGCTGTTTGAACGTTTCACAGATCCAGACCGTACCGAGTACCCCGACATCGACATTGACATCTGCCAAGATGGGCGGGCGGCGGTCATTGACTATGTGCGAAAGAAGTATGGGCATGTTGCCCAGATCATCACTTTTGGTCGCCTCAAAGCACGCGCCGCGCTTAAGGATGTAGCACGCGTTTCAGGATGGCTTCCCGCCGATGGGCAGAGGCTCGCAAATCTTGTCCCCAATGAACTCAACATTACGCTTGATCAAGCGATCAAAAAATCGCCCGATCTTAAGACTGAGTATGAATCGAATCCCAGCGCAAGAGGGATCCTAGATACCGCTCAGCAGTTGGAAAATCATGCGCGCCATGCTGGCATACATGCTGCAGGTGTGGTGATTGCAACGCAGCCATTGGAGACGATTGTTCCGCTTTGCCGCGCCTCTGGATCTGAAGACGCCGTCACCCAGTGGGATGGGCCAACCTGTGAGCATATGGGCCTGCTCAAGATGGATTTCTTGGGGCTGCGCACACTTTCAACAATTGAACGAGCCAAGTCACTGATTCGTGAAGAGCTGGCCGATGACATTATCTGGCAAGCCACCGGTCGCACAGATCGCAAGGGTCCCCATCCGCTGGACTTTGATCACATGAGTTTTGAAGATCATCGCGTCTTAGATGTATTCAGGCGTGGTGATACCAGTGGCGTATTTCAATTTGAGTCTGGTGGAATGCGGCGCCTCCTTCAAGAAATGAAGCCAGACCGCTTCGAAGATCTTATTGCAGCCAATGCGCTTTACCGTCCAGGTCCAATGGACTTGATCCCTGACTATTGCAATCGCAAACATGGGAAACAAAAAGTCCCCACAATCCATGAGATCGTCGACAAATTTACAGCTGAAACATACGGGATCATGGTCTACCAAGAGCAGGTTATGCAGATCCTACATGAACTCGGTGGCGTACCACTGCGTGCTGCTTACACCGTTATTAAGGCAATCAGTAAAAAGAAACATGCCACGATTGATGCTGAGCGAGCAAAGTTTATCAATGGGGCGAAGGAAAAAGGTCTAGAGCCAAAGTCCTCCGGTGACCTCTTTGATCTCATTCTTAAGTTCGCCGGCTATGGATTCAATAAATCGCACTCAACAAGTTACGCGATCATTGCATATCAAACTGCTTTCTTGAAGACTTATTTCCCAAGCCAATATATGGCTGCCTTACTGACCTTCGAAAGCGCCGCAAGGAAAACCGAAGATTGGGCGCCTTACCTTGAAGAATGCAAACACACACAATTCCCCGATCACACCAAAGAGAAGCCACATATCGGTGTCATGGTGTTGCCCCCAGACCTTAATCAATCTCTTGCCCGATTTGCTGTTACATTCGAGGAAGGTGAGCCAAGAGATCACCTTCACGGTCGTGTACGTTTTGGTATTGGCGCGATCAAGAATGTTGGCGCAGCTGCAATCAATCACATTATCAAAGAACGAGCAGCGCACGGTTCATATCAATCACTCTTTGACTTGTGTACACGCGCAGATCCACGCGTGGTGACCAAATCAACGATTGAGGCAATGATAAAAGCGGGCTGCCTCGACTCAATTCATGGGACAGAAACGCGCGCCGCCATGTTGGCAGCGCTGGACGATGCGGTCTCAGCCGGACAAGAAGCCGCCGCTGATCGTCGGAATGGTCAGATGTCAATTTTCGGCGGGGGCGATGAAGGGGCCGAAGATCCAAATGCTGATGAACGCCCCCTTCCCGATGTACAGCCATGGACACGCATTGAAGCGCTTGGATATGAACGGGAGTTCCTCGGATTTCACCTATCTGGACATCCTCTTGATATCTACAAGACCACCATTGAACACTATTGCAATGCTGCAACGAGTGACTTGGCATCATTGCAAAATGGAGAGCCAATTACCATTGCTGGCATGCTGACACGCGTCCGCACACTTGTCACAAAAAGTGGGCGTAGCGCGGGCCAGAAGATGGCCATCCTGGGCATTCAAGATAAAGTTGGCCTTTGTGAGGGCGTCGTCTTCTCTGCACCATACCGAGACTTTGGTGAACTACTTCAGGTTGATGCCCTACTTGTTCTTCAGGGTAAGGTTGATCTGGAGAGGGGAGAGCCACAAGTCATTGTTGATCACGTGTACCCCATCGAGCGGGCGCCGCTCTATCTGACGCAGCATATTGAAATTGATTTCATCTCAGCCGCGGATTCCGATGTCTTGGAAAGATCAATGCGATCAGTCGCTGACTTGATTAAGCGATCCAATGGCCACCGGGAAGGTTCGCCGGTTGACGTGTTCCTTAAAATTGAAGCCGAAGGGCAACATGTCGTACTTCGCTCAGATAGCATGCGCGCTGTCGCTGACGAGTCGCTCATACGAAGTATTGGTGGCATCATTGGCCATGAGAATGTGCGTGCGGTCGCTGGTCGCCACACGCGCTCTTCATAGCGCCTGTGACTTCTCTTTAAGCCGCCATTCCACCTTGCCAACCCTCTTGCTCATTATCGAAGTCAATTTCATCGCTTTTCGCTTGCTCGGGCCATTCTGAACCACGGTGATGAACACGCACAATACGCTCCAGATGGTTCGCAAAGATTTCGCGAATCAACTCCAACGTGCCAGATAGTTCGGGGTCAAATGGTGTTTCTCTACTTCGGAAGAGAATGACAACAGCCATGCATCCCTGTCGAGTACGACAAGAGAAGGCCATAAACTGCGATTCAAACAGAGCCCGCTCCTTGATCTTGAGCCCTTCAAGCAGCTCCTCGGCATCCTCAAAGAGAACAATATCCTCTTCCTTTGCGAGTTTCGGGCAGATGACTTCTGCATAAGCTTGAAGAAGCGAATCTGCGCTTTCGCGAGGACAGTCCAGATTGGCGTAAGCGCCCAGGCCATAATGGCCATCGCCTTCAGGCAGAAAAACCGCGCCGTTGGTTGGCCCAATCTTTGATATGAGATAAGACAATGTTGTTCGAAGGGCTTCTTCAACATCAAGATCCTGACGCAGAAGTGTTCGATATTCCGAAGCTGTGACGGCGTCTTGTACTTGCTGATCAACATTCGCATATGCTGCTGCAAGCTCTTGACAGAGACCTTCAACTTGCTCAGCAACTTCATGGCGAGCAGCTTGAAGCTCACGGCAAACGCTTCGAAGTCGCGAAAGACTCTGTTCTCGTTGCCGCTCGCGACGCGTCTTTATAAGTGCTTTTTCAACACAATCGAAGACATCATTCTTTTCAGCCTCGTGGAACAGCACATCAATTGCACCCATACGTGTTGCATTGACAACAAGGCTCCAGTTCGACTTTGAAGTCATCACAATGATCTTTGTCGCAGGCGCAAGTTTCTTGGCAACCCCAAGGAAGTCTAGATCTTTCTCTTTGGTACCACTTGGTGCATAAAGCAATAATTCAAACTCATCTGCTTCAAGAAGCTGCTGCGCCTCATGATCTGATGATGTATGAACGCAGCGATGAGGGCTATCCTGCAGTAGGCCGCGCATCGCTTCCAAGTCGCTTTGCGAACAACCATAAACAAGAATTGATCCTGGCCCTGCTGGGGGCTCAGATTCCCTTAAGACGCGTGAGATTTCATTATCAAGAGACTGCATATTCCGGTCCTCCCCGGCTTCAGAACTTTGTATTTCTCTAACCTTGCCACCAACTCGACACATTGCACGAACGCTATCAATCACCTAGAAGCTCATTAACACAGATGATGAGTCTTTCCGTGCTAAATGGAGTCTGTATAAAACCATCAACTCCACATTTCCCACTTTCTTTCACATCGTTCGGTAGCACCTTGCTCATTACTAGAACTTTGGGATCCTCACAACTTGATGAAGATTTGATCCGCCCACAGAGCTCTACCGCGTCTCCAACCTTGATGGAGCCACCAAGAACAACGATGTGAGGCTGGAATTGTTGGCTCATAACGCCAGCATCAAACTCAGAGTTGACTGCTTGAACTTCGAGTCCGGCCTCATTCGTTAATGCGGTTACAACGGGTCCCACCTCGTTTGAGTCGGGTTCAACCACCAAGACTCGTCTGCCTTGATCTAACAGCATGGTGGTTGGAATGCCGTTTTCTTGCATAAAATTGACAAGATCGGCTCTTGGAATTCTGCGGAAACGAGAGCCCGGAACGCGAAAGCCGCCAAGCCGCCCGTTGTCAAAACAGCGGATAATTGTTTGTTGTGAGAGATTACAAATACCCGCCACTTCACCTGTTGTGAAAACCTTTTTGGCTAACCCATCCCCAGAAACATCCACACGACTCATTTCATTGCTCCTTGAATCGACGACTCTACGAAGTCGGCATAAGACCCGACTGATACAGAACAGCAGAGTTGCCGCATTGAATACAGTTTGCCTAACTTGCCTGACCTACCGATCGGGGAATAGTGGGCCTCACTTCAGGTTGAGGCGGGATCTGCTTGCACGCACAGACGGAATGATTGGAACCCCCCAAGATACGGAGCAAAAAACAGTGTTGTTATTGGACTTGCCAACGGAAACCAGAGCGAGTCACCTACTCAACGTTGATTGAATAGTCGAACGGCTTCTGGCTCTCTTGGGTAGAGCGGCTGCAACTGATCAGGTGTCAGATACTGATCCTGGCTCAACATCTGCTGTCCCACTAGCAAACAACTCGCCGCATCGAACTTCGGCTCCAACACTTCAACGCCTTGGGCTGCAGCCTGGTTTCGAATGGCCTCTGGAAGATACGCGTCTGCAACGAGGTATTGCATCCCGTTAAGTACGAACGAGTCAATAGAGACGAGGCCCCCAGGCTCACGGCAAACCCACATTCCATCTTGGGTTTGAAGTGTCGTTGCCCAGAGAGTCTCTCCTTTACATGCCAATGCAACGAGGATCGGCCCATTGCTCTTAATAGACTGGGCTGCAACCAGCGCCGAAGGGACGCCTATTAATTTAACGCCAAGTGAGACACCAAGCATCTTGGCTGCAGCGATCGAAATCCGCAATCCAGTAAAGCCTCCGGGACCAATCGAAACCGCCACTGAAGTCAGGTCTGAGGGCTGCATTTTTAAACCAGATAAGAGACGAGCAATTGCTGGAAGAAGATCATCATCACTTCGACGATCGCTGCAAACCTTCTCCACCGTGGGTGGCCCACCTCCAGTTGTTATTGCTACAGAAGCTGATCTTTGGGAACACTCAATAGCTAACATGGTTTGCATCATTTCAATAGCCTCGGTCTATCAGTGAAGCAATTTGAATTGATTGCATCACGGCTTTTGATGCACTGGGAACATCTGACAAATCAATCACAACAGCCGCGCCTTGGGCATGATCAGAGTTGAGCATGAGTAAGTGCTCTCCAACTGCTTCGGCACCAGAGTCCACTTTAGCGTGGCCAATACAGAGCAGCTCAACACCAAAACGTTCTCGCATCATTTCAATTTGAGCTTCACTCTGAGTACGTCCCCAAACCATTTGATAGGCTGCCCCTCCTGGGCCGGTGCGATCTATCATTGTCATCGGCCTCTCTAATACAGAGAAGTCGAAGCGTTCTATGACACGTGCCGGTGGCAATGAGTGGCTGCACCAAACACCTTTATCTGTAAGTAGGACTAATGGAAGTGATTCTATAAATCTGCCTATTGCATCGGCAACGTTTACCCAAGCATCGCCATATACGAACATAAGACCATCGTTGAATTGTTCAACGTTATTGCCCGAGCCGCGGCCGACAGATGTGGCCATTAACTGAGATAACTCGTGATTTGCAAGAATCAGATGCACTTGTCCTGGCCATGTTGCTACAAGTTCGGCAACCTTCGCTAAGGCACGGTGACTGAGATCCACATTATTAACCAAGGGTTGTCCATGAATCACTTCTTGCAGCAGGAGGTGATTGTTGGGTGAGGCGTCTAAACTTGCGAGTTTGACCAGCGCGTCGAGATGTGGTGTATTCCCGTGTAAATCACCGGTCACAACCAATTGCCCATTTGCGGGAAGACGTAATGTTGAACCACGCCTATATGGGGATGATTCGATAACACACGCACTGCGGTCGAACAATTCCGCGACCTGCTGGTGATCTTGAAGATTGATTGACTTGTTCACTACCTAAGAGGATACGGTGATGAGGCACTGTGCGTTGCATCAGTGCCTCATCATCATTGGTCTCAGGTCGTCTCAGGAACACAGAAATCGTCGTCTTTCCCTTCGCCACAAGCGGCTCAGGCAGGTATCACCTGGGTCTCCCCTCCTTAGCCGGCCCCAATACAAGCAGCAACAATTCCAAAAAGAAACTCCCTGGCCCATGAGCGAAAACCTGTCCAGAGCTGCTTGGTAAATCAACTCCCTCTCTTTTCTCATGACGAGAAAACAGCGAACGAAGAAAGTGATCCTTCTTCAGTCATTCTTTCTCGTCTTTGAGAAACCACATCATTAGCAAGCAGGTCTTAAGTTCCCGACCATATCTACTGAATATTGACTCATGAGAAGGCTAATGCAAATGAAGCTATGCGAAAACGCACTTCTTCTTTGTGGGCTTGATGCCAAACGATCCCTAAACACTTGTGGTTAGCGACGTTCAAAGATTGCTGTTGATTGGCCGAGAGCAATATCTTTTCTAAGCATGCCGATTTCTGTAATTCTCTGCCATGCACTGCTGGCTGTTTCAGGGGAGTACTCAATACCAATCGACCTGCGTCCATGTGCTCGAGCCACCGTAAGCGTGGTGCCACTACCGAGAAATGGGTCCAGTACAAGATCGCCCGGATTGCTACAAGCGAGAATCACCCGTTCTAGATAGACCTCAGGTATTTGGTTCTGATGCTGAGGTCGCCGTTCCTTATTATTGCCTTGGATGCGCCCCCAATACTTTCCGTACCACACATCCATTGGAACACGCATGCCCTGGTTCTTTGTTTTAGCCATGGTTCGCTTATCGCCATAAATGGCTGCGCGATCAGACTGCTCCAAAACAGCGTCTCCATTCCAAGTACGTTTCTTGCGATCCTTGGAAAAATAGAGTGCGTGCACCTTACTATTAATAAATCCGCCCTCACGGTGCTGCCCAAATCGGAAGTGCCAGATACACCAATTGATCATGTGCATGCCGCGTTGCTTAAGGTGCATGACAATTTCCGCCGCTGAGTCATCTGGAATATTGACCCAGATTGATCCATTTGGCGCAAGCACTTCAAGACAACCATCAAGCCATTCTCTCGTGAAGTCTTCGTAATCCTCGCGCGGCATAGAGTCATCCCATTGTTCATAGGCAACTGACCAGTTGAAAGGTGGATCAGCAAATATGAGATCTACCTGACCCCGCTCGGGAAGAGAACGCAGCACATTTCGACAGTCGCCAATGTAGGCCTGTGTCTCTGGCTGAGAGGCTTCATAAACAGCCGCGACATCCCGTTTTGGATCATCATTAAGTGGCATTGAGGATTGTGAGGCGTTGCTATCTGACATATGCGACTAAGACCTTACATCACCTTGTTCACACCGGTCGTTGAGGGACAAGTTGCCCCGAACCCCAAACATTATTGGGTGCCAAAGATCCGATCTCCTGCATCGCCTAAGCCGGGCAGAATATAAGCTCGATCACTGAGCTCGCGGTCTAAGCTTGCTGTAAATATTGTGACCTCTGGGTGTTCAGCTGCCATCACCGCCACACCTTCCGGAGCAGCAACAAGACAGACCATACCTATTTGCTTGCAGCCCGCTTTGCGTAAACGACTTGCCACATATGTTGCAGATCCACCTGTCGCTAACATTGGATCAACGATGAGTACGGGTCCAGCGGATATATCGCCCGGGAACTTCTCGTAATACGCGACTGGTGTATGTCGCTCCTCATCACGATACACACCTATATGGCCAACACGAGCCTCTGGCATGAGCGCCAAAATACCATCGGTCATACCAATTCCGGCCCGCAGAATGGGCACAAGTGTCACGGGCTTACTTAGTATCTTCCCTTGCGTGACTTCAAGTGGCGTTTCAATTTCTACTGACGATGTTTCAAGCCCTTCGCTCACAGAGTAGACCATCAGTCCTGCGATCTGATCCAGGAGTCTGCGAAAGTCATCTGAAGACGTGCGCTTGTCACGTAAGCGTCCCAGTTTCACCGAAATCAGTGGATGCTCTACGACACGTAAGTTGGGATGCTCTGGATGACTGTTGGACATAAGCACAGTCTAACCTCCAAAGCGATGCTGGCTTTATCACCGCTCTGTGGCCGTCAGACCAGATATCTATCAGGTATCTCGACTGCCTAAATCGCGCCTCACCATATTGACATCGAACGGCGAGAAGCCATGCTCATCAAACAGGACGATTTCATTTGGCGCTTCTGGAAGCACCCACGATTCAGGAATGCTTAAGAGGCCTTGGCCTTTGGTGTTGTCCCCGTCTGCCGTTGCATTGAAGTATCGCCCCACATTATTCCCATTAAAGTAAAGTTGGCCTTTACTCATACTGCTGACATCGCACCAAAGTGGCTGCGAAGATCGAGAGATCGAAGCTCCATCAAATTCAGTGCGCCACCAACAAGGTGTGCCTTTCTTTTCTTTCGCTTCCTTTGTGCTCACCTCATCGAAAGATTTAGTAGAGGGCTTCTCCCACCTTGCGAATCCCCAACTCACATTACTTATTGTGTTAACACACTCAAGAATACGTAATGCCTTAACAATCTGCTCTGGATGTTCTTGACCGGGATTTGGTGCAAAGCGAAGTGTATTTTTGCCACGCTTCATAATATCTGTGCGCTCTAGCGATATGACAACCCGCTTATTTTTGATGCCTCGCTCACCTGAATAGTAGATCAGTGGCTCATCGTTCAGTAAGAAACAACCCGCAATGGAGCAGTCTCTAATATCCAAAATCAACGGCGATTTCTTGGCATGATCAATTGTCCAAGTGAACTGCGTGGGCTGACTTTGTTCCCCGCCACCAAGCCCAAAAACATTTGGCTGCATCGCGAATGGACTTATAGGATCCGCCTCTATTGTGCGGTGTTTCACACCAGCCAAATTCTTAACTTCATAGAGCTCACTGCCAACACCCTTGACCTCATGCAAATCACTCCCGCTATCGAGTCGGCCTAGATTGTCCGCCAACACAACCAGTGTGTGCTTGCCCGCAGAGAGTTTCAGATCAAATTGGCCCTCAAGAGCGCCAGGACCAACACCGCTGATGTGATGAAACGATCCATCCAGGTACCAGGCAAGCCGATCGCCTCCTAGAGGAAGCAAGCACTTTTTCTTTTGGTCCGTCTTACTACGTAGCTCAATGCGATACCAGCCATAACCCTCAGGGGAACCACATGACATCAGAGAGCTTGGCCCGTCAAGAGATGCGAATCGTGGGGATGTTCCGCTGACTAATTCGTCTTGTGAACAAGCCAGCCAGTTCTTTGCTTTAATTGATCGAGAAGCTCTTTTGTTTTGACGTTGCCCTGGTAGCACGGTTGACTCTTGGCTAGACAACACCCTTACTTCTTTGCACTCATCTGCTAAGTAAGGCGTTCCATCAAGGCTGGTCCATGAGGCGCCGTAATACAGTTTTTCCCCATGAGTCAAACAGGCATCGACTTGTTTCTGATTGCACAAGACGACCGTGACACCTTCGTGATCGATAACCAATGGTTCTTTGCCTTTGGGTACAACCGCCTGTAGTGGTCGGCCGTTAATAGACAGGTGTGCAGCAGATCCAGCCGCACCAAAAAACACGGCGACCTTTCGATCAACGACCGTCAATGGACAGACGTTTCCATAATCTAATCGACCCGCTCCACACAGATCAACGTCAAGTAGATACCAACCAACGAGTTGATCACCTAAATCAATTGGTATCTCAATGCCATCAGGTAAAAGGAGTTGACTCTTTGCTTTGAGGCCATCGGCGAATGCAAACACAACTGAACCGCTGCCACCGGTTTGCGTAACAACCGAGGACACGCTCCCGTTCTTCTTTGAATACTGATTTGGTTTTACTCGGACAGTGCTAACCACTGGCTGAAAGTTGGGATCAAGATGACTGAACACATGCCCGAAACTCGATGAGAACGTCGTGATTCGCCGAATGATAGACAACCCTTCGGTTGGGATACCCGCTTCACCAACCAACGGCCCATCTACCGCTGCGGTTGCAACAAATCGATCTTCGCCGCCTGCAAGCCTTCCTGCGAGAAAGCCAAAATTAGTCCCACCATTAACATTGTCAAGGACAAACTGGCCTCCAGCAGCAAGGACTTCCGCAATCTGCCGCTGCATCTCTAAACCACCAGATTTTACTTCTGTTGATTCAGTCAAGAGTGCAGTGTTAGCCAAAGGCAACGAGCTTACGAGTCTTGGCGCCTCTGGTTGCAACATACGAAGTTGTCGCAAGTCACTAAGTTGTTGCCCTTGGCTTCGCCAAGTGTGCACCGACCCATGATCGGGCGCCCACAGATCGTTGGCATTGGTAAAGGGAATCGTGATACCACTTTCACGTAAGAACCGAGAAAGCTCACCTATGTACCGAGTCGACTCTTCCTCATTCGAACATTCCCACGCATTTTCAATTTGCATGGCAACAATGGGGCCACCTTTCGTCATCTGCAGATCTAAAATCTGTGAGATTAAGCGGCTGAGATATTTCGTGGCGTGTTGCATAAAAAGGCCGGTGCCACTGCGCAACAGAACATCGTCTTCAAGCGTGAGCCAATAAGGCAAACCACCGCCGTCAAAACTGCGGCCAACAGATGGTCCCACTTGCAACAAGACGTTGAGCCCACATTCTGCTGCCAGCGAACAGAAGTGCCCAACATCCGCTGAGTCCTTGAAGTTAAATTTACCTTTTCTCGGCTCGTGTAACAGCCAAGGGCTGGCGGTCTGAATCGTGTTAAACCCCGCCTCTTTGATGATGTGCAACCGCTCTGCCCACGCACTGGCTGGTATGCGAGCGTAGTCCAGTTGAGCCCCCACCAACCACAATCTGCGTCCATCAACCGAGAAACTTTGCCCACTTGTACTAAAAACGGCCATAAAACATCCCTTATTTGGGCCATCAGGGGGCCCGGGTTTCACACGCTGAGGCCCTCTTTATACGATGGTGAGCCTCATGAGTTTGCAATTACCCAACCTTGATTTGATCCAGCTAGGCAATACGAACCAGCTGAATCTGCCCCAACGCGCCATAACCAGTGCCAGAGGCATTACTTTCGGCACATTGGGCATCCTTTTATTCGGACTCATACCATTTGGATGCCAAGCGCCTTTGGCACAAATTGACCAACAAGTTGATCAACTGGTGGCTGAGCACTCTGCACAGATGACCCCACCGAATGCCAAGCCCGTCATCACCGTCCCGCCACCCAATGAATCTAGTTGGCTAGAAGCGCAGGACATCTACGATCGAACACCAGATACAAACAACCCGAGCGCCAACGAACTGATTTACGTGCCAACCGCTGCCGCTGATGCGCAGGCCGTTTCAGACAGGTTGCAGGCGGTCTACGCCATTCCACCCGACGCTGCTCGCTTTGATCTCCAAGCAGCACTTCAGTACGCCACCCGCAACAGTCGAGAATACGCGTACAGCCAAGAAGATTATCTCATCGCATGCCTTGATCTTTTGATAGAGATGCATCGTTGGGATCCACAGTTCTTTGACACGCTTCGATCTACATTAAACAGCAACAGTGATGGCGGCTTCTACGACACCTCACTGAATCTCGTCAATGAGTTCAGAGTCTCACAACTTCTTCCGTATGGAGGATCAATTGCAGCCGAAGTTCTTGCTGAGGCGAGTGAAGATCTGCATAAGAGAGTCAACGATAGTAATTATGCAACGCCCGAGCTTTATCTCAGAGCAGAGATACCACTACTTCGTGGCGCCGGTCTGTACGCACAGCGTGAACTCATACAGCAACAGCGAAACGTGGTCTACGCTGCACGTGCCTTTGAAACATTCCGCAGAGCGTTTCTGGTAACCATTTCCAGTGATTACCTTGATCTTGTCGTGCAACAACAACTCTTGACGAACCGGCAAAGGGCAATCGCACAACTTGAACGAGTCGCAACTCAAGAACGAGCTTTGTACGAAGCTGGCCGCAAGAGACTTTATGATGTCACGCTCGCAGAAAATGCGGTGCTTCAATCGATCGATACATACAACCGGAATCGAGAGGCGCTGCAGCTCGCCATCGATAAGTTTAAGGTAAAGATAAACTACCCCGTTGAGGAGCCACTGGTCATCATCACCTCGGTTATTGGCCTGACACCGCCGAACTCCGATATGACTTCTGCAGTCACATCTGCAATGGCTTTAAGGCTCGATTTACAAACCGAACGCAACAAGCTTGCTGATCTTGTCCGTGATGTCGAAAACGCAAGGAATCAGATTCTTGGAGATCTGAACCTGACCGGCCTGGCATCCTTTAACTCACAAGGTGAGCTGACTTCTGAGGCACTTGAAGACCAGTTTAGTGAGCCTGAATTCCAAGTTGGAATTTCATATGGAGTGCCCCTAAACAGAAAAATAGAGAGGCTGCGTTTGCGACGAAATCAGGTCAGTCTTGAAAGAGGCCGCCTGAAGTACTCACAGTTCAGAGATACCATCGCGATTGAGACGCGAAACCGTGTGCGCGATATTGATGTAGCTCGATTCAATCTTGATCTGCAGGAGCAAAATGTTGTCATCGCCGAGATTGGTGTTCAATCTCTTGAAGCTCAGCCTGAACGCATTACGATCCTGGATCTTCTCAAAGCAATTGAAGACCTGCGCAGAGCCCGTGATGGTCGTGACTCAGCAAGACGAGATCTCGAGGTCTCAATCTTGCAATACCTTCGAGATTCTGGGCAACTGCGGGTCAAGACAGATGGTTCGATCGACCCCCTAGAGGGTATGATTGTTGTCCCAGAGACCAGCCCCCGAACCAAGAACCCGCGTAAAATGGGCCCATAAAGTATTTTGGTTGGGTTTATTAAGCCCTTTGTCTCCTCAGAGGTCCAATATCTACTTGTCATCAGTTGCCTATGGATAGAGTCTCTTTGGCGACATACCATAGGACTCTCTAGTGAACCAAAATGAATATAAAAAGTGCTCCGCCCTTCGTGGAGCTCATAACGGATCTATGAATACGACACGATCACAACCTCGTCGCCTTGGACAAATTGCACCACTCATGTTGGGTGGCGTCGCTGCTGTGGGCCTTGGCTTGGCTGTCATTCTTGGCGTGAGCCTTGGTGGAAGTGATGTTGCTGAAGCGTCCACCGCTGAATTGTTTACTGTTGATCGTGGTGGATTTGAGATTACTGTTCCATGCTCTGGCGAACTCGCCGCAATGAAACAGATCGAGATTTATAACACACTTGAAGGTCGCGCCGTCATCTCAGAGATTGTTGATGAAGGCACAATCGTCCAGGAGGGGCAAGTGTTGCTTCGCTTCGATGATGGAGCCGTAAGAGATAACATCAAGAAGCTAGAGGAAGAAGTTTCGCGCGCCGACAATGCGTTGGATGCTGCAAAGGCTGCTTGGGAAATACAAAAGCAAACACAGGCTTCAGAAGTCGCAGAGCGGCAAGTTACGATTGACCTCACTGAGATAGCGCTCGAAGCATGGCTCGAGGGACACGATATTTCCAAGAAACAAGAATTGGAAATGGGTATCCAGACGGCAGAGAAAGACCATGACCGGTTAGCTCAGCGATTTGAACACTCACAAACCCTAAAAGAGAAGGACTTCATCAATAATGAAGAGCTTCTCAAGGATGAGATTGCGTATCTCAACGCACAAGTAGCGCTCAAGACAGCAAGACTTAATCGGACTATCTATCTGGAATACACGCGGGAGCAGGAGCTCAAGAAATTGAGCTCGGATGTCACCCAAGCAACAGCTGAGTCTGGCCGCGCTCAAATGAGGCTCGACGCGTCTGTTCGCGCCAAAATGAGTGATGTTGAACTTGCTACCCAGCAAGTCAGCTCCACAAACGAACGATTAGAAAAATTGCAAGACCAACTAAGCCGTTGCACGGTAACAGCCCCTGCAAGTGGGTTGGTGGTTTATGCCAGTAGTCTTGAATCAATGGGCTGGCGTGACCGAGACAATCCGCCTTCGGTTGGCACTGAGTTAAATCGCAACCAACCCGTCATTGTCCTGCCTGACACCTCACAGATGATTGCTGAGGTCAAAGTCAATGAGGCCCTCAGTGGCATGATCGAATCAGGACAGCCAGTCATGGTGTCTTCCGATGCCTTGCCAGATCAGGTTGTCCATGGCGAGGTACTTCAGGTTGGCGTACTTGCAGAGGGTGGTGGCTGGCGTGATCCCAACCGCCGCGACTACACCGTAAAAGTGAAACTGCATAAGGCGGAAGGCCTTGGCCTTAAGCCCTCAATGAGATGCAAAGCTGAGATCGTTGTTGCTGCAGTAGAAGATGTGCTTTACATACCCATACCCGCCATTCACAGAAGTGGGGCGGTGATTTACACGTATGTGCTGGAACCAGACGGCTTCCATCAGCGAGCGATCAAGCTTGGCCAAGTCTCAGACCTTTACGCTGAAATACTGGATGGCCTCGAGCCAGGTGGCGTGGTCCTGCTTCGGAAGCCCGCCCCATCAGAGATCGCCGTACGGATCGAAGATCGTTCTTGACCACGCGGCCCATTCGATCAAAACTTGTTCCGTGGTAGTATTCCTTCGTACGCACGCCAGTGATTGAGGCCAAGGAGGATTCATTATGATCGACCGCCGTTTTTTAACCATTGCCATCTTTGGGCTTCTTGCATCGTGCGCCCCATACAACACATACCCCGGTGTTGAACACATCAGTTCCAGACACGATATTGGGCATGAACCAATGTCAACTCTTGTTGTTGAATCATTGCGATACGCCGATGAGAGCTATGGTGTCAATGAAGAGTTAATTATCAACCTCCCCGAGGGCACACCAGCATCCATCTATGACGACATCATTGAACGGTTGGGTCGAGGCCGACCCATGATCGATTCAAGCGAGTCAGCATTACATATCAAAGAGGTTCGATCGCGTGGTTTTCAGGGCGAAGTCGATGTGATTTACCCGAGTGGCCAGGGACAGTATGCCTTAGCAACCATCTTCTTTGATCGAGGCTTGATGAATGATTATGCGGTCATCAATGCTCGCCGCTGGCGGATTCCCACGCCACAGCCAACCCCCAGCTATCCAGCTGCACTTCGATACCAGCGCATCGAAGAGGGCTTGGAGCTTCCGGAAGATGAACTGGCAACTGGAAAAACGGCTGCCCCAAAGCCTCCACACTTTGCCTCAGTCAAGATTACTGGTGCGACCGCCAGTCGAGCTGAACCTGCGCAGTACGTCATTAAGGCGAAAGCAGGACAGCCATTTGATCAGGATCTTGTCGACCGTGATATTGCTGCATTGACAATGCTTGGTGTTTATGCCGATGTCGATTGGTCAACTTCAACGCGCCCAGATGGTTCTATCGATCTTGTTTATCAGGTGACTGAGACACCTGTGATCAAACAAATCGTCATTGTTGGTAACACCACGATTACTGATCGAGAGTTGACGCAGCTATTAGCAGCGCAACCTGGCGATATTCGTGATGATGCTGCGATTGAAGAGGGACGACAGCGGATTATCTTGCTTTACCAAGAGCGAGGCCTCGATGGAACCGACGTTGGTATCGATCAAGACATGCTTGAAGATGAATGGATGCTTGTTTACCGCGTGACCGAGCCACAAGAAATGGCTGCAACAGCTTCAGATGAACCGTGAGCCAAGCGAATTACATTAAATGGCTGGATAGCGCCATTGAGCAGGCGGAGAAGTCTTGGTCAGAGGGCGGCATACCAATTGGTGCGGTGCTCGTTGATCAATCTGGAACTATTGTCGCCCGTGGACACAATTTGCGCGTGCAAAGTGGCGATCCCACCGCTCATGGTGAGGTTGTATGCATTCGCAATGCCGGTCGAAGACGTGATTGGGAAGACCTGACATTGGTCACAACCTTGTGGCCTTGCACCATGTGTACTGGTCTTGGTGTGTTTCTGCGAATTCCACGCATTGTTGTTGGCGAGACATCGACCTTCAGCCACGCGCAGACCTGGATGTCGATGTTAGAGACTTCTACCACTTGGCTAAAGAACGCGGGCGTAGAGACAATTGTGCTTGATGACTCTCGCTGTATCGAACTTATGGCCACGTTGCGACGTGAGAAACCCGATCTCTGGAATGAGGATCTTGGTGAATGAAACGAAGTAGCACCTCTTTTTTGTGTCTCAACATGCTCTGTCTTTGGGTCGTGTTCTTACTGCCCTCAGTCACTTGGGGTGATGATGATCACTATCCCAAGCTCAGCCCATTCGAAGCCATTCGATTTAATGATGATGGCCCCGAAATTATGTTGGGTGGGAATTGGTTTGATTTGCTAGCGATTGAAGGTATCCCGATTAAAGACCTCCATGATTTTGCGCGAAAGCAATACGGTGACAGAGCGCAAAAGCGATTTGGCGAAGATTTGGTGCAGTTGATGGCAGAATCTGGTCATCCGCTACCTGGCAACACCGTGACAATACTGGTACGCAGTGTTCAGGGTGGCCCAGAAATGGAATTCAATGATGTCCCCATGACGGCTGCGAATCGGCAGCGGATATGGGAATCGAATAAGGAAAAAAAGGACGCTGAGGAGGCTGTAAAACAGCGTGATGTGGCGCGCTCATCACGACAACATGCGACAGAGATTCCTGAACATTTGTCTTTCTTGACAAAGAGAGTTGCCTCTCCCGACGCTCGTCAAACGCAATGGCTCACCGCCGAAGAGGCTGCGGAGGATCTTGACCAACTTGAGCAAGCATTAGAAGAACAATACGCCTATCTCCATAGAACTGATGTTGACTATCGAGCCGCTCTGGATGCCATTAGAGCCTCTTTAGGTGATGGTATTCGGGTTGATGACTTTGGCTTTCAGCTACAAATGATGCTTGGTATTTTCGGTGATGGGCATACCCGCGTCTCGGGTGTCAACCGTGTGTTTCCTACGGGCTCATTACCTTTTTTTATTGAAACTGATGGTGATCAATTTCTCGCTGTCAATAAAGATCGTGATGGCTTTGTTGATCCTGAGTATCCAGTCCTTCTTGGAATCGATGGCTTTCTGATTGATGATTGGATGGAGGTGGCACGTTGGCTTCAATCAGCGGGATCTGATCCACTTGTCAACCGACGTGCTCTTCAGGTGGCCGCTGAGGTTGGAGCAATGAGGCGATTACTAGATTATGAAGAAGGTGATAGCCCAGAGAGCGAAGATTGGGGGAGTGATGTTGTTGTTCTTCTTTTAGGTTCCCTCGACGGGAACTCGACAATCGAACAACCCGTTTTGATGAGCTCTTCTCCTCTGAAGGGAAATCGGCTTGACGAGCTTGAGACAACAATCCGTGATGACAACATTGCCTACTTACGATTAGAGCGCATGGATGAGAAGCAAGTACAAGAAATCATTGGCCTCATGGCTGAATCAAAGGGGACAGATGGTCTCATTGTTGATGTTCGAGGCAATGGCGGCGGATCTCGTCAAGCACTAAAAACGTTTCATGAATTCATCAAAGGTGATCGCGAGCCACCTCAGGTCATCAATATCGGGGCCTACCGCCTTAATGAAGCGTTTCCAAAGAACCACCTTGCAGCACGAAGTATGTATCGAGCTGATGACCCTCTATTGAGTGGCCCCGAGCGTGCTTCGATCAGCCATGCCGTCCCCGGCTTTGACCCCGAAATGAAGTTGCCACCAGGACAATTCAGCCCCTGGCACTACTTTGTACTCGGTGCTGGTGGACGAGCTGCATGGGCATATGAATACGACAAACCAATTGTGGTACTCCTGGATGGGGGCAGCTTCAGTGCAACCGATATTTTTCTGGGAGCCATGAAAGACCGAGAAAACGTGTTGCTCGTTGGAACCACCTCTGGTGGTGGCTCTGGTCGTGCCCAGCGCATCAAATTAGCTCACAGTGGTTTATCCCCACGTATGTCGTCGATGGCATCATTTCGAAAACGGGGTCAGCTCTACGATGGCAATGGTGTTGAGCCAGATGTCATTGTGATACCGGAGCCTAGCGACTTTATAGGTCAGAGTGACCGGCAGTTAGAAACAGCTGTTGAGCTCATTAAGAAGGCCGAAAGATGGCCCGTGCCCCGACCGAAATATCGACCGACACAGCCCTAATTCGCTGTAAACAAACCTAGTTTAATCGCTGCCGCTAATAAGAAAAACAAAAGCGTCACAAGCAATGATGCCGTTGCCAGAAAACCATTAACCAAATGGTCACCTATCCAACGACGACGGGTATTGAGTAGCAAGAGCACGATGGCAAGCAATGGCAAGAAGAATGCACCAAAGAGTGCATATGCCTTTTGTACTTGGGCAAAGGGCTGTGCGACCTGAACAAGAGGAACCAATGCTAATGCGATGAGAAAGCCGCGATAGAGCGGTGCTCGTGTATCAACCGTGCCCTGGGCATCTTCTCTGCCTAATTTCAAGCGACGCACAGCATCACTAAAAAGAAAAGGTATGGCCTGCCACACGCCCAACAAACTACTAAACACCGCTGCCCAGGCACCAATCAAGAATGCCCACCGGCCAATCGAGCCAACTTTTGCTTCCAGTTGATTCGCCATACTTAAAATGAGGTTGGCGCCTTTGCCGTCAACGTTCATGCCATTTGAAATAATGACAATTGCTATGCCAAATAATGCCGTAACTGTATAGCCAACTGCGAGATCAATACGACATAACCGGATTTGACTTGGGCTATCGCGCCCCGCCTCGCGGATCCAATAGCCATAACACAAGAGTGTGACTGTACCGCCTACGCCGCCAATGAGCGCGATAACCCAACCAAACTGGGCTGTCGTTAACTCGTCTTTAGGAAGCGAAACCGTTGGAACCAAGAGGCCTTTCGCAATCCCTCCCCAGTCATCAGCGATGAGTACCGCAGTCACAACCACAATCAAAAACATCACTGCGACACAGATTGCCATAATCCGTTCAAAGATCGCGTATTGGCCATACCAAACAAACAGAAGGCCGAGAATACTAAATGCGGCTCCAAAGATGAATCGGCCAACAACTGGATCACCAAAGACTGGCAGCATAGCGCTTGTTGTCACACCACAAGCACTTATTAATGCGGCACCAACAAAGTACGTAAATGGAATTAAGTAGATTAAGAAAATCACCGACGCCCAACGTCCAAAGTGATCAACGGCCCCCTCTAGTAGCGTGCGCCCTGTGGCCAGTTGCCATCGCGCCAGTCCCTCAGTGAGAACAAATTTCATTGCAGCGCCTAAGCAGACAGCCCAGAGAACTGAAAGTCCAATGGCTGCGCCAGCAAAGCCTGCAGTGGCCAGATCACCCGCCCCGACCCCAGTTGCAGCAATCACAAGGCCTGGGCCAATAACGGCTAATAGGCCTGGACGAGCAGAACCCTTCACGTATCTGCCTTCTCATCCTTGCTTGGAGATTGAGCCGCCGTAGCAGATTCATTGGCGCGAACTTCGGTCTGCTCTGCAGTCGTTGTCGGCTCGTCCCAAACTGCAATCTGTCCAACCATAAAGCCCACGATAATGATCTGAACCAGATTCATTGCCATACTCGCTCTATGAAGCCACTTGAAGTGCTTCTTCCCTTCAGCATCTCCATTGTTTGCTTTAGCGTGAGCCGAATCAATCATTGGAATGATGTTCTGACGAAGCAACCAAAACATGGCGACTGAGGCCGCCCCAAGAATCACACTCAACAATAAGATCCAATGACCAGTGGCGACAAGCTGCACAACCAAAAGTCCCGTGGCAATCAGTACGCACATGCCGGTCAACAAATAATAACGAGGAAAGATCTTGCGCATGAACGGTCCGCCTTGTTCTTTGCCAAAGTGGCGAAAAACCAGTGGCGTCATAACGAATGATAGAAAAATCATAGAGCCAAAAGCTGCTGCAAGAAGTAAGGCGGTAGCGACCGAAAAATACACTGTGATCATGGATTGTCTCCGTGGTTTCTATTGAACATTGACTAGTATCGGCCTATCGCTCGATCAGCATCGAAACCGCATTACCGCCGCCTAGGCACAGGCTAACAACGCCTTTCTTTGAATCTGTCCGCACCATCTGATGCACCAATGTTGTCAATACTCGAGCACCCGAAGCACCAATAGGGTGCCCCAGGGCCACGCCTCCACCACAAATATTGAGCTTCTCTTCCGGCACGCCAAGTTCCGTCGCATTCGCCATGGCCTGCGCCGCAAAGGCTTCGTTAATCTCAAAGAGATCCACATCATCTACCGTCAAACGATGGTCTTTTAGGAGTTTAGCCATGCCTGCCGCAGGTGCCGAAAAGATCTCCTTTGGATCAACGCCAACGGTGTTGTAACCAACAATACGCGCCATTGGATCTGCGCCAATTTCCTTTGCGGCTTCTTCTGAGGCCACAATAAGAGCTGCGGCGCCGTCACTTATCTGTGAAGCATTCCCTGCTGTTACGGTGCCATCCTTACCAAATGCCGCACGCAATTTGGAGAGAGACTCTGCAGATGAGTCTGCTCGAACGCCTTCGTCGGCACCAACATCAAACCTCTGTTTAAGTTGCCCGCCATCAAGTTGAATCATCTCTGCATCAAAGTATCCAGCTTCTTGTGCGGCTGCCGCTCTGAGATGACTCTGTGCACTAAATTGGTCTTGAGCTTCGCGGGAAATACTGTGCTTCTCAGCAATATGATCAGCTGCGCAACCCATCGCCCATTCCTCAAACGCACAAGTTAAACCGTCGTGCTGCATATGATCAACCATGTCGCCAGGTCCAAACTTAACACCAGCTCTAATGTGCGATAGGTGCGGCGCTCGTGACATACTCTCAAAACCACCTGCCATAACAACTTCGTTATCGCCAGCCTTTATAGATTGGGCAGCGAGCATCACGCTCTGTAGTCCTGAGCCGCAGACCTTATTGATAGTCTGGCAACTCAATGAAGTGGGAAGGCCCGCGCCCAATGCTGCTTGTCGAGCTGGGTTCTGGCCTAAACCTGCTTGTAGCACACACCCCATGATGCACTCGTCAATTCGATCACGAGCCGAAGGTACAGCCTCCAAAGCTGCTTCAATTGCAAATGATCCAAGTTTGGGGCTGGGCAAGCGGCTGAGTCCGCCGAGCAGTCGGCCAATTGGTGTGCGGCGGGCGGCTAATATCACTGGCATCTGGTGGCATCCTTTTCTTTTTGTTCGGTCCTTTGAGCTCTAAGCATGGTCTCGGTCTCGTCAGGGGGTCAGGTCTCTGCCTGTTACAGTGCATTGCGGTACAATCGCACTTGCAACTCACCTCGTAAAGCCGGCAAGCACCCACTGCGGGTCCTTAGGCGATGTGGTGAGGGGGAGAAGTTTAGCACGGTCCAACCAAACTATGTCCGCCCATATGAGCAACGACAATCTGATGAGCCTCCAAAGCCATATCTTGGCAGAGGAGCAGCAATATCCCGGAGCAACCGGCGATTTCTCGTGGATACTCTCCGCCATCTCCTTGTCAGCCAAGACGATTGCAAACAAGGTCCGGCGGGCTCGCATCGATGATGTATTGGGTGAACACGGTGAGGGTGCTCAAAACGTCCATGGAGAGCAACAACAAAAGCTCGATGTATTAGCCAATGAATTGATTATGCGCTGCCTCGGTGATCGTGCGAATGTTGGTGTACTGGCTTCCGAAGAAGATGAGGAACCCAGATTGCTTCGAGCACGAGGCGAGGGTGGGCGGTACGCCGTACTCTTTGACCCACTGGATGGCTCATCCAATCTCGATTTTTGTGTCGGTGTAGGAACTATCTTCAGCATTATCAAGCTGAGCGATGAGCATCCTACTGATGCAGAAGCCGCCATTCTTCAACAAGGTGTGCATCAGGTCGCTGCTGGATACGTCTTATATGGATCATCAGTTGTACTCATTCTCACGACTGGTCGCGGTGTCCACATGTTTGTACTTGATCAGTCAATTGGTTCGTTTGTTCTGGTAGAGCGGGATATCAAAATTCCAAAATCCAGCAAGACGTACTCTGTGAATGAGGCCTATACCGACACATTCCCGCCTGGCTACAAGCAATATCTAAATTGGGCCCATCAAGAGGGCTACTCAAGCCGTTACATTGGTTCGATGGTGGCCGATGTACATCGCACCTTATTGAAAGGTGGCGTCTTTCTTTATCCGCCAACTGCCATACACCCAAACGGCAAACTTCGCTTGATGTATGAAGCAAACCCAATGGCCATGGTCATTGAGCAGGCAGGTGGCAGGGCCATTAATGGCGAGACTGCGATCTGTGATATGTCGCCAACAGGACTTCATCAAAGAACCAGTGTTATTTTGGGTTCGACAGAAGAAGTTGAGCACGTCCAGCGATTTCTATAACGAGTTTATCTTTTTTCGACTCATTCCTAAACAACTGAGGTTCCATGGCTACTGCAACTAATACGTTTGTCACCTTACCCCGCAACACAAATCAGGCTCACGGCATTGGACAATATGCGATTGACTTTATGTCAAATCGTATTGGGAAGCCTGATGAATCAGTGCTACAAAGAACAAGGTTGTTCTTTACGGATGCTGTTCTTGTTGGATTGTCAGCCCTTTCATTAGGAACAAATGCACCGTGTATTTTGCGTGCAGAAGCACTTGAATACGGTGACGATCAAGGCGCCACTGTGTTTGGCTCTCCTGTGCGAGTGCGTCCAGAAAAAGCGGTTGTTGCAAATTGTTCTGCGGTTCGTGAATGGGATTCAAACGGAACCGTCTTTGGCTACAACCCCCAACTTGGAAACACCGCTGGCGAGTTTGGGCACAATGATTTCTATGGTGTGCCAATTGCTGCTGCGCAAGTCATGAACCTTGATGGTGCCACCGCGCTCCGGGGCATGATCTGCCTCGACGAGATTCGTGGCAGGCTCGCAGAGGTCTTTAGTCTCAAGTCATATAAGATTGACCACGTTGTTCACGGCGCGATTGCTTCAGCAGCCGTGTACGGAGCGATGTGTGGTGCGACCGCTGATCAAATTGAATCAGCGATTGGAATGGTGGTCGCTCACTTCATTCCCTGGCGAGCCATTCGTGCTGGCAAGCAACTTTCTGATTCGAAAGGCGCCTCTGCCGCGATTAGCAGTGAGGTTGCTGTGATGTCAATGATTCGCTCTATGAACGGATTCATGGGACCAGCAGACATTTTCCGTAATCCAGAGGCGATCTGGCGACAGTTTGAGCCGACTGATGGCGATTGCCCGTTCGACCTTGTCCTTGGGGAAAGTGGCGATGACTTTGCTGTCATGGGTATGCACTTCAAGATCGGACTTTATGAACATCAATCTGCTGGCGCACTGCACGGACTCATTACGCTCATCCATGAACATCCAGAACTCTGTCAGGCACTTGATCAAATTGAGCGAATTGACATCACCGCTTACGAGCCCGCTTATGGCATCATTGGTGATCCCGCAAAGAAAGATCCCAAGACCCGACAGAGCGCCGATCACTCAATGGTGTATATCGTTTCAACAATTCTGCGCAAGGCAATGGATTTAGCAAGCCAAAGTGGCTTACCCGAAACAATTGATGAGACTTGGCAAGCACTCATGCTTGGTCCATATGACTACAGTGATGAAGCTATTTTCAATGACCGCACCAGGGCTTTGATGGGTCGTATTCACTTCATCCATGGCGGCAAGGAATTCGATGATCGATATCCGGACGGGATTCCGACATCAATGGTCATTTCTTTAGCAGGCGGTGAGTCTTTTGATAGTGGCATGGTGATGTACCCCGCTGGTCATGCACGAAATACCACATCTGACCTCAATGCTCTGCTTGACACTAAATTTGATCGGCATGGACACCTCGCCATTGCCGAGCCAACCGATCTGATACAAAAGTGCCGCTCAATTGATGAACTAACAACCGCCCAGCTCTTAGACCTTTTCGACTTCACATTGCTAGAGCGCCGCGATTTCCACTGATCACTGCCCAGGCATCGGCTCGGTTGGGTAGGGTGGTCGTGTTGGTTTTTCTGTTCCCTGGGTTTGTAACAACCGCATGGCTTCTTGGATACCCATCTCTAATTGTGGGTCGACATTTGCATCACGATCTGAAGGCGTAAAGGCGACCTCAATATCTGGTTCAACACCACGATTCTCTAGTGTCCATCCACCTTCTGCTTCCCACCAAGCAGCCTCGGGTTGGGTGTGATAGCCACCATCAAGAAATGGCACACCTTCGGATATACCAATCACACCGCCCCATGTACGCGTACCAATCAATGGTCCTAATTGCTTGCGCCGAAACATCGCTGGAAAGATGTCTCCATCCGATCCAGCATGTTGATCTATGAGTGCGACCATTGGCCCTTGAAAAGTGCACCACGGATACGTCATGTCTATTCCATGACGAATAGAGTCGTAACCAAGCACTTCTCGAGCAAGGCGCTCAATGATCATCTGACTCACGAAGCCGCCACCGTTATTGCGAATATCGATGATCAATGCGTCTTTTTTAATCTGTGGGTAGTAATAGCGACTAAACATCGTCAACCCAAGGCCATCCATGTCTGGGATGTGTAGATAGCCAACTTGGCCATCAGTCGCCTCAGTGACAACCCGTCGATTGTTCTCCACCCAATCCAAGTAGCGCAAGGTCATTTCGTCAACCAGTGCCTCTACTTCAATAACACGCGATTCAGACATCGGATCGTCGTCTTGATTCTTACCCCTCAATGAAAGACGTACTGTCTTGCCGGCCTGCCCTTGCAAGTGCTCATAAATATTGCTGCGAGCACTAACTGGCTGTCCATTGATTGCAACGATGAGATCACCTTCAGAAACATCCTGCCATGCGGCATCTAATGGACTGGCCGCATCGCTTGTCCAACCTTGCGCTGGAAGAATACGATCTATTCGAAAGCCATCCCTCTCAGCATGCCCATCAATACCAAGAAGGCCCACATCAATGTAATCAGCCCAATCTGCTGGATCACCGCCTCCGATATAGGCATGGCTGGCTTGTAGTTCCCCATACATTTCGCCAATCAGATCATTGAGTTCTTCGCGAGAACCGATCTGAGGAAGCACGGCGCGATACTTCGCTCCAACAGCATCCCAGTCGACACCACCCATGTTTGGTGCCCAGAAAAAATCCCTTTGTCTTCGCCAAGCTTCCTCAAACATATGTGACCACTCACTGGGAATGTCCACGTGTAACTGCTCCATGGATAAATCAATGGGCAACTCATCCATTGTTTCTAGATCGAGAACCGTCATTCCCATATCGCCTGAATAAGCAATCATGTTGCGGTCCATATTGATTGCGAATTCACCAACACCAGGAGCAATGAGCTCTGGCTCGCCGTCAATCGCATCCAATTTCATAATGCCATACTTGCCACCTGCCATATTGAGTTCAATCCAATCGGCCTGCTCTTGTTGATCTAATCGCTCACCGGGCTCGTTGATATAAAGCAAGCCACCCCATGTTGCCTCGAGTCCAGCGTACGAGCCTGCTGGTGTTTCAAATGTGTAATGACGGCGTGATAAACCTGCTGGATCAATTTGCATTGGCAACACTTCATCAGATTCTTCTTCATCCATCTCTTCATCGAAGTCCGACCATGTCGGAGGCATGCTCCAATAGTCCACATCAAATTCGACTGACCGCATCGCCTTTGAATCTGGTGGAGGCGTATGCTCTGCCAATGGCACTGCCACAAGCCGATCAGTTGCATCGTGAACATGTTGAAAATCAAGGTTACCCATCGCCGCAGAAAGATCTCTACCAGAGACAAAGTACAAGTAAAGACCTGCTGGGTCCCAGCGTGGCTCACTATCAGAGTGCAATCCATCACTGATCGTGAACTTCTTTTTCGTGCCTATATTGAGTAAGTAAATCTGACTCACACCAGTTTCTAGTGTTTGTGTGTACGCCAGCCACTGACTATCTGGAGAGAAACGGTAGTCAGTTATTGGCTGTTGGGAATCTGTGGCAACCTTGATTGGCTCCAAGAGTGACATATTCGTGAGATAAAGGGCGAAGGTCTTATCCCCATAAGCAATCCACTGGCCGTCTGGTGACATTTGCGGTGGATATATCCATTTGTCGAGCAAATCTGTGAGACCCATAGGTGATTCATCGCCGCTGGTTGAAAGTAAAGCAAGTTGCTGTTCACCTGAACGATCTGTGATGATCAACAACTCATCTTCCGTAGTAAATGTAGCGCCCCATTCACGAACACCACTGGTTCGTGTCAGGCGTCGAGCTGTACCGTCAACTGGAACAATAATTAACTCGCCCCGAGCCTCCACAAGCACTTCGTCACCTGCTGGAGAAAGCGCAAAGGTGGTCATGTTCTCTTCAAGAGGAACATGTCGTGGGCGCGATGCCACGCGATCACTAGCGATCGCAATGGGAAGGTGCTCAACCTGTTCATCTTTTGTAAACCGTCCCAGTTTTCCGCCTTGTGAGAAGACAATTTGATTGCCACCAGGCTTCCGATCTTGACTTGGCCAACGAATATCGTGGGCGCTCATACCTTGAGATAAATCATTTGATGAGACCATCGTTGTATGCTGCTTTAGATCTTCACCATTGGGTGACATCGAAAAAATGTTCGGTGTGCCACCACGATCCGATAGAAAATAAACCCGACCCTGCATCCACATGGGATACATATCATTGGCATCACTCTTCGTAAGCTTCGTGTAGTTACCACCAACCAGGTTGGCGATCCAGATGTCTGGCGCTGTGCCTCCGCGATAGCGTTTCCATGTCCAGCCTTCGTTCGAGTGAGGCGTAAATGCGAGCTGGTTTCCACTAGAACTAAATGATGCTTGTGTACCCTCGCCAAAAGGAAGCCGCTCAGGCATACCGCCAGCTCGTGAGATTGACATAAGCTCATCTCGATCAAGCGGATGAGCGCGAGTTGTGCGAAACAGGATGCGTTGACCATCAGGTGACCAAGCCACCGCACGATCAGTTGCGGGATGAAACGTTAATCTTTGGGGACTTCCACCATCAATTGGCATGACATAGATGTCTGTATTGCCATCGTATTCGCCAGAGAAAGCAACCCACTTACCGTTTGGACTCAGAACAGGATCAGACTCACTTCCATCACTACTCGTCAGCCGATGGGCAAGGATGCTCCCTTGCTCGTTCTTATTGGAGAGCACCGCAGAGAAAAGATCTCCCTCACTGACAAAAATAACTTGATCACCACGAATTGTTGGATGTGTGTAGTAGCCACTTTGTTGCGCTTCGAGTGGAGTGTCTAGAAAAACCAAGAAGCTTAAAACCAACAATGCATGGACGTGACAAGTTCTTAATCTCATATCAATTCTCCAATGAGTGGTACGGAACAAGAACTATAATAAGCAGTAAAGGCAAGCACATCTAAGACGGAGCAACTATTGTCGCGATATTGACCAAACAGTGAGCCAAACGAAAGCAACAAGCGCCGTAAGAAAAGCAATGATCCCTATCCAGGTCCAAAATCCGCCATTACCAAATCCAATCGTAATACAACCCAGAATTCCAATCACAGTAATGATCGCTAATAGGGTTGGTGGCAAAGTACTTGTTAGCTCGCCTTGCACCCACTCCTTCTCGGGCTTGAGCAAGCCCATTTTTTCAAGGTCTTTCAGACTCATTTCACAGGCTCCCTTGAAAGGAAGAAGTCAATAACCTTCTGTAGTGCGAACTTCGCACGTCCGGTTTTCATTTTGACCATCAGAAGTGGGCCATCGTACTGAGATGCAACTGCAAAATGCAGATGAGTGAATGATCGACGGGTCAACCACGTCTCTGAAGCTGCGCCTAGTATGAGTACATCTGCCTTTTTAGCCGCCTCACTAATAGGTACCACAATGCCACGCTCACTCTTACGAGTGATTTCTATTTTTAGGTTTCGGATTGGTGTGCTATTGACAACTGTTGTATCACCGAAAATCTCAGCCAACAATTCCTCGTCAGTAAATTCATCTTCAGTGTTTGGCCTCATGATTCGAAGAAGCTCTATGACCGTCTCAGAGCCGGCAATCATCTCTGCAACTTGCACTGAGTAGCGAACCTGATCTGGATTAGCGCAGGGGATTAAGATTCGCTTCGGATCACTGGGCAGTGTCCCACGAAGCACAACTGTATTGGCGTCCGCTTCAGCGAGAACACTATCAACTTCATCGCCAATAAATAACCCACGACGTCTCGCAAGACTCGTGTGGCGACTTCGTGGGCCAGCCCAACCCATCACAAGCGTATCTATCTTGCGCTCTTCAATCGTCTCAACAATTGATTGTGATGGGATTCTTGACAATCGCACCAGTCCTGCGCCATTACTACCCTTGGCATGAAGTTCCTCGAGTCCCTCATTAACAACTGTACGGGCCTCGCTAATAAAGCGGCCAGCAGATGCATATGGAAGTTGCTCCGGCACATGCACAACATGCAACACGATGATCGAACAACTGCCATCCTTCCAGCCCGCAAGCCGTGATGCTAAATCAAGTAACGGACCCTTTGTGCGGGGGTTTGCAACGGGCACGAGAATACGTGAGTTTGACTCGGGCGCAAGATCTTTGTGCTCAAAGATCACCGGCGAAGCGCGGTAATCGTGTTCTTGTCTGCGTGAGTAGGTGTAATAAAGGACAAGGCCGATCACAATCCAACCCACCGCAATAACCAGAGATATTGGTATGTAAACAAACAGAAATGTGGCGACAGCAACTTGGCCAACGACGGAAATGATTGGTATCACCGGAAATGCTGGTGTTACGAATCCGAACCGAAGCTTGTCTCCATATTTACGTCTAATTGTAATACTTGAAAGATTGACCGCTGCAAAGACGAGAAGAAACAAAACACATGTGGCCGCTGCCACTGTCTCGACTGGGAGCAATAGCGCTGTCAGTATGATTATTAAACCGCTCGCCAACAGTGCAACGACAGGCGTGCGTGTCTTCGAAGAGATCGTTGCCATTGCTGGTGGCAAGTAACGATCGCGACCCATTGCGAAACTCACGCGAGTTGAGCTGTAGGTTGTAGCGTTTAGCGCACTCATGGTTGAAAGCACGGCGCCAATAACAAGAAGAATAGCACCAGTACCCCATGGCATGAACTGGTTTGCCGCCGTCGCCACGCCAAGCTCGCCAAGTGACGCCATATATTGCCAAGTCTCACTGGCCAGCCAGCCTGGCTCGATTCCGGATTGAGTAATAAGGAGTTCTTGCTCTGGAATTGAAATTGCACCGAGGCAAACGATCGCGACCAAGATATAAATTGGAATGACAATGAGCAGTGACAGAAAAACCGCCCGCGGAATATTTCTCCTTGGTTCCACAACTTCTTCGCCAGCTTGAACGATGATTTCATAGCCCTCAAAGGCAATAAAGGTGAGGCCCATCGCAACCAACACGCCACCAAATCCATTTGGAAGCAGGGGTGTGAACTTACTGGCCACTGATGAATTAGAAAGTCCTTCCCCAAAGGCACCCCCATTAATCATTGTGACGAGACCAAAAATTATAAAAATACCGATGACAACAATCTTCGCCAGTGTGATGATGTTGCCTGTTTTTCCGGTTTCACTCGATCCACGGTAATTCACCCAGATGAAAAACAAGCAGACGAAGAGTGTGAGGCCTTTAGAAAACCATATGGCATCCATGCCAAATAGTGTGCCTGCTGAGTGGGGATCTGTGACTGGTCCGACTTCTCCCCAGCCGAAGATTGTTTGCATCGCCCAAACAAGGTAGACACCAAAGACCGCCGCATAGAGAGCGCCAGCAACAGCGTGTGCAAGCCAGTCCATCCAGCCTGCAAGAAATGCACATGGACCAGGTAATCCAAATTTCACCCACAGGTAGCCTCCACCGGCACCAGGTATCGCGCTACCGATCTCGGCATAAACCATGGCGGTCAGTAGTGTCAACACACCGTTGAGGCAGAAAGCCAGAATCAATCCTGGTCCAGCCGCGCCTGCAGCTATGCCCACTAACGCGAAGATACCGGCCCCAATCATGGCCCCGACGCCCACCATTGTGATGTCTAATAATTTGAGATTGCGCGCGAGCTGTGTAACCGCTTGGCCATGGCCAGCATCAGCCACTGCCGTGTTGGCTTGCTCGGTGTTGGGAGTGGTAGGGGCGTCCTGTGATGCCATGGGATGGAATTGTAACCGAGCCTGTAGAGTCTTTTCAGTTTTTAGCCGACAAGCCGCTTAAACCACTGAGCAACTCTGGAATACCCTTGCCGCGTGTTGCAACCGTCTCAAAGATCTGGCGGCCCTCGGCGATATCCAGTAGTTCACGGACCAGTTTATTCTCGCCCTCGAAGTCGGCTTTATTGACCACAAACAGATCTGCGATCTCAAGAATGCCGGCCTTATCCATCTGGACTGAATCGCCCATACCGGGAACCACAACCACAACAGTGGTATCAACATGCTCGCGAATGGCACAGTCATTTTGCCCCGCACCAACCGTCTCGACAATGACTCTATCAAAGCCAGCCCCACCCAAAAGCTCGATGGTGTCGGTCAACGCGGCGTAGTCCTCGCCGACAATGGCGAGGCTTCTATAAAACACCGATTCATCGACTTGATTGAAGTCGACTCGTAATCGATCCCCAAGCAGAGCACCACTGGTAATTGGACTCATTGGATCAAAGGCAATGACTGCCAGCTTTCCACCTTCACGAACGATCTCTGATGCCATAGATGCCACCAGTGTTGACTTTCCTGCACCCGGGGCACCAGTCAAGCCAATGACATGTTTCGGTCTCCGTCTGGGAGCGCTGCCGATTGGTCGCCTCAGCTGAGCGAGTGTAATTTGTCTTGCTAACGCTGCGGTTGGGTGTTCGAATGCCTTGTCTGCATAAGGCGTGGTTGCTTCAATCACGCTTTCAATAATGTTGTTCATACTTGTGCCAGTATGGAACACCTTCGCTACACCAGCGTCTTCCAGCGTCTTAATATCGGCTTTTGGAATAATGCCGCCAATATTGATAGTGATGTCCTCTCGGCCAAGGTCGCGGCACTCTTCAAGAAGTCGAGGCACCAGGACTAAGTGAGAGTTACTCATCATTGAGCCTGCCACACAGTCAACATCTTCATCGCGAGCGGCGATGGCCAAACTACGTGGCGTCTGCCAGAGGCCGGAGTAGATGACGTGAATTCCACTATCACGCATTGCTCTAGCAATGAGCTTCACCCCACGATCATGTCCATCGAGGCCCATCTTGCCAAGTAAAACCCTGGGACGGTGATCGGTACCCTGGCAACGGTCAATCCGCTCCAAGCTCGTTGTTGGTTCTGTGATTGCCTTCGCCATCTGTCTTTACGATCTCGCTTTTGGACCTATGCCCATTGTTTTGTCATGAGATACCCAGGAAACCACCGCTGTAATGCTGGAAAGTCGGTGCCAAGGGGTCCAAAATAGCAGGGAATCGCTACTTCTGTATTTGTGGACCAGTCGGTGGCTATACTCCACCCTCCCATGAATGCTGATGCCCCCAAGGATAAGCCCCAAAGCTTGGCAATTCGCCTTGACGCCCACTTGCGGGCTGGTATTGCTGCTGCGCTGGAAGACCCCACGGCAGATATTGATCCCATTCTGCGACCCGGCAATAACCCGCTGCATGGCGACTTCCAGGCCAATGTGGCCATGTCATTAGCAAAACAAATGGGGCAAAAGCCCCGTGATCTTGCTGAAGCAATCGTCGCAGCAACAGATGTTGGTGAATTGGCTGAACCACTTGAGGTTGCCGGCCCAGGCTTTATCAATATCACTCTTAAGCACGATGCGATCGTCTCACAGCTCGAGCACATGAGCGATGAAGATCTGGGTGTTTGCCCAGAACCAGACACCCACCCAATTGTTATTGATCTCTGCAGTGTCAATGTCGCCAAGACACTTCATGTCGGACATCTTCGTTCAACAATTATTGGCGATGCGCTTGCTCGTGTCCTAGAGCGACTGGGGCGCACGGTACTACGGGAAAACCACCTTGGTGATTGGGGCCTTCCTATTGCTTTGGTACTCGACCGACTGAGGCTTGATGAGGTCGATCTCGATCAACTCGTACTTGATGATCTAGATACCGCTTACCGAATCGCTCAGCAGGCGATCAAATCTGATCCACGCGGATTAGAAGCTGCTCGTCGACTAGGCCTCTGTCATAGAGTTGCAGAATTAGAAGCGCAGCAAACTGGCGCAGATGAGGCACTCGCTTCTGCAAAGCAAGTGCTCATTGGCCTTCAAAATAATGACGCTGAACTTGTCGCCCAATGGAATAAGCTCATTGATTGCACGATGCGCGCTGTCTATGAAATGCTTAATATTCTTGGATCTACGCTTGGCCCCGAACACAATCGTGGCGAGTCTTTTTATCGTGATATGTTGGCGAAGACCGTTGAGGCCTTTGAATCTGCTGGCGTCGCCAAGACCGATCAAGGCGCTTTGGTGGTGCCATTCGAAGATCGTGAAAGGCCACTCTTGATCCGCAAGTCAGATGGCGGCTTCCTATACGCCACCACAGATCTTGCGGCCATTGATCATCGTGTACACGATTTGGGTGCTGACCGAGTGCTCTATGTCGTCGATGCTCGCCAGCGGGATCACTTCCGAGACATCTTTGATGCGACCCATCTCATTGGATGGGATCAAACAAAGGATGGAAATCAGGTTCAGTTTTCGCATGTCGCATTTGGATCAGTCTTGGGTAAAGACAAGAAACCACTAAAGACAAGAAGTGGTGAAAACATCAGCCTCAGTTCACTGCTCACCGAAGCTGTGGCCAGGGGGCAGCAGGAGGTCTACCGGCGCGCCGAAGATCCAAAATCGCCGACGCACGGACTAGAAAGAGTTGTTTTAGATGCGACTGGCGCTGCTATTGGCATTGGCGCCGTTAAATATGCTGATTTAAGCAATGACTTACTGCGTGACTACGTCTTTGATATGGACAGAATGATTTCATTTGAAGGGAATACGGGGCCTTATCTTCAATATGCACATGCTCGAGTCTGCTCAATCTTCTCCCGAGCTGAGGGTGTGTCGTTTGAAAAACAGCCCCTGGTACTAGCGGCTCCAGAAGAGCGGGCACTTGGCCTGGTGCTACTTGCCTATGGCCCAATGGTCGCTGAGGTTGCCCAAAGCCTTGAGCCCCATCGACTATGTAATTATCTTTATCGACTTGCTGAAACCTACAACAGTTTTTATCAACAATGCCCCGTCCTGAAAGCTAGTGATGAGGCCACACAATGCTCTCGACTCAGACTCTGCGACCTTGTCCGACGTGTCCTTGCTGATGGCCTTGATCTTCTAGGAATTCATGCGCCAGAACGAATGTAACTCACTTAATACCGAGTCATACCGAGCGATTAAAAAGAGGCCCTTCCGTGGCAAAACAAAATAAACCCAACCCCGAAGTAGCGTCAATGAAACTAGGTGTCTTTGTATTAGGCATTCTTTTTATCTGTGTTGCAATCATCTTCTCAGGCATGCTGGTGACTCAGTATATGGCTGGCGTTTCTTTGCCTGGCTGTGGCGAAAATAGTCCATGTGCTTTGATAACAAATGGAGCCTGGGGGCGAGTACCAGGTGTTGATTGGCCTGTGAGCTGTGTGGGATTCGCGTATTTCATCGCAGTGTTAGTCGGCTGGTTTTTATGTAACGGAACGAATGGAGTCAGCCTTGGTTTCCGTTGGATTGTGCGTATTGCCGCACTCTTATCACTACTCTTCCTGATTGTGATGATTGAGAAAGGCAGTATTTGCCTTTATTGCCTATTCACGCACCTTGGTAATTTTGCCTTCTGGGCCACCATGGACTTCTTTTCGCCACGTATCAAGCGTGGAAACGAAGCACCCGCAATCGCGCTTATTATTGTGTTCTGTGTCACAACTCTCATTCTGTTTATTGTTGATAGCTCTATAAAAGCCGGAGTAAACACTCAAGAAACTCAAGATCTGGCTGCGTCAACCCAAGAAATTATTGATGGAGGTAGCGCCAATACAACCCTGTCTATGGGCGATGATCCTGGCTTCATTGGTCGTTATCCCTCTGGACCAGAAAATGCACCTATTCGAATTGTGATCTTCTCTGACTATCAGTGCCAGGATTGCAAGTTAATCGAATCTCAGCTCATTACATTGTTGGGGGAACGCAGCGACCTACTTGTTTCAACCAAACATTTCCCGTTCGGCAAAGACTGCAACCCACTTCTCGCAACAGATGTGCACCCACAAGCGTGTCGTGCAGCAGCGTACGCTGAGGCTTTTGGTATGGTTGGTGGACCAGAAGCATTTTGGCGTGCACACTTCTGGCTCTTTGAAAACATGGGTTCAGTAACAGATGATCAGGTCATCGATTTCTTGAATGAGTTAGGAATTGACCGCGATGAATTTCAGCGTGCATTAACGGACCCGGAAATAGCTAAGAGAATACTTGCGGACATCGATGAAGGACGTGAACTCGGGTTGTACTTTACGCCGATGGTTTTCATTAATGGCGTCCAGCTTCGTGGGTATCGAGCGCCCAACGCCTTGATAAACGCAGTTAATTCAATAGCGGCTACCAACCCACCACCTGGCTATGCCTATCAGGACACGCCTGACAAAGCTTTTGAAAAGTACATCCAAGACTGGAGTAATAACGAACGGGTCTCCAACTTTATAACACCAGGTACCGTGACCATCGATGTTATTGGTGATTACACACATGGGCTAAGTGCAGCAGCAAACAAGGAAATTTTGGCGCTTATTGGTGACGATAAAAGTGTCATTTACCGTTTTCATCCATTCCCATTTGATCGATCATGTAACTCGCTTGTGCGCAGTACAGAGCGCCCGCTTGGATGCGATGCGGCACTACTTGTTGAGGCTGCCCGTTTTTATGGCGGCGACGCCGCCGCGTTCGCTGTCGGTCAAATGATTTTGCAAGGCACTATGACGGATGGAAACTTCTATGGCCCAACCACCATCAATGATGCAGCAGATCTTATTGGCGCTGACCCATATGACCTTCAGCAAATCATGAATTCGCCAGATGTCCGGTCGCTTTTGACCACCGAGATCCAAACCCAAGGGCCAAGAATATTCCGGGGCATTCCAACGGTGTATATCAATGGTAAGAATTTGCCTCGCTGGCAAATGAAGGGTGAAGACGTATTGTCAACTGTATACGACCGTGCAACCGAAGACGCTGCTGCACGCCGTCCATAAATCTATTCTCTAGGGCGCTGGAACCACTTGATAGATCTTGCCTTTTTGTCCATAGGGTGTATCAAACCCACAGGCATAAAGTTCCCCATCTGGTCCTATGCCAAATGATGTGATCGATTTTGGAACTCTTGAGTGAAAGACCACGCGGTCTGAGGTCACCACTCCATCCTTTGCACGGAGTCCCCAAATACGGCCACTCATGAAGTCTGCTACGAAATAGATGCCGTCAAGTTGCGGGTACGCTTTGCCGCGATACACATATCCGCCAGTTATTGAACCGCCACCCCGTCGGTTGTATTCAAAGACTGGCTCAACAAATGGGCCTTGTCCTTCGCCGCCACGAAACGCGTGCTTACCCTCACGTGCATTCCAACCGTAGTTTCCGCCCTTGACGATAATGTCGACTTCTTCAAACTTGTTTTGGCCGACATCCCCAGCCCAAAGAGCACCTGTTTTCTGATCAAAACTCATGCGCCATACATTTCGTAATCCATAGGCCCAAATTTCGTTGTGTGCGCCACTTTGGCCAACAAACGGGTTGCCTGGTGGTATCGCATACGCTTTCCCATCAACTTGGCTGTTGTTGACGTCTATCCGCAGAATCGTGCCGAGTAATGTCGATAAATCTTGCCCATGGCCATGTGGATCATCAGCGGCGCCTCCATCACCAAGACTGATGTACAGATATCCATCGGGCCCAAAGAGGACTGTTCCACCATTGTGGTTTCCCCATGGTTGTTCAACAGTCAATAGCACCTCTTCGGTCGCTGGATCAATCGGTTCCTTGCTGCCTGATTTTGCAGTAAATCGAGCCAAGACGCCCCGTCGGGGTTTACTGGCCGTGTAATAAACATACACCTTCCCAGAAGATTGGTAGTCGGGATCAAAAGCCATCGCCAACAACCCCTCTTCGGAGTTCTGCATTGATACTTTATCTTTGCGAATGTCCAAAAAGGTACGCTTAACTGGGGCGCTACTTTCTGTATCAACAGCAAAGATGCGCCCAGGGCGTTCTGCAATGAAAAATGTCGTTTCGTTGCCTGGAGCAGCTGTCAGATCGATGGGTTGGGAAAAAGTCATCCCGCCCCACAAAGGGTTCAAATCGATCTTCGGTATCACGTCGCTGGAAGCGGTTGATTGGGGTGGTGGCGAGGTAGTTGCTGTGGTCTGAATGACTTCTGCCGCAACGAGTTGTGCCGCCACCAAAGTAAACATCGCTGTTGCGAAGCGCATTTTCTATCTCCTTTAAGGGGTGATCATGATACCTCATGACACTAAATGCCGCTTTTGTCACCGTAACGAACAATGGTCCTGATTCAAGAGATGCGGTTTTGATGTATCCTCTTCGCGATGCAATAAGGGGTTATGGATTATGAATCATGTATTACGATTCCGACATGTATTGGCAACAGTAATCGGCCTCACAATTGGCCTAACGAGCGCTGGCTGCCAGAGCAATAACTCACTTGGAATTGACGAAAATCATTCGTTGGTTGTGATGTCTGTTTCGATGGAGAACTTGATTGTTCCCGAACAACACCCCATCCCCCAAACTATTCTGATCAGTGATGGAACAGATCGATGTGCCAGCATTGTGTTGAACCCCGACTGGCCTGTCACTGAAGGCACTGAGAACCTCATGGGAATGGTCTTTGGACCAGTGATTGATCTGATGATTGGTGATCAAGGTTCACCTCGCAATTTGGTTGGTGTGCGATTGTCGCCAGGAAATTATGAGCTGGTTGCGTTGCGAGGTTCCTCAGAAAACTACCTCCTGGCCGATGGACTCTTTCAAATGCCCATTGGTAGCACCTTCACAATCAAAGAGGGGAACCGCGCCTACTACTTGGGACATCTCGATGCCCGACTACATTTACGGGAATCCGAAGAACAATCACCCGCAGCCATCGGTTTCCCTCGTGTGCCCGATCTTGCTGGATTTAATGAGGGCTCGTTCGATATTGATGTAAAAGATCTCTACAGCGAAGACTTTAATAAGCTTGCTGTGAGCTATCCGGCCATCAGCCAAGTGCCACATGAGCAAATGCTCCTTAAGCTTCCTGCTGTTTCACCACAACCGAACTACGAGCTTCGCCCTTTTCCAATTGATGGGTACATTGGATCCTTACCTGACGATGATGGCTCAGAAAATAACCAGTAAGTAAATCACTGGGGTTTGGTGCTAAGCCACATCCCTTGAAATACGGCCATTACCAAACCCCACATTTTGGACCTTTCTTGGCTGTTCAACTGAGTTTGTGCGCATATTGGGTACGAATGGTGGTTTTTAGTTGCACCCTCACCATTGACTTTGCGACAATAACGCTCAAATAGAGGGAGAGGGTCATGAGACTTGGATCACGATTAACGACGGTTGCCTTATTCATGCTCGTGTTAATGACGGGCTCGGTGAGCGCCACAGAATGGACTGTTTGCGCTTCAGGCTGTGACTTTGCCACCATTCAAGACGCCGTCAGTGCTGCGGGCTCTGGTGATTTGGTTTCTGTAAAACCCGGCACATATACCGGCACCGGAACCTCTGTTGTTGACATTGCGTCTAAGGGCATCACTCTGAGCTCGACTGATGGGTCACGAGTAACCACTATTGATGGCCAAAACGTTCGAACCTGTTTGACCTTACATCCTTCTGGTGGATTCGAGAGCATTATTGAGGGTTTTACTTTTTTGAATGGCCGATCTTCAACGACTGGCGATGGTGCTGGTTTACACATCAACGCCGCTAGCCCAACGATCAGCAATTGTCTTTTTCAAAGCAACCACGCAGAAAATGGTGGGGGATTGCATATTGAAGGGTCAAGCAGTGCTCTTATCAAGAGCAGCGATTTTCAAAACAACACAGCCAGCATTAACGGTGGAGGCGCCTTTAATAGATCAGCAAATGAAGTGACATTTATCGACTGTGACTTCAGTCAAAACCGCGCCCTCAATGGCGCTGGTGGGGGAATTTATTTTGGAGATGTCACGATTGGCGCAGTGACGCAATGCCGGTTTAACATTAACGAAGCCGCCCTTAGTGGTGGTGGGGTCTTTTTAGGAAACAACACCGCAGTCGACTTTTCCACTTGTGACTTCTTGAGCAATGAGAGTGGGGATCATGGTGGGGGCGCCTATACAAATTCTCAAGAGACGTCGTTTGACAATTGCATCTTTAAATCCAATACAACAGCCAATGTGGGTGGCGGTCTCTATGTGTACGCTGGTCTTCTGGTCACCGTGACACAGTGCTCTTTTACAACAAACCACGCGCTCTCTGGTGGCGGCATCGGCAATTACACCAGTTCACCAACGGTGACGAGTTGTGAATTCTTTGGGAACCAAGCGACAAGCGGGGGCGCCATCTTTAACCACAAATCGCTACCCGAATTCAATAGCTGTTCGATTACAGAGAACCAAGCCCATAGTGGTGGGGCTGTGTATGATCTCGATTCAGATCCTCATTTTATTAATTGCGATGTTGGAAATAACAGTGCGGATATTGGTGGCGCGTTTTATGAATATCAGTCTCGCGCACAACTCGAAGACTGCACTGTGCTTTCTAATGCTGCTGTTGGGGCTGGTGGGGGTATGTATATCAGCACCGGAATGTGGGCGCCACATATAAGCAAATGCCTCTTCCGAGACAACGCCGCTTCAACTGACGGTGGTGCGATTGAAAGTAACTCAACTGATGTGGTTGTCGTTGATCACACCCGATTTTGTGGCAACAGCACCGACCACATTTCAGCAGGTACGATCGTGTCTACTGATGCCTTTACGTTTTTCTTAGACGAATGTCCAGAGTGTGTTGGAGATGCAACTGGAGATTGGGTTGTTGATCTCGCTGATTTTTCAATGCTCCTTGTTGAGTATGGGAGCAGTGGAGATCTTTCTTCAGATCATGATGGTGATGGTCATGTCGGCCTTGCAGACTTTAGTTTGCTCTTGATTCATTATGGAGAAGACTGTTGGGATGAGACGCCACTTCGATCGAGCGTGAGTTCGAATCTCAAGCCAACAACTAAGAACCAAAAGAGTCATCGCATCTCACAATGATCATTTTTGCATAAGATTGATTGATGACGGACTGGACTTAAGATCTACCTATAACTGTGTTTTGGCGATTTGGGTGAGGTCTTTAGGCTCGCTCATTTAACCCCCTCAACAAACAGTCGCCTCGCTAGATCGGCTAGGATTCAGTGATATGCTCAATCACATCCTTGATATTTTGGTCCCTCTCTTCTCGGTCATTCTGATTGGGTACGCCCTTGGGCGATATAAGTTTCCATGGGCGAAAAAGGAAGTTGGCTACCTCATCCTGCAGGTCGCACTACCTTGTTTGATCATCCACCAACTAGCAAATGACCGGGCGAATCCTGTTCAAATGCTGTGGATTATGGCAGCGGCTGCGCTTGTTCTGATTCTCGTTTTTGGAATCGGTGCATTGGTCATTCGCCTAGCCAAAATGGATGCCCGTACCTACGTCACGCCAACAGCGCTTAGCAATATGTCTGTTGGCATCGCCATTGGTTTACTTGGTTTTGGAAACTCTGGCTTGGCGCTTTGTATTGGTTACGCGGTGGTTGTATTGATCACCCAATTCAGTGCTGCGATATGGTGTTTTGAGGGAAAGATCACATTCAAGCCACTGCTTAAACGAGGACTACTCTGGGCGAGTGTCGTCGCACTGATCATTATGTTTAGTGGGCTCACGCTACCGAGCTATGTTGATAGATCACTTGAGTTCTTTGGTCATATGGCAATTCCACTATTGTTGTTGTCTTTGGGGTTCGCACTCTCCGAAGTCAAACCAAATGGCTTTGGAAAGGCGATGTTGTACTCGGGATTGCGTTTAGCAATTGTTGTTGGCGCTAGCTATCTCACAACTTTGATCCTTGGGCTTACTGGTGAGACCCGCACAATTGTCTTGTTGTTGTCAGTACTACCGTCATCAACGATTAATGTCATTATGGCCAGAGATGCTGGCTGCGATATGGACAAGGTCACCATCTATATCTTCTGTACCAATATCTGGATGGCTGCGACCCTACCTGTCGCGATGTGGCTCTTGCTCTAAAAGACCATCCCACCGCTTCACCTCAATCCCCCCATCCCTCGCAACATAAATCGAGCATGTGCCATCTTCCGCTGTATGAAGGTGAATTCTTTCACTCTTCTTGAGCCACTGACCATCACGAGATCGCTTCGATGATTGCAGCACAATAAGAGGCTGTAACTGATTTATTAACTGCTTTGATGCCCCTGATTCTTCTCCGTGGTGTGGCGCTTCGATGACATCAACTGGGCCAATGTTTGGAGTGGTGAGTAACAACTTAATACCCTGTTCCTGAATGTCCCCACACAGAAGTATCCGCCTGCCCAGAACGTCAAGCTGCAAAACCAGAGATGCATCGTTTTCGCTGGCATAGATCATGCTATTTTGTGGCGCTAGGCATATACATTTGGTGTCACCAAACGACCAAGAATCGCCCATTGTCGCAACCTCGACCAATACGCCGACTTCTTCAGCCACCTCTAGCACTCGCTGAGCCCAACGATCGCTCGCATTCTGTGGCTCTGTGTCTATTGAAGAAATGAATTGGCCACTGATAACTAAACGTTTTGGTCTGAATTCCTGCAGAACCTCAATAGCGCCAGAGATGTGATCGCGATGTGGGTGACTCAAAAAGAGAATGTCCAATCGACGCACGCCTAATGCGTGTAGTGCCGGTGTAATAGTGCCTCGACCAATTGATGGTCCTTTCTGTGAACCGGCATCAAAAAGTGCGATGTGAGTGCCACTACGTAATAAATATGAGGAGCCATCGCCCACAGCAAGCATATCTATTCTCAGTGGACCACTTCTGCACAACAATAAACTTGAAACAATGAGGCTGACAAAAAGTAAAACACCACCCATTACGATGGGCTTTCGCCATCGCGTAGATTCCACCACAGACCAAGCAATCGACCAAATGAGCCCGAATACACAAAGCGCTACTGGTATTTGTGGAAGTGGCCACCATGATGCGCGCCAACTTGAAACAACAGCTAGTGTGCAATCAATACCTGTCACAAGCGTGTTGATAAGCCAACATAAGGGTTCTAGTGAAACACTTAAGACTACCCCTATGCTTATATGAAGAGCGCCGACAATCATGAGTATTGTGATGAGCGGTAACAACACAATTCCAAGTGGAGCTGCGAGTGGGGAGAAAATTTGAAAGTGATACGCCACCAATGGAGTAGCGATTAACCATGCAACCAAAGATCCAGCAATAAAATTGGCGATCCAGCGGCGCGCCTTGGATTCCAGTTGAGGTTGAATTGAATTGAGTTCTGTTCCAAGCCACCGTTTTGTAACCCGTGGGGTGAGTACAACCAGTCCAATCACCACACCAAAACTCAATTGAAATCCTGGCGCACCTAACTCTTGTGGTCGAACGCTCAGTAATGCAAGTGCTGCAATAGACAGGGTTCCGGTCAACGCTAAACCTCGACCCAAGATGAGGCTGCCGCCAAAGAAAATAGTCATGATTGCTGCCCGCAGTAACGGAGGGCGAACCTCCACCACAAAAAGGGTGAGAAGCGCCATGGTGATCACAAGAATGCCAATCATCCGAAATGAAACGTGGAGAAGCCGCGCTATCGTGATAACAAGGCCAACCGCGATTGCGAGGTGAAGGCCTGATATTGCTAACAGGTGAGCCACGCCAAGGCGACGAAGCAAGTCCATAAGACGTGTCAGTTCCGAACCACTCCGTTGACCAAGTAAGAGCGCCTTGATTGTCCCGCCAGCTGCGGGCGAGAGGCCATTGGTTGCCGCTTCGCCAACACAATCATGAAGTGCATCTCGGTATTGCCCGAGTGCTGTCAGTACATTCATAGTGTGTTCACTTTGAAGTACTTTTACCAAACTTATATTTGGTACCGAGATCAATAAGCTGATGCCATGTTGATTGGCCCAATCAACCTGATCAAAACCCCCGGGTGATTTTGGTTGTGTTGGAAGCCGAGCCCAACCCATGAGACGCACAAGACTTCCACGTTCGATGTGTTTTAGGTTGCCTTGTATCCAGACCATGCATGTAATCTGCGGTTGCTTGACTTGGTTCAGTTTTGGTGGATAGCCATCGAGCATTTGGACTGATTTAAGAAGCAATCGCGTTACTTGCTCGTCGTCGTCGAACATCCTTGTGGTTGATGATGTCACTATTGGCCGAGAAGAAACCACGCCTTCAACAGCAACAAGGAAGTGTTCGTGCCTGTGGGGTGGCATTAGGGTGTTCCTGGCATTCGGTGCTGCAACCCCTAGACTCACGCCTGCGACGATGCCGGCGATGCAAGTTAATCCAGCCCATAGTTTGGTTATTCGATGTGATGCTGGATTTGTGATCTGGACAACTCGATTTCGATCCACGCATGTCATGGCAATAACGAACATCAAAAGAGCTATCAACAAAATCAATGGTGTCGAATGCCATGTTGCTCTAGCGCCCACACATGTGCTAAACCAAATGCCTGCAACCAGTCCAACAGCTGCCCAAGTGGCCTGGCCAAACAAAAAAAATGAGGTGTTGGTGCAGGCTTTGGGACGACATGAAGCGGGCTGATCTGAAGACTTTCTCACACACTAAATTGTCCCGGTGAATCAGGGGCCAGCGGCCAATACCCCTATAAATCGACTGAGGGTCAACTTTAGCTGCCCGTTGTGATGCTGCGTTGTCATTGGAAAATGCCTGTCAGGTACAAAACTGTCTGTGCCCGTAAACTAGTCGCCACGTCATGGAAACACTCCTTGGACAAGATGCCGCCGTCGCCAACCTTCAGAGGGCGATGGATTCCGGAAGAATGCACCACGCATGGATCTTGGCTGGTCCAAGCGGTGTTGGTAAGTGCACATGCGCTATCGCAGTCGCAAAGCAATTGTTATGCCCAAAAGACCTTATGGGCGCACCTGATCCAGATTGCTGTCATGACATTGATCGGGGCCTACATCCAGATTTTCACCTGATCTATAAAGAGCTTGCCGTCTATGCCCAGACAACTCAATTACGCACCCGCAAGTTGCTCAACTTGCCATTAGACCTGCTTCGAGAGCTCATGATTGGTGGCCAAACAGCTGATGGAAAGCGACATGAGTCCAGAGCATTCAAGACCGCCGGCAGGGGTAGGGGCAAAGTGTTCATTATTGATGAGGCTGAGTTACTCGACCTCAATGCTCAAAACGCACTCCTGAAGACCCTTGAGGAGCCACCTGCCGCAACCTACACCTTTTTGGTGACGAGCCGTCCACAAAAGCTATTGCCAACAATACGCAGTCGCTGCCAAATGGTGCGGTTTGGACCACTTGATGATCAAGCGATGAAGACGTGGCTTAAGTGCCATCACAGTGACCTCGATCAGAAGCAGCAAGGAGAGGTGCTCAAATTTGCCAATGGAAGCCCAGGAAGAGCCCAGGTCGCCTTGGCATATGGGATGACCGAGTGGCCGGGTGAGTTAGTGAAGGGGCTAGAGACGCTCGCGCAAGGTGGTTTCCCGGTGGGCCTTGGTGCCACCATGAACGCACTGGTGGATGAATTTGCCAAAGCTTGGGTGAAGGACCACGAAAATGCGAGTAAGGATGCCGCCAATAAGAGAGGTGCTGACTTCATCTTAGGCATGCTTGCCGATTTCATCCGCAGGGAGATGGCCCAACAAGCTCATAGCGGCCAGTCTGTTGTGCGTAGTATGGCCATCATTGCTGCGATCGCCGACGCCGAGGTCAATCTTGGTGCCTCAGTCAATATGAAACACACTTTTGAGAATCTGGTTGCCCAGTGGTCAGTAGTTGGCCGCAGTGCTTCGGCATAACCCAGACACAGAATGACTGTTATTTGGTTTTGAGGAGGCCGCCAACGCGCTCTGTTGGTCGAAGTGAGCAATACGCGAGGATAAACACTCCACAAACGATCATTAGAACACTCAGTAGTTGGCCTCTTTGCAAACCAGCAATCACTGCAATGCCATCATCTGCTTGGCGGAAGAGCTCTGTAAAAATACGCAAGATGCCATAGGTCAGAAGGAAGGTACCACTAATGATGCCTGGTTTACGTGGTACCAACCACACGATTGCCAGTACCGCTATCAAGATGGGTCCATCGGAAATCGCTTGAATTATCTGCGATGGATAGAAAGCTGTTAGTTGCTCTTGTAAATACACCGTCACTTGAGGATCGCCTTGGTTTGCAAGTTCAATAACACGATCATTGAAACCAAGCTCACCTGGAATGACCTCACGCAGAGGCTCTAGATCAATATGACCTTGGTAGATCTCTTGTGGGTACTGAATACTCCACCATGGTTTGCCTGCTGAATCTGGCAGGGCCTTACCCCACAACTCACCATTAATAAAATTGGCGATGCGCCCTAGAAAAAGTCCCGCAGGACAAATGAACGCTGAAACATCAATCACGTGCCATGGCGAAATTTGACGCTTTAGTCCGAAGAGAGCTGAGGCCAGGAGCACGCCAATAATTCCGCCGTGGCTTGCCATACCCCCACGGTTGAACGCTAAGACCTCCCAAAACGGTATATCTGCTGTGAACTGGAATAAATACTCAGGGTGGTAGAAGAGCACATAGCCGAGCCGGCCACCAACAACCACACCTACGATGAGGTAGACCATGTAATCGCCGACTGTTTGTAATGGAATCAGAATTCGGTGATTGCGAGCAAGCCACCGCGTAATGAGCCATCCAATCACAAACCCAAATGCATAGGACAGCCCATACCATCGCAAGCCCCAGCCATCCGACAACTCGATAGCAAAGGGGTCCATGGTGTGTAAATAGGCATCGGCAAGAAGGAATGACATCGCTTGTGTGGTAGCGTATCACGGGATCTACAAGGAGCGGCAAACTATGGAAAAGAAGACGACAAACCCATCCTCTAACGATCATGCCATGGCAGCCGCTCCATCGGAGTTTGCTGGGGGTGATCGTGCTGATTTGACGCCCCACCTACGCAGGCTGCTCCAGGGCGATTCGCTCGATGCCAGCCAAACAACACAGGCTTTCGAGGCCATGATGACTGGTAACGCCTCACAGGGCGAAATGGGCGCTCTATTAGCACTCTTGGCAACCCGCACCCCCACACCACAAGAGTTGTATGGGGCCGCGCGTGTCATGCGAGATAAGGTCGACCGGGTTGTGTCTTCTGTGCCAATGGAATCACTTCTCGACACAGCTGGCACTGGTGGAGCACCAAAGACATTTAATGTTTCAACACTCGCTGCGATCGTCGCAGCTGGCAGTGGTGTGACTGTTGCAAAGCATGGCAATAAATCACGTACTGGTCGTGGATCCGCTGAAGTTCTACAGGCGTTAGGTGTTGATGTTGATGCTCCAACTGACGCCCAGGGACGGGCTCTCGAAGAAGCGGGTATTTGTTTTTGCTTTGCGCCAAGGCATCACCCCGCAACACGCTATGTCATGCCTGTGAGGCAAGCTCTGGGGTTTCCGACCATCTTTAATTTACTTGGCCCATTAACCAATCCCGCCGGCGCTGGCAGGCAAGTGGTAGGTGTTTATGAAAAACGTTTTCTAGAGCCTGTTGCCGAAACGCTTCTTGAACTAGGAACAATCCGCGCCGCTGTGATGCACAGTTGTGATGGATACGATGAAGTATCAATTGGTGCTGCAACAGACATTATGCATGTAGAAGACAAGGCGATCAGGCATGAGTACTTTGACCCAACACAAATTGGTATCTCATACCGAAAGATGACCGACCTAATGGCGAATGATCTCGATGACGCTGCGGACATCTTTACAGCAATCTTAGATGGCAAAGAAAAGGGCCCGCGCCGAGATCTGACACTGGTTAATGCGGCACTCGCGCTGGTTGTCGCTGGTAAAGCCACGTCGATGTCAGATGGTGTGCAAATTGCTAGCACACTTATTGATAACGGCCAATGCCGAGAAAAGCTTGATGCACTTATTACTTGGTCGAAGAATTGCTGATGTGGAGTGTGGGGTAACTGAGCACCACACGATCACCAGTAGAACTTCCCAAGCCTTCCAAAAGCTCAAACGTCAATTGGCGCCCTGTGACTGGAATATCAATAACCGCTGTAACGTCTTCTTTCGTTAGTGTTGTCTTCCAGCTTGGTTGGCCATCTACAAATATCGAGACCTGTACATTTGCACAAGGTGGCGACTGCTCAGTCAAACTAATAACACCTGAAAAATGTGTTGTATTCAATGGAAGATCATACGTCACGCTCACAGGCCCTTGAATCTCAATGTGATCCAATAGAGAGCTGGGCCCTATTTTTTTTACTAAGGGTGGCACCGGATAAAACCGTGTTGGGGGACTGGTTATCTCTGATGGCTTAAGCACTGTGAGTGATTCAAATTGTGCTGGATCAAAACTAATTGAGTTAATCTCAATCGCCCGGGGAAGGGTTGTTGAGGAAGGCATGCCATCGAGTAGCTGAAGTGTGGTTGTAGAAATCTTGGTATATCCATCAAGGCCAATTCTCAATTCTTGAACATCAATCATGGTGCCATCACGAAATGTAACACGACGCCCGGTTGGCGTTGTGACTTCTGGAATCATTCGAATGGCTCGAATTTGGCTTTGTGGAATCTCCACCACATCAGAGCCCACCTCGATCACAATGGTGGGCGCGATCTCTAAAAGAAAGCCCTCAATTAGATCGCCATTGTTCAAGAAAACGATATCGCCATCTTGCCGTGGTGCCTCTTTTGATAATAGTTGGGTCCCCATGTGGTCTATTGCAACGGATGAGATCTTCTCTAGTGGAATATTTATTGGCCCAAGCCAAGGGTGCCTCCACCCTAAATGTCCTGAGGTCACAGCTTCACTTTGAATAAAATCTCCAGGCAAGTGCTGCCCATCATTGAGCACCACATTCCCGGATGCAGCTATATGAAATTTAGGATTAACACGAGCCCAAGCAACAACAGTATTCAGTGGTTGTTCAATCCAACCATTCTGGCCATCTGCTGTTGCAATTATGGAATTTGTGAGTTCAGCGAGCACTGTTGGCCGCACCTCAAACGGTAATGTAATCAACTCACCATCACCGTCAGTCGATCTTGATTTACGGTTGGCCTCACTTGATGGGGGAGCCGGGAATAACTGACCGTCTTTTAGGCTTGTTGGTTGCTGACTAGGTGGCACCGCTTGGGTGTTTCTTGTGACCGCTCGCCTCACCTGTACGGGCTGGGCTAGATCTTTCTCATTCACCTGCCCGAGTGAACTTGTACTTAAAACACCAAGTAAAGCGACAACAAAGACACAATAATGTCTTATGTGGAATTGCTTGTTGTTTGTATTGTCTTGGGTTTGCATTACATCATCTCTGAAAGATGGGTAGATATCGCTTAGGCATTTGCAGAATAATCAAACTCATCGCTGTGGCATAACTTCCCCCCGCGTGATGATCGAGCCATCCGCCTGACGAAGATTGGTTACGAACCAACGCCTCTCGAACTTCTGGCCACCAGCGTTTCCATTGATCGCCGCCAGCTAAGTACATCGCTTGAACAGCATAGTATTGGCCATAGTAGTAGTGAGGTTGTCCAGAAGTCTTGATGTTTGGAAGTACTTTTTTATTCAGGTACTCAAGACCCTTTGTAATAGCTGCATCCTCATACAAGCCTGCGTAAAACAAAGTTGCAACACCAGCGGCAGTACGTGGCCAAGCCGAGCTCCCTGAGTTAAGCATGTACTTAAAGCCGCCATCTGGATTTTGGCAGTTCTTCACATAGTCAACCGCCTGGTCAATTGTCTTTTTAGGAACTTTAATTCCAGCGTTACGCGCAGAACGAAGTGCCATCACCTGACAAATAGTCACCGACACATCTGCATCAAAAGGTACTGGGTTATATCGCCATCCACCTTCTGAATTCTGTGTACCCACAATAAGATTGACTGCTTTCACCAATGCATCTCGAACCCGCGTGTCGGTTGGATTCATGCCATAAATTTCGCCAAGAAACAGTGTTGCAAAACCATGTCCATACATAGGCCCATGGGAAGTTTTGTCCGCCGCAATCAAGCCTGTCTCGGTGACATTCGAGAGTATAAAATTTAATGCCTTTTGAACTGCCTCACCATGTGGGCCGCGCCCCGGCAAGTTGCCATCTGCCATAATCGCTAACGCCGCTAAACTTGTAATGCCGACATGTTGACGATATTTACCTTCTCCAAAAGAGCCATCGGGGAGTTGCTCTTTTTTTAGATATGCAATACCTAATTCAACAGCACTGTTAAGTTCTGGGGTCATTTCATCAACAGCAGGAACATCTTCGGCGCCTTTTTGGCTTTCCTGTTCGTTGATCTCTGAGGCTGCTTCCTCTTGGGGTACTTGTTGAGGTGTTGATTCTTGTGTCACTCCTAATTTTGGAAAGACCAAGAGTCCAAAAAGAACCACCATGCACCGTGCAATGTGTGGCCACCTTCTTCGAAACACACCAACTAAAAGCGATTGTTGATTGTTTATGTGAAATCGTTTCACCATCAGGGCGATTCCTCTTCCGCCAGAAGTCTGTAGTACGACCGAGTCATCTTCTCATACAGTCGAGAAAATGCCTCGTTGCGGCCTTGAAGCAACTGCTCACGAATGCGGTCTGGAAGCATGCCCCATTCACGTTGTTGTTCTTCAAGATTACTATTGATGTCACCTTCTTGTTTTGGAGGTGTTTGCCCATTGGATTCACCCTGACCTGGCGCCTGTTGGTTTTGTGCTTGTTGTTGTTGTTGACCCTCTTGGGGCTGACTAAGGTCTTCTTGGCTTGGTTTGCTTTGGCTACTGCTTTGTTGTGATGATTGGGACTGCATCGATTGTTGTTCTTTGGCCTGATCCATGAGGTACTCAAGACGCTTTAAAATGTCTTCTTGGATACGCTGTGTTCCAAGTCCACTTTGGTGTCGGGAACCAAGCATGTTGGCACTGATCTCCATTTTCTCAATGGCGACCGAAAAATTGTCTTGCATTGATGCTTCTTCGAGCTCACGGTCAAGATCCTCATCTTGATCTAGTCGAGCAGCATCTTCTGGTGCCTCTTTGTTGTCATTTTGGATGCCGAGTAACTCGTCAAGTGTGGCAGGAGTCTCTTCTTTTGGTGGCGTATCTTCTGTTGGCGCTTTTAGCTCTTGGTCTTCTTGGGGTTGATCTGTCTCAGGAACAACATTGGGCGCAGACCAAGCAACCACTGACATTGTGGTGATGGTAAATAGAATGACGGAATTCATTAGTTTTATTTTCATAGTCGAACAAACCTTATCCTGAGATTTGCTTATTCCATTTGTGGATTTCATTCTGTTGCGCCTTGTGATTCTTGAAGACGCTTAAGCATCTCTTGCCCGAGTTGCAGTAGATCTACTTGTTGTTGAGCAATGTCATCTAATCTTTCGACTCGCGTCACCTCTTGAAGATCTTCTCTGGCGTCGATAATCTGAGTTTGATTATAGATCTGCTCTTGTGTTGACCGTAGTAATTTTAACTCTGCTATTGGTGGAATGAGTGCTGGTTCACCTTGCCCTTGTTGGCCCTGGCCTTCGCCGCCCTCATTGGCTTGCCCATCTTCAAATTCAGATGGTGGCTGATTCGCTTCCTCAAGTGCATCGATAATGCTTGAGATGCCTCTGGCAATCAAATCTTGTTGATCTGTCACATCTCGGTTCGTTTCTCCAGACAAAAGATCTTCTTCAGCACTCTTGGACCAATTAATAATTAAGGCATGAACATGGTTGAAGATGGGGGTTTCCATGAGTTCTGTTGTTGTGTCACGGAGTTCAGTAATAGTTGAACGTATTTCTTCTTGTACACCACCAAGACGGCGAGCTTCAAATCGTTTTCGTCTTGCCGACTGATTATTGTCATTAACCTCTTTCGTCTCCGATATCACAACCACTTGCTTCTGGAGTTCATCTCGATACTTCTGAACCAATTCTTCTCGCCGCGCATCCATCTCTTGACGTTCAGTGTCGTCATTAAGCTTCTCTGTTTCCTTAAGCGCCTCTTGCAACTTGAGAAGTGATTGAAGCTCGTGCTCTTTGGCCAAAGCCCCATCAATAGGCATTGTGCGTAACACGCCAATCGATTTTCCTTGGGCAGCCCCAGCTTGGCTCAAAATTTGGCCAACTGAAGCAGCGCTCACATCGGTAGCACGGGCATTATTTTCCACCGCAAAGGTGTTTTGTTGAAGTCGCATCATTTCTCGATCGCGATTCTTAAAATTGTCTTGCTCAATCGCAATATCTAGTAATTCAAGCTCTCGTTCTTGAACACTAATTAGATTCTGGATTGACTCCATCAAGCTAGCGAGTTGGCGAAGAAGCTCTTCGACTTGTACGCGCTTTGTGTCTTTTACTTCTTCCAACATTCTCTCGAGTGTTTGTTCGGCGGCACGCTGCGCGTTTTGTGCCACATTCATCTGATTCTGCTCGAGACGGTCAGAGGCGCGTTCCATATCACGCGACAGCTCCTGAGATTCAGCTGTTTGGGCTGCTCTTGCCAATGCTTCCGCAGCTTGCTCATCTAAGGTCTCAAGATCATCTGCTCTATCTTGTAGTGACTCAACCATCTCTTGTGCTTCTTCGCCCAGGCGGTCCTGCTCTTGGGCAAGGCGGTTGAGTTCGTCTTGTTCTTTCTGTGTTAATGCTTCAGAGGGTCGCCCAAGAGTTTGTTGGGCTAGATCATTAGTCTCTTGGATTAGTTGGTTTTGTTCATCAATGAGTGACTCAATTTTCCTTGTCACCACCCACGCATCTTGATCCCGATCAAGGAGTGCGATCAGGGATGCTAAAGATGCCCGAGCAGTCTCCTGATTTTGAGTGGCCGCCTCTGTTGCTTGTGTTTCAGGGGGGCTTGGCTCTTGCTTATCACCATTTGTTGCTTCTTGAGCATTCAAACCCTCTTCTATTGAAGCAACAGCTCGGGCGCCTGCGTTACGAGCAAGTGACATTTGATTTTCAATCTCATCAAGTAGCTCTGCAAGAAGTTCATCATCAAGCTGATTCATCTCAACCAAATCAGCAAGATCACCAATCAACTCTTGTTGTTGCGCCATTCGTTGAACAAGGCGACCTTGTTGTCGATCCATTCCCGGGCTCAGCCCTTCACTACGAATAACTGCCTCTAACTCTTGTTGGAGTGATTCGATTTGAATTGCACTTTGCCGAACACCGCCTAAATTTTGCCTTACTTGCTCTAGAAATTCCGTTGTGTTGATAATACGAAGTCGTCTTGGCTGTGAACGAACTTCATTATTGCCACCCTCTTCACCAAACGAACGATCTGAGGCAAGACCCCACAAAGCGAGTTCATCACCCTCTACAAGTTGTAGTGTGCCTAGATCAATCTGATTCATTAATCTTTGTAAGCGTTGATTTGTTTTTTCCCGGAACATCCAAAGTGCTGGTGGCACAGTGGATGTGTCGTCGGTAAAAGGTGTTAACTCCAACCCAACTTCAGAAAGCCCAACATCATCACGCGCTTCAACCTCAATTGGAATTAACGCCGTCGCTAAAACAGCTTCATCAACCTTTGGTTCGAGGATGGCGATTTCTGGGATACGATCTTCTACAACATCAATGCGATATGAAATCAAATCCTGGTTACGAAGACCGTACACATCCTGCAAATCTAAAGACATCACCATCGACTTATCAGCGGTCCATTCCATCTTCCATTGTGAGGGGTCTTCAGGATTATGTTCAAAGGACGGCAAGACATCGCCAGTAAACCCCATCGTCTTTCGCAGCCACGCCTGTTGATCAGATGGGTCTTCGGGAATAGGAATTGCCTTGTTTAGTTTCATATGAAGCGTGAGATTTGATCGAGCAAGCACGGTTTTTTTTGATGTCAGTAATCGATCTACTCCCTGCCCAAGATCTTGGGTGAGAGGCTCAATAAGTTCTGCTGCATAATCTGGTGGAACCACTTGGAGTTGGGCGGATTCAATAGATGGGGGTGGAATGAGATTAACCCGCTCAATATCTGTTTGTGAATCACTTGTTGAAAACAAAACCTCAATCGCACCTGCATTTGTATCAACAAGTCGCTCATGTAAACCATTGCGCTGATGGGTAAGAACAATTGTTTGCCAGGGTGCCCATTGTTCATTAATGAGGTAACGGTAAGTCGCCTCAACGCGCTCATCTTCACCTTGAGGTGTTGTGTTTTGAGCCTTTAGGTGAAGTGCCTGCCCTCGGGGATATACCATCTTTTCACCAACAGCATCTGTCATCAATGACTGAACACTTGTTCGGGCGGGCCAAGCGGCTTTCCCAAAAGGAAGTAACACACGTTGAACACCAACAGATGCGTTTGTTGGATTAATGGAAACAAGAATGACTGCGACAATCACGCCTGCCAGAGCAACGCCACCCCAACCCATTGGTCCACGCTTGTTAATGACACCTTTTATTGATGTTCGTTGTAGGCGCCTTTCAGTCTCTTTGACACACCGCGCCGCGAGTGGATTTATCTTGTCTTCACCACTCTGAACAAAGTCAATACTGGATGCCAGATGATTCGCTAGTTCTGGTCTTTTCTTTTCCACACGGAGTGCCACCTCTGTAAGTGTGGGATTAAATTGTGTTGCGGGCCAGAGAAATTGGCGAATGACCCAAAGGCACCAAACCACTAATGCAATAAGCAGTAACAAACGAAGTGCACTGGGAAACCGAAGCGCCCAGTCAATAAATACAAGGCTCATAATCGCAAACACAATTAACGCCAACAAAATTGAAGTTGCTTGGGAAAGCAACAATAATTTCCCTTGAGAGCGGGTGTTGTGTAATTGTTTATTAATGGCTTCCATAGTTGATTATTGACCAAAATAATACTGGGTGACTATTTGGGACGCATTTCCTTAAGTATCGACCTCTATGGCCCTAAATCCACTGGAATGTTGGTCAGACAAGACCAATTATTCTCCTGCCGATCCACTCACCGGTCAGAAGTAGCACTATCAAGATGAACGCTAATGGAGAATCCCATATTGCCTCTAAGAGTGGATTCAGGGTCCGCACAGAACGATTTGGAAGCATGGTGGCAATTTTATTGAGCTCATTTGGCTCAATGACCCTCCCACCAGTTTGAACAGCTATCTGCTGAAGTAGATCGTGATTTGTTTGTGGTTGTGCCAATTCATTTTGCTTTGATTCAACCTCAACTGTCGCGCTTAAATTGAGACCCTCAAGAATTGGGGAACGGGGTTGTACTTCTATTTTCCCAGGCGTACTGGGGATGTAAGTCGCACTGTAGTTTGTGGCATCTTCGCGCTCTAAAGAGAGGGTGCCCACAGCATCACCACCTCGGAGCAACTCAACCACTAGAGAATCACCAATTTGATCTGCGATCAGTTTGGTCTGGACAGATAGCTCAATTCGCATTGGTTGCCCGGGCGTAAGTCGACTTGGTTCGACGGTAATCATTGCTGGTTGAAGTGGATCACCAGTATTAGTTTGACCAAGATTTCTAATTAATTGAATCCAGAACTGCTCAATCAATCCTCCGCCTCGCCCGAATCTCCATCTCCAAATCTCATCTGTGGCCATATAAACAGATTTACCAGCGCCATACCGAAGTTGAATAACCAGTGGCATGGGTGACCCGTTTATTTCTTGGGTTGATTCAGCAAGTACCTCTGCGCCAACCTTAAGCCGATGAGGATCGATTGCTTGTGCGTAGTGGATTTGTGACCATGGGTGATCTGCTGAAATTAGTTCGTTAGGCCAAAAACCAATATCTTCATTGGTGGTCAAATTAAGTACGCCCATTGCATTAGCAACTTTGGTGGGCACCATATTGACTGGCTCAGTCAAACGCCCTACACGAGGTCCACTTGTCATTGGCAATAAATCTGACAGTGTTGTTGAGGTGAATGAATAGGGCACAGATCGCTCACCTGCAATCCACAACAAACCCGCTCCATTTTCTAGCACATGATCGCGGAGTAGTTCTATCTGATGTGGTGAGAGAAAGCCGGCGGGGATGTCACCTAGAATGACAACGTCATATTTTCGTAATTCCTCTGCCGTTCTAGGCAACCGTGAAATTGGCTCGTTGCCTTCTTGTGCAAAATCTTGATCGGCGCTCACGAGCATGATGGCGCTACGAATTGACTCTTCTCGAACAAGAAGGTTTTTTAAATAACGATACTCCCAACGCGGATAACCTTCGATATAAAGAACGCGAAGTGGGCGATCAATTAGGTTTATAGAAAATGACTCTGTGTTGTTTTCTGAAGCAAGATCGGCTTCTTTTGTCTCTGCTACAACTGTCCAAGTAGCTTCGCCGGCCAAAGTGGCATCAGCGATGAGTGTAACGCTTGTCTCATTAGAACCCATTGGTAATTCTGCGACGTCTAACTCTTTGCCTGTTCGTTCATCAATAAGGCGAATTGTGCGTTGTGGGGGCACCTCTCCAGTTGCACTCCAATCAACATCAACCTGAATTGGTATTCGATCACGTATAAAAGCTTGTGTGGGTGCAACCACGTTTGAAATAGATAAATCACCAACAAGTCCAGATGAACCAAGGGGAACTGGAAATATTGGGACTGCGTTTGAAACAAGTTGGCGAATAAGATTTTGGTTTGGCGGATCAGTTGTTTGCCCATCACTCAAAAGAACAATACCACTGATTGGCCGAGCCGCAGCGCGCTCTAGTGCATCCTGAATACTTGTGGCAATTTGTGTCTGCTCGCCCTCTGATGCAGGTAAATCTAATTTGATACTCCCATCCTTCTCTCGGGTTGGTCCTCCAACCACAAAAGTGGATTCATTAAAACCCAACCACACAAGATCTTTTTCTTTACCTAGATCTTCAAAAACAAGTGCGTTCTCTTTTATCAAATCTTGAAGTTGTTGATCACGTGTTTGTGTGCCTTGATTAGAATTGATGTCACCAATTTGCATTGATGCGCTTCGATCAACAAGAAGGATTACCCAATCCTTTTGCACAAACTCTCTTGGGATTTGGATCATTGGGCCAGCAATAAGAATAATCAACAACAATAACGCTGCTCCACGAACAACAGCGAGTACACCACGACCGAGTCGCAATCCAGATATTTTGGCGTAAGTCCAAAATGAGAATAAAGCGACCAATAGCACAATTAAAAGCCACACCCAAGCTGGCCAATTGTAAACCCATGCAATTTCAGCTGATGTGCTATTGATGGGAAGATCATCAATATTTAAGAGCCAGCGGCTGAAGGAGGAGTTCATGCGCGACCCCCGCCAATAACCTGGCTTATATGTTCATCTAGCGAAATATTTTTTTGTTCACTTTGACTTGTTCTGTGTGCATGACTGAAACGACGTGAGAGAAGTGTTTCAAGAACAAGTAGACCAAGCACAATAAACAAAATAGTACGACCAATGGGTGCTTTGTTTGGGGTGTCACTTAGAGCCGCTGTTGGATCCCCGGCATCAATAAAGGACCATTTTGTTTTTTCGGGTGTGCCACGATCAAGCCAATTTTGAACCGCCTCGGGTGCATTTACCTCTGTGCGCCCACCTAGTGGATTGATGTTTATTGCAAGTACACCAAGAGCAGTTCCTTGGCTATCTTGGACACGCCAGAGGCCTGGTGTGTTGATTGGTTGATTAACACGTCCATCTTGTGCTGCTGTGACACGACTTCCATTGGCTAACTCGATCTCTGTAGCACCTGGCCACAAGATAGGTCTTTGTCCAACAAGAGCGTTTTGTTGAGAACGAATAAGACCAAGCCCTTGGCGAATAGTCTCATGAAGGAGAGGTACTAGTAGTGGTTTACTTGGCAGGTTTGTCCACTCAAGATCTAACGCTGTTGACATCATGACAACAATGCCACGCCGAGCAGTCAGACTATTGTTTATCTGGGATTGCTCTTCTTGGTTTACTGATTTATCAAACACCAAATCATCACCACTTGTTGTTTGACCAATAAGAAGTGCGGGTTGTCCGTCTTCAAAGATAAGAGCAGCATCTTGTGAGCCACTTGGTATCTGGACATTAATTGTCTTGGAGAAAAGCACTGGGCGGCTTAATGATTCCATTTCTGGTCCCAATAAACCAAGTAGTGATGATGGGGGTTGCTCTGTTGATAAAGCAATCGAAGACTCGTGTTTATTGGTTTCTAATTCAACTATCCAAGGTAATGATAAAGCGGACAACAATGGGGTTGCCCAAGCGTGTGAATCTACGTTTGGTGGGGGAGAAATAATAAGAAAACCACCCCCTTGAACATAGTTTTTGACGGTTGTTATTCCCTCTTGTGTAAGTAGATCTGGGCGAACCACAAACGCAACATCAATGCCATATAGTTGCCCACCATCTAAACTTGTGGGTTCAATATATGAAACTTCAATTGGACTTTTGTTTTCTGGAAGTAGAGCTAAATTAATCCAGTGGCCAGGCTGCATTTCATCAACCCGGGGCCGACCAGTTTGTAGTTGGCGATCAATAATTGCTACGCGGATTGTCTCGACACTTCGTAGTGATGTGAATTGATGGTTATCCACTTCAAGTGAATCATGCTCAATAGAAGCCTGAAGCTCGATATTCGCGCTTGCGATGTTAGATAAATCTAACATCACTTCAACTAACATCTCTTGTTGTCCAGCCTTCCAACTAACGGTTACTTCTGTCGCCTCTTGCCCTCGGTCTGTAACAACCTGGAGTGTTGTATCCTCGGGTGGGAAATTTCCACCTTCTCTACGTAACGTGATAGTCACTTGTGTGTTGCGATCACCGTGCTCTGGCATCACCATATGGCGAATAGGTGTAATAGAAACAACTTGGACATTTGAAATCGGTTCGCTACTTGGAGCCATTGCTAAAAGCTCAACTCCATACCTATCACTCAGTGACATTTTATTGATTGGTTCATCTAAAGAGGTGGACCCTTGTCGAAACTCACTTAATAAATAAACCACGTGCCGCTGGCTTTGATCTTGAAGTTGTTCAATCTGCTCTTCCACCAACCTGAGGGCTGTAGGAAGATCACTTATTGATGATGATGGCTCCATTGCTATCAAGAGATCATTCACACCCCTGTGATTTGTTGTTGCTGGCGCTACTGCTGCTTGTGCGGGTTGCGCGGTTGTTGTGACACTAATAAGGTCATCTGTATTTAAGGATCCTATGATTTCTTGAGCGATTATTCGTTGTTTATCTAAAGCTGTTTGACCTTGCTTGTCTGTGAGCCCGGAAATCAAACCATCATCCATGACTAAATGAACAGATTTTGGACCACTGTTACCTAGGATGTTTTTTGAATTAATGAGTGGTTGGGCTAACGCAATACCTAATAACAATAAAATTAGACAACGAATTGCTACTAGAATTATTTGCTCTATACGCAGGCGTCGCTTGTTGCGTCGATAGGCCTCAATCAAAAATTGCATAGCTGCCCACTGAACCACTTGGTATCGCTCGCGACTCAATAAGTGAATAACAATGGGGATCACCATTGCCGCAAGACCCGCAACGGCCAAGCCTATGGTGATAAAACTCATGCTGATTTACTCCGCTTAATGAGCGCGCTGCGTCGGACAAGAATTTTACTAATAGCGGGTCCGACTGATTTGTGGCTATCGAAAATGGTGTGGCTAAAACCAAATTGGCCTGCCATCAAACTAATTTTCTCAATATGATTGGCAAGCACCTCAAGATACGCATTTCGCAATGCCTTTGGATCAACCCGAACGCGACCCTCTGATTCAAGACCCTGAAATGCCGCGTCCCGCATAAAAGGAAACTGGATCTCTTGGTTGTCTAACACCTGGAGCAACATGACATCTTTTTGTCGGTGTTTAAATCGAGCAAGTGCTTGTTGAATTGCTTCTGGTGGCTCAAAGAAATCTGAAACAATAACAAACAATGCTTTGTTTCTAATTTTACTTAGCGCCTGGTCTGCTAGTTTTACCAAGTTTGTTTTTTCGCCTACTGGCACAGTGCTTAATGAATTCAATATGCGATGCCACTGGCCTTGGCTATTACTACGCTGGACCATGTTTTGTAATTCACTGTTGTAGGTCACTAATCCCACTCGATCTTGTTGGTGAAGACATAAAAAAGAAACCGCTGTGGCAATGGCGGTTGCGTGATCAAACTTTGTCCATGTTTTTGTTTTTTCACTTGCCTTCGTGCCACCCCACCCTTGTTTGATATCAAGAGATCCGAATCCCATTGAAGCGGAAGCATCAACTAACAATAAGATGTCAAGATTTGTTTCTTGTTGAAACTGCTTGATAGTGAGTTTGTCTGATCGTCCATATACCTTCCAGTCGAGATGTTTAAGGTCGTCGCCAGGAACATATTGACGGTGTTGAGCAAACTCAACTGCCATACCTTGATACGGAGAGCGGTGCATTCCACTCATAACTCCTTCAACAATCATTTTTGCGCGTAACTCTAATGGCGCTAGTTGGGCGAGTGTTTCGGGTGCCAAATACTGCTCTGCACGAACATAATTTTGGTTGTTACTACTCATTATTGTGGTTCACTAATACCAGCACCATAAAGCTATTTCTTAGTCGTCTTGTTTAAGAGTGTGATGGTAGAACTGAATCCAAGTTCTTCTTGAGATCACCCACTGAAGATTCCACTGGTATTTCATCTAAAAGAGTGGCAACGATTTCATCTGATGTAATTCCATCTGCTTCAGCGTTAAAATTAGTAATAACGCGGTGTCGCATCACTGATGGTGCAATTGATTTGATGTGATCTGGCGTCACATGAGCATCACCAGATAAAATCGCACGTGTTTTTGCAGCGAGGACCAAGAATTGGCTCGCCCGGGGACCAGCGCCCCAGCTCACGTAGTTTTTTACGACCGCTGGGGGGTCATCGACGTCCCGAACTCTTGTAGACCTAGCAATTCTGACTGCATAACGAGCAACATGATCTGCGATTGGAACTTGTCGAACAAGTTTTTGCACTTCCTCAACATCACTAGCACCCAACACCGCATTTAAACTTGTTTCTTTAAGGGCTGTTGTTTGTTGAACAATTGCTAACTCTTCATTCTCGTTTGGATATGAAATTTTAATATTGAACATAAACCGATCTAACTGGGCTTCGGGAAGTGGGTAGGTTCCTTCTTGCTCAATCGGGTTTTGTGTCGCTAATACAAAAAATGGGTTTGGTAGCGCATGCCGCACTCCACCTGTCGTGACTTGTCTCTCTTGCATTGCCTCTAAAAGCGCTGCTTGAGTTTTGGGTGGTGTTCGGTTTATCTCATCTGCCAAAATGACGTTTGAGAAAATCGGCCCTTTAACAAACCGAAGAGATCGCATACCTGTGGTTTTATCTTCCTCGATTACCTCAGTGCCAGTAAGGTCTGATGGCATTAAGTCTGGGGTAAATTGAATACGAGAAAAATCAAGTGTTAGGGTTTGGCTAATAGTGGATACGAGTAGTGTTTTTCCGAGACCAGGAACACCAACCACAAGAGCGTGTCCACCACAAAATAGTGATATCAGCAACTCATCAATCACTTGGTGTTGCCCAATAATGACCTTGCCTATTTCAGAGGAGATTTGATGGTGTGCATCCTTGACTTTCTGGGCCATCTTTTCAGCACTGGCTTGTAGGTTTTGATCTTTATTTTGGTCAGCTTCTAGCATCAGGTGAACTCCCTTTCACATGGGTTCGATTTCCTTGATGAGTATACTCCCGTGTATCGTGATGGGATGGGGTTATAAGTAATGTTCATGCCTAAATGGTGGGACGATAAATAGATGCCTGAGCTTCCTGAAGTTGAATGTGTCCGACGCACACTTGCACCCGATCTTGCAAAGACACAGGTGATTTCTGTGTCTATTTCGCGGAAGGATGTGGTCATCCAGCCTCAAGCTCGGATCACTACAAAGGCACTTAAAAAAAAGCTTTTAGAAGGTGATCACATCCATACCTTGAGTAGGCATGGAAAGAACTTGTTTTTTGAGGCACGATCCGGCCAGGTGTTATGTGTGCATTTGGGTATGACTGGACAATTTATGTTGTTTAGACGATCTCAAGACATCCCCGTTGACTCCCACATTCACTGTGTCTGGAAACTCAAAGGACGTCGGGGTGAAGTGTTTTTATGTTTTCGTGATCCAAGAAGATTTGGGGGGCTTCGTCCACTTGGATCAAAAGAGGCAATGAACCAGCGGATAAACCACCAATTAGGACCAGATGCGTTGACGCTGACCAAAGATGATTTGGCTCTCGCCCTCAAGCGAACACGCCGGAGTATCAAAGTAGCGATCTTGGATCAGCGTGTGTTAGCGGGTGTTGGAAACATTTATGCCGATGAAGCGTTGTTTGCTGCTCGTATTCACCCATTAACTCCATCAAACCAACTCCGTCTTGGTCGCGTAGCCCGTTTAGCAGACTGTATTCGCTCCACACTGGAATCTGCCCTTTTGTCTGGTGGATCTACCATTTCGTCTTACCGTGATCCTCTCGACCAGGCAGGCCAATTTCAGCATCACCATCTGGTCTACGGTCGGGGTGGGGAGCCGTGTGAATCATGTGGTCGTAAACTCCGGAAGATTCTTGTTGCACAACGAACAACCGTATTTTGTTCGAAGTGCCAACAAGTTTCAAGAGCCTCAAAAGAAGGCATTTTGAACCACAAAACCCCTTAAGTATTTCTCATCATCTCTCGTTAAATATACCTGTCTAAATGTGGAAAACCAAAATAAACAACCATAAACCGTTTATATAAAACAGTTTATATATGTTGTTGGGTGTGAATAAAATGTCAATTACCCTGACAATCCAAATAGTGATTTGTCGACTCAATAACCCGATTTGAAAAAGCAGACAGGTTGGCCAAAAGGGCGCCACAACCCACACACAAAAAATAAATACAGGTTTAGACAGGCTACACACGACCCACAAACACAATCACAGACAGTGAAATTCGGGGTGCCCTGTGGACAAAATGTGGGTCATTGTCACAACAACCAACAACCACAAAAGATCCCAATCGCATGGGATTTTACGGTGAGTGGACTAGTTTGGTTGGGGTTAGGTGGTTTCTGTTGAGCTGTTTGTAGATTGTGAACTCAGTTGTTCTTCAAGGTGACTTAGATCTTGATCTAAAGAAGAGTCACCTTTTCGCTTTGTATTGATAGCGCGAATAGCGTGCATCACTGTTGTGTGATCACGGCCTCCAAAATAACCCCCAATTTCTTCAAGGCTATAACGGGTATGTTTGCGCGCTAACCACATACCAATCTGACGTGGCAAAGCAATAGACTTTTGCCTTCTCTTAGATAGAAGGTCAGTCAACTTCACATCATAATATGAAGTAATAGCATCAATAATACTTTGAATACTTGGGTGTTGAGATCGAGATCGATTCGATCGATCACCAATAGCTTCTTTAGCAAGAGCTAGTGATATAGGAACAGCATTAACATGCGCTAATCCATGCACCTTTATCAACGCACCCTCAAGCTCGCGAATATTTGTATCTATTTTCGCTGCTATATAACTCGATACATCATCTGGAAGATCAATCTGTTGCACAAAAGCTTTTTGTTTCACAATAGCAACACGAGTCTCGTAACAAGGTCGTTCAATTTGAGCCACCAAACCACAACTAAAACGGCTAATAAGTCGTTCTTCTAGGTCTGGAATCTCATCTGGGGCTGCGTCTGAGGACAAAACAATCTGCCTACCGCTTTGGTAGAGGCTATTGAATGTGTGAAAGAATTCCTCTTGTGTCCTATTTCGCTTTGAAAGGTCATGGATATCGTCAATAACCAACAAATCAACATTCCGGAAACGGTGACGGAAATCCATCATTTGTCCAGCTTGGACCGCCTCCAAAAAGTGTGTCATAAAACCATCACATGAAATGTAGTAGATTTGTAAGTCAGGACGGTGTGCCATCGCCAACTGACAAATAGCTTGGAGAAGATGTGTTTTTCCAAGACCAACACCACCATGAATAAACAGGGGGTTATAAGCCTTTCCTGGTTTTTGTGCGACAGCGTATGCAGCAGCATGGGCTAAACGATTACCGGGTCCAATGACAAAATTATCAAAGGAGTAGTCTGGGCTAATCAACATTTCATTGTCGATAGTTAGTGGTGAAAATGGTTCGTTGGGTACAACTGGTGGTAAATTTTCAAACAGTGTTTCATTAACACTATTATCAACATCATCTTCACCAACAAAACTGACAACCAACAATCGCCCTGTAACACTTTGTGCTGCTTCAGTGAATTGATCAACACAACACCTTCGTAGGTATTTAAGTTGAACAGTCTCCCGTACTAAAAGTTTCAAAGTTCCATTTGAAACCTCTAATGGTTCAATTTCATCAAACCAATGTCGACAGACATTGGGGTGTTGTGTTCGAAGAAAAGCGAATAACTCTTCTTTGATTTGTGAGGTTTGTTGGCCCATCCAAATTCCCTCTCCGGAACAGCAGTAAAGCTGAGTCGAGACACGGTTGTGTTGCTGATTTCCGTGAACTCAAGAACAAACAATATTGTATTTACAACACAACTACTGAATGCCAACAACAACCGATCCATGAATGTAAGACGCGAACCAAAAATCGTCAAATTGAATCATGGTCCCCGTGAGGGGCCTATTTTGAATCCAACGCGGCCTGTTGGCACTCATAACGAGCACGATTACGGCGATGATCCATCAAAAAATGGACACGACTCGCCTGTTCAGGACCAATAAGCGTCAATAACTTTTCTCTCGATCGCTCAAGGTCCATTCGGCGGGAGGTATGAATCAAAATGACAGCCTCAGCCTTCCAAACGTCGAGGAGACCAACAATATCGGCAGCATGAAGATGTTTTCCGCTGGTCGCCCTTGATCTGTGATCTTGGTCAAAGAAGGTGCATTCGGAAATCACAATTTTGGCCTCAGTGAATTCCGGGCTGTACAAAGAAGGCCCTAATTGAGTATCACCACTGTAGGCGATCAAGGGAATTTCAAAAACCTGGGTAATTGGCTTCCCAGATTTTTTAAGGTCGCGTAATTGATCTTGTGGTAAATCACAATATTCCTCACGCAACTTACTTCGATACTCAATAACAGCGTACGAAAGGGCAGGGACGGTATGGTCGGCTGGAAGCGCACGCAACATGATGTTGTTTTTGATTTCATACTGATCGCCAGGAGCAAGCCCAACAACCTTGTGTTTTGTATGTTGTTGCTCAACATTAACCCATGCGTCCATCATATTTAGGAGAGCTGGCGCTAAGTCTTCATGACAAATACAGGTTCCAACAACCATTTTTTGGAACATTCGCTGGCTGAAGTAATACGGTAAGCCCGCAACATGATCCATATGGCCATGAGAAAGTGCGACAAAATCTGAGGCCAATGCAATACGAGGACATAATCCAATATCAAAGGCCAGGCTCAACTCCGGGATCTGTACGACCGTCTGTTCACCAGCAATACTGATGCCTTGAATGCGATAAGGGGGGACGTAAAGAAAACCGTTTTGGCCAACACGTGGTGGCGTACGAGGCAACATAATGGGAATCCTCCAGAATCCACACTCTCATGTGGATGGGGTGCAAGATCGTTTATCCTAGAATCCAGTTTTGGATCGTCAATAGAACAAAGAATCCAAAGATCGCCCTAGGATCCAAAAAGCATCAAAAGTCTTGGTAGACAAGTAGGGTTAGGATCGGAATACTCTTAGGTATATCAATCCATGCCATTTATTGAGCTAGAGGAGCAGAATTTGATGGACCAATCACCACACAATCAATCTCCCAATGGACCCCAAGCTCGGCATGAGGCCATCGCCGAAAAAATTGACAAAGCACTAGATTCTCTTCAGTCATCGTCCAAAAGGTTGGGTTCTTGGGCAGAGACTGAGCTGGACCCACTTCTTGAATCCGTCGCCAAATTAGCAGCTCAAGAAACCGATGTTATAGAACAGGCGGGCCAGAAGTTATTGGATGAGCTCGACCAACTCCAAGGGGAGCTTACATCAGATGAGGGGGCACTCTCTGGTGTGACAGAGCGCGTAGAAGACCTTATTGCCCAAGCTAAAAAAGCACTCACAAGCGAATAATCAAAGCCTGAAATTTAACTAAAAGGTTCGCACAATGACTTGGTCAGCAATTTCTGACAAAAGGACTCGTGCATCACTGTCCTCTAAAACAACAAGTTGATCTTTTGCTTGTTGAACATATGCAGCAGCCTTCTCTATTGATCGATCCAGAGAGCGACTCACTAATAACTCAGAGTGCACAGCAGTGGCATCACCAACCTTAAGGTGCTCGAGCATTTGTTTGTTTTTGGATTCTGATGCGTGACTAAAATAGTCAATCAAAGGGAGTGTGAATTCACCAGCATCAATATCCTTGCCAGGCTTTTTCCCTAATAATTCTTGTTCACCCATAAAATCTAACAAATCATCTTTTATTTGGAACGCGATTCCTAAAGAGCAACCAAATTCCCTCATTGCTTTCACAACATTTTCATCAGCATTTGCGAGAATCGCACCTAACTCACAACACGCACCTATCAATGAAGCCGTCTTCTTTGAGATGATTTGAAAATAGGTCTCTTCACTCAGTGTCATATCATCACGATGGCTTAGTTGTATGATCTCACCCTCACACAACGTATTAGTGACCTCACCTAAACGCAGATTAATATCAGGATCGCCAGCGTGCGAACACAGGTGAAACGCGTTAGAAATGAGATAGTCACCAAACATAACAGCGGTTTGATTGCCATTTAAATCATTAATTGTTGGTCCATTGCGGCGCATTTGAGCAAGGTCTAAAACATCATCATGGACAAGTGTGGCCATATGAATCATTTCAGTGACTGCGGCAACAATGCGATGTTTTTTAGATATTTTTTTCGCAGTATTTCCAGTTGATCCATAGCAACCCAGACTAGAGACCAACAATAATGTCGGCCGGAGCATTTTGCCTCTGTATCGATTGATATGGACACACAACTCACTCACTGCAGGTATTTCACTAGCTAACTGCTGCTCAAAAATTTCGATGACACCATCAAGTTCTTGACGCAGGGTCGCAGCGAGTTGTGGACGTTGGTTTAGAAGTTCAAACATACTTTTGTTTTTACGAAGTTAATCAAATCAAAAAAAGTTCTATTTCTCAGCAACAAGATAGGCAATCCAACCCTCACAAGCTTCCCCGTCAGTTGTGATGGCCCATTCACCATTACCTTCTTCTTCATCATCATCGGAACCCTCCCAATACACAACAACGTTAGAAAAGCCAGCTTCTAAAAGCAATTCTTGGATTTCAGGAAGTGTCCATAATCGCCAATTGTAAGTAAACGCTTTATCTAAACGAGATCCATCAGGAAACACAAAATGAATATGATTGGTGACATTCCCTGTGACAGGGCTATAGGAGTGTTGGTCCCAGATATATGTAAAGCCATCTAGGTCACGATCCTCTTCCATTTCTAAAAAAGAATCACTTCCTCCATATGCATCCAAAAGGAATAACCCATCATCCGTGAGGGCTTTATGGACAGATTGAAAATACTCAACTAATTGTGATCGTTTCTTAAAAAGGTAATAACTAAAATTCATCGCTAACACACTCTCAACAAGCTCAGTGTTAGCAGTTATTACATCAGCCTTAACAAACGATATTCGTTCAGCCTCACTCTCATCAAGACGTTCTTTGACTCGATTCTCAGCCCAATTCAACACACCAGCATCATTATCAACACAGGTCGCAGTGTTGTTTTTGCGCAACTTAACCCAAGCAGAAGCTGTCAAGGCCGTTCCACAAAAGTCTTCACGAATAGAGGTGGCTGTTCGTTGGCGTCGTTCATTCCACACCTGGTCAATAATCGCACACTCAGAATCTGCATCCTGTACAGAAAGCTCATAGAGCTCATGATGATCACTGTTACTGGCATTACGCCAACCGTTATTTTTTTTCCGCCGCGCCTTTTTAGTGGTCATATCTTCGCTGCCGTTAATTATCTTGGGGCTACTATTGAGCGTTCTTTTTAGAGTGAATCGAAACTAAGATCTAGACAGTGTATGGGATCATCATAAAACCTGTACCCGCGCAGTATGCAAAGATGGTCAGGAGTAAGCCTTGTCATATTTCCCATGAATCTATGGCAGGCAATGAGTTACTAATCTGAACCGGCTCTTGGCTATCAATCTCAAGGGTTAATGTTGGGAAGGCGAAGGTGAGGCCTTCTTTATTGAACCAATCGAGTATCACCTGATAACCTCTTTTAGCAGTAACACTCGGGCGATAATTGTATTGGATGATGGATCGTTGTTGTTTCGTTTTGGATACTCAGAAATGTCGAGTTCCCAACCAAAAAAACCGACCACAAAGACCAGGGTCACCCTCGCAATAGACTCCCAAAGTGCCCAGCGCCAAGCATGGGCAAAGTCTCATCTACCGGATGTAGAGATTGTTTCTTCTGTTGATGCAGTTGTGCAGGAAAACGAAGTCCGTGTCGTTGTGACCGACCATCGTGTTGAGTTGTGGGACCATGAAACCCCACATGGACGTGGCACATTTGCAGACTTTAGCCATATCGACACACGCACTGGTAGTGGAAATTTGGGTCGCCAACAACCATTGCATAAAGCTATTGGCACACACGCTCGACACGTCGTAGATGCAACCGCGGGATTTGGGCAAGACGCGGTTTTATTGGCCTGTATGGGATTTCAAGTAACAGCCTTCGAACGAAACCCAGTCATAGCGGCGATACTTTTTGACGGCCTTCAACGAGGCAAGCTTGTTGAGGCGTTAACAGAACCACTTTCACAATTAGATTTGGTTATGGCTGACGCGAAAGAGGGGTTGTCAAAATTGGTCGATCGCCCTGATGTGGTTTATATCGATGGCATGTTTCCACTGAAGCGTAGTAAGGCAGCGCTTGCAAAAAAACCAATGCGATTAGCTCGACGGCTCGTTGGTGAGGATGATGACCTTCCAGAACTCTTGGCCATAGCCCGTCGTTTTGCTCTAAAACGGGTCGTCGTTAAGCGACCCCAATCTGCTGAGCCACTCAGCACAACAGTGTCATCGCGGCTCAAAACAAAACTTGTGAGCTATGACATCTATCCCCCATCAGAGCCAAAATGCGGATCCTAGACTCCAGTGACATTTCAATGACGATCTAATAGGGGCCTAAGCTCATTAAGTGCTTTGTGGCAGGGCGGATTCACTAGTTCTGATGGCCTGGTTCGGTTTGAGCTAGTAGTATGCCTACTTGGAATAATTCTCAAACACAGGCCCCCTCATATTTTAGGGGAAGCCGACGGCGCATCCAGGAGACCACCGTCATGTCACTTCAGGCAAACACACTCATTAAATTGGCCATCATCTCAGCAGCAGTATGTTGGACCAACCCCGTATTTGCTGACCGAGAAATTAGTGGGTGGAAGAATTACAGTCATTTTGCCCAATTTCAGGAAGGTGGTATTTCCACTTCATCCTCCGGAAGCAAACTCTCTTTTGAGGGGAATGGTTCGACTGGAAGATCCACTTTTGCTGACAATCAAAAAGAGTATGCACTCTCAGACGACATAAAAATCACATTTGATTTGGAACTCAAAGCCAGCAACCTCACACGAGATCCCGCTGTGCCAGAGACGATCGCTGGTGTCTCTGTGTTTTTCGCAAAGAAAGCAGAACTAGGCGACCTTAAAATACAGGACGGTGTTGAACTCGCTTTTTTCCAAAGGTCTCCAAAATCTTCAAAGCGTTACATGCGAGTTATTGAGCACATTAAAGGCAACGCACCAAAAACTATTTCCACAGAATCTATTTCGAGTGGGAAGGAATCAGTTGAGATTCTCTATGACTCCAGCAAAGACAAGGTGACTGTGGAAGTTGATGGGGATGTTGTTGGGACTTACCGCGGGCTCGATAAGCTTGATGGCAACAAATGGGTGTCAACCTGGTTTGAAGGCCAACAGGTCGGGCAGAACACCTGGAAAAACATATCAATCAAGAACGTTGAGATTAAGTCGAAATCGTCAAGGCCTCTTGGCGGCGAAACGACAACAAAGGAAGCGGCATTTAAAAAGACTGGCCCCGAAAAAGTTGTTTGGTTGGGGAACTCTTCTGCGTTCTTAACGTCAAAGAATCCACCATTTTGGTCTCGAATGATTGTGGGTGGCCCAAAGTTTAGTGATGGTTATAAAAACCCAATAAAAAGAAAGGGGCTCGGTAGGTTTTACGATTATGACGGCCAAAAGTTATTTGATATTTCCGTCTTCAACATTCCATGCCTCTTATTACCACCAACCGCCCAAATCACCACTGCGGAATTGGGTTGGTCGGTCGCAAATGGTAAGAATTTTGGTAATCCAAACGGAAGTACAGATGGCGACATAATTATCTTGGGAGCGCCTGGATGGTCATCAAAGCGAGGTGGTGTCTTTGGGTTTGACCAGGATGGCAACGCCCTTTTTTGTATTGAAGGCAGTGATATTGCTGGTGACAATGTGTCAAGATTTGGTTGGAGTGTTCATTGTCAAGATGTGAACAATGATGGTGTAGCAGATTTAATTGTTGGAGCCCCAAGCCAAGACACATTCAGCGGGAAGAATGCTGGTGTGGTGTATGTTCTTGATGGAGATTTCACAGTTGCTGCGCCTGAATTACCAGTTACTCCAACTAAATTGACTACAAAGTCAGGCATCTCTCCAGGCGCCATGATGGGTTACTCAGTTAGCGCATGTGAGACGGTTTCTGGTAGCGTAGATTCCCTTGTCATTAGCAGTGCTCCTTTTGAGACGATCGGGAATAAACCTAATGCTGGGGCAGTCTATGTCTTTGATGTCGCTGGAACTCAGGACCACAAGTATTCAGGCGCCAACCTCGACGACTTGTTCGGCTTCTCTGTTTCAGGCGTTGGTGATTTTAATGGCGATGGCTCTGATGACATTGCCATTGGCGCACCAAACATGAACGATTCGAGTGGTGGGACGTATGTGTACTCGGTGTTTAATGATAAGCAACTCTTCTATGCCAAGGGGCTTGAACCCAAAGGGCAAATGGGTTGGTCTGTTGCTGGTGGGGTTGATATTCAATCAGATGGATTTACTGATATTACAAGCTCAACACCAGGGGCCAGTAACACCTATAACAAACAGGGCCTTGTATCTGTTTACTTGGGGCGAAGCGGCTTTTTGTTAAAGAACATCTATGGCCGTCACAAGAAAGATCAGCTCGGTTCATCCTTGGGGATGACAACAAAAACCCCATATGGTGATGCTGCCTTAATGACTGGCGCTTATCGGTATCTCCGTAACAATAAAACGGGCGCCGCTTATCTGAATATTCTCAATAACAAATAGTGTGATCACTAAGAGAAACACCGGCAAATAGGCTCCGGCTGAGGCGCTGGTGTTATTAGTCCCATCTGACAATGGGCTGGTCGCCGTCGCCCTTTGCGAAAACGCTTTGCAGATTGGTTTTTGAGCCAATCTGATTCTCGCAAGCTTTTGTGCCACTGGTGAAGCACCATTGCACTATCAACCACAATAGCTGGTCGATAGTGCTTCTTATAAAGCCGCCTTGAGAAATCATCATCTTCAAACCCCCAAGCAGTGTAGGCCTCATCAAAACCATTAATGGCAGTGAATGCTGTAAGTTCAATCGCGATATTTCCGGTGACCGCTTTGGGTTTGTGTTTCTTTGTTAAACCGAATCGACGAAGAAACAATTGTTTTTGGTAGCGTTTTTTTCGCGCCTCTAAAGAATCATTATGGGGCAAGCACAACCCAGTGAGGCGGTCACTTGTAATAGAATCTTCAGTGAGCTGAGCTGTTTGTTGTTCTGTGAGATTTATAAAATAACCAATAGAGAATTTTGCGTTTTTGGTGCTTTTTGTGTGGGCTGTAATTAGATTGGGCGCGGCGAGGCAATCTCCATCAATAAAGAGTAGCCAATCACTTTGGTCAACACCCTGTTCAAGTAGTGCCCGCACACCATTGTTTCTTGTTTGAGCACGACGGGGTTCTCCCATATGCCGGCGGGTGACACAATTGAGAGGGTAACCAGTTTTTTTTGCAACAGCTGCAACAACATCTTGCACAGTGACATGCTCTCCATCAACAGTGACGGTAATTGATGCTGGTGTTGGTGACTGCTTAATTAATGCCAGAAGCGTGTTCGCCAAATGTTGATCTGTGTGCGTAGTGACAATGGCATGAAAACGGGGCACTAAAGAGGATGAACTCGAAGAGTGGGTCATATTGAAACTGATAAGCTGCGGCAACAAATGCCCAAATGCTCAAGGGCCCCTTGTGATCACAAGCGAAGTCGCCCGCGACGAAGTTTCAAGGCAAAACGCCAGTCAACATCAGTATTGTTGACATTAATGCGTGTTACCTCAAAAGGTTTTAGTAGTGGGATGCGGTTAATCCGTGACCCAATTCGAACAGCGAACTTAATTCCAGCGTTTTCAAGCACACGTCGCATTGCTCGACGCTTCGCAGCATCGTGACGGTGAAATGCGCCATATGGATATGCGAGTATTGGTAGATGGGGCAATTGGTTTTCATTGAGCTCTTGAACACATCCAGTGAGGTCGTCAAACAACTCTTGATCACTCACGTGGCGCAGATTGGTGTGCCTAAGCGTATGTAGGCCATATTCAACACGATGTTCCGCAAGCCTAAATAAGGCGTCGTAGTCCAACAACTGGTCAGTGCCACCATCCCAAGAATTTTGAGCGCCAATCATCGCAACCGGCAAAAAGACGGTGCTTGGCATGTTGTATGACTTTAATAAGGGTAGTGCGTGTGTCTCGAGATCTGCATAGCCATCATCAAAGGTGAGGATGACAGGGCGGCGCGGTAGTGGCTTCTTTCGATCAATATGCTCAGCAAGATCATTGAAAGAGATTCCCTCATAACCTTTTTGGCGCAGCTGTTCTAATTGGTGTTCGAATGTTGCAGGTGAGACAGCAAGATCACTAGAGGGCTCTGGCCGCACCTGGTGATACATTAAAACAGGGAGCGCCTTGCCAATGGGTGGCGGGCCCAAAGGGATAATGAGCCCCAGAAGTAGAATCAATGTGAATAAGAGTATGGGATCAAACATCGCTGACAAGTGTTCCTGACAACGACAGGGATTACACATTGAATCGCAGCTGTCTGGGTTAATGGAGCGTATCGGGCTCGAACCGATAACCTCCGCCTTGCAAAGGCGGCGCTCTCCCAATTGAGCTAACGCCCCAGACAGTCCACTAATATAGCGGGCGGATCGTGCATTGTGGTGGGATCGTATCGACTACTGTTGTGGAGCCAAAACATCGATTCGCATGGGTTCTATGATCTCGAGCCTGAGGCCAGAATCATACGTTTTACTGCCATTGATACCGATGAGCTGGCCCAGCATCATGATCAGGCCCACATCGTCATTTGGGACGATATAAGCCAGTGTTCGGCCAGTTCCAGGGTCTTGAAGGCGGTAAAGCTGCGGTAATTGATCGCCATCGAAGATCGTTGAGACCTCGAGCCGTCCAACAGCCACGTAATCTCCACCATTAGCCAAGGCTAGACGAATAGACGAATTATGCTCAGCGGCGGTATTTGCCGAGCTTCGAAGCGCAGTGATGGCTAATTGTCTTTGTTGGAGGTCGCTCCAGATACCCAATTGCTCGATTCTGAGGGCGGCATACTGAGCTTCGGGAGAATCTGGATACTCAGTCACAAACTGACCATATAGGTTTCTCAGGGGCACAAGCTCTTTTGTAGCAGTGGGATTGTTGCGTAGTTTTCTATAGCGGTCTTCGAGTGAAGCAAGCTCTTTGGCTGCAGGGGTTGCCTTTGGTGCAGGTATGACAACAGGTGCCATCTCAACGACTGGTGTTGGTGTTGGCAAGTTTGCAACCGCTGGGGCGGCGATCACCTCTGAACCTGGTGTTTCAGGCTTAGTGGCTCGTGGATTCGATGCTTGAGTTGATAGTGCGGAATGAGTGGGGGTGTACTGCTTCTCTTTCGATTTAGTGGACTCAGCTACACGTTGCTTTTCTGGATTGATGTTGGCTTTAGCTGGGGGGGATGGAGCAGTGAGGCTTGCGCGCCAGATGGCAACCTCAGCCTCATTCGCTGGACTAATGAAAGCCATACTGACCCATGCTTCAGCTTGTTTTGGTAGTCGAATGCGGTGGGCTACTTGGTCCGGTGCACCACCACCACCATCAACTGTGGTTGTTTCAATAATTTCAATAGTCTGATTTGGAGCAATATTGCAGATTCGTTTCCAACAGAGTGATGGATCGTTTGTGTTTAGATTACGGGCATAAACAGGAAGTTGACCAAGCGTAACAGCCGAGCTGCCATCGCTAGCAACACGAAGGTGCCCAGACTCGGTCGTTGGATAAATAATAAATCCCTGTGCTTGAGAAAGAGCTGGGCCATCAACCCGGATGCGGCCCCATCGATTTTTCTCACCAACCACCTCTACAAGATCGCCTCTCTGGAATTGAACCATCGGGTAGTAGGTCTTAGCGGCACCGCTTCGCAAGTAGGCCCCATCTGTCGATATCACGGCGACATAGGGAGATCCGTCCGCAGAAGCAGAAGTAGTTTGGCTCGCAGCAGGGCTACTGATGGCCAGCCCACAAGCAAGGCTCGTCATGAGAGCTGCGACAAAGGTGTGGTGAACTCGTTGGGTGCGTTTTTTCATGGTGACGACCTCCGTGTCGTGTCTTTTGCAGGGTTTGGCTCAAATCCAAGGCCAGGCTCTAGAAGCTGCTGATGACTACCTCTCTAGAGGTATCGGCAATGTTGCCCAGCAGTCTTCCAAACCAGTCGATTCTCTTAGAACTCATGCCTCACAAGCAGCTACTGCGTCCTTAGTGTGTCTGATCAGCACAAGAATGCCAACCATTTCAGTCAGCGTCCAGTGCTGACCACCTGCAGCCTATCGAACGAGGCGCTGAGCATCAACTATGGCCCCCATGTTTGGCCTCAATGGGCTGGGCTGATAGTCTGGGAGGTTGTGAGGCACCTATTTATACATTCCCGTTTGAAGCGGACCTGGCGGCTATTCTTGGGCACCACGATTTGTGTTGCTGTGAACGTCAGTCTCCCTGGCTGTAATTCTCCTTTTGCGGATTATGGAGCAGCGGGGATCCTTCAGCGATCTGTCAGTGACGCGATTAGCCAAGAGTTGCTGAGCGTTAATCCTCAAGACGGTCTTGTGATCACCACACAGCCACCTACTGAGATTGCCGACGCACTGAAGAATCGAATGGCCGTGCTATCAGAGATGGGACCCAGAAAAGCTGGCCCAATCACACAAACCGCAGTTGGCCCCAATCTGATGGGCGAAGCTCAGCAACAAATTGTTATTAATTTGGACTCAGTAATTGAGTCTGCGTTGCGACATAACCTAGATCTCAAAATCGCCCAGTTGCAACCAGCCATCAATCAGCAAGATGTCATTGTTGCGGAAGCGGCTTTCGACGTCGTCTTTCTGGCGTCCGGACAAGCAAGCATCGTCAATCAACCCCAGCAGGTTATTTTGTTCCCTAATCCAGGAGGTGGCGGCGGGAACCCAAGTCAAGATTTTGAATACGACGACAATATGCTCCGAACTCGTCAATACGAGGCACAAGTTGGGCTCAGTAAACAACTCATTACAGGTGGGTCACTTCAAGTAAGCAATAGTTTATGGGAATCGGATAACAGGAATTTGCCTGCAGACGAAGTGTTAAGTCCAAACCCAGCCTATTTTTCCACCATTAACTTTGCGTGGGACCAACCATTGCTTCAAGGGTTTGGAGAAAAGGTCAATACCGCCCAGATTCGGATCGCACGGAATATACAAAGATCATCTGTAGAGGATCTGCGTAGTGGCCTGCAATCAACAATCGTTCAGACTGAGCTTGCTTATTGGGATCTTGTGAATTCCTGGCAAAACCTTTCAATTCAACAATGGTTGATTGACGTCGGCGTTGAGGTAAAAGACATTCTAGAGCGACGGAGAGGCTTTGATGTCGATGATGCATCTTACGCCGATGGTGTGGCAACATTACAAGATCGTCGCACCAGCATGATTAGCATCCGCAATGAACTTCGGCAAAAGTCAGATGCACTAAAAGTACTTATCAATAATCCTGAGTATCCAATCCAATCAGATACGCTTCTTTTTCCATTAGAGGATCTCAACCCATCACCTATCGAGTACAGCCTTCAAGATGCACTGTTCTTAGCGGTCGCAAACCGCCCGGATATCCGCCAGTCACTCCTATCGATTGACTCTCGAGCGGCCCAAGAGCTCGTTGCCAAGAATAATGTGCTGCCAGAACTGGATCTCAACTACCAGATGGTCTTTTATGGGCTTGGCAAAGATGTCAGTGATGCTTATGAGACAGTCTCTAGTGGCAACGGTATTAACTTCATTATTGGTTTGGCGTATCAGCAACCAATAGGTAACCGAGCTGCCGAGGCCGAGTACTATCAATCACGACTCAACCGCGCTAGTTCAATTCTCGCCTATAAAAACACCATTCTTCAAGCGGCCCTTGAGGTTAAGACGCAGTTGAGAAATGTAGTGGCTTCATACCAGTTGATTGGTGCCACAAGAGAGCTTCGTATCGCCGCTGCTGAAAGCCTCCGCGCATTGGATGTCTTGCAGCAAACACTAGAATCTTTGACTCCAACATTTCTAAATCTGAAGTATCAAAAGCAAAGTGCGTTAGCTAGTGCTCAGGCCCAGGAATACCAAGCACTAACTGGTTTTTACCAATCACTCGCTCAACTCTATCAGGCAATGGGTATCACACTGTCGATGAACCGTATTGCTATTGAGCAAGCATCCCCCGAGATTATCACGGGTGGCAAGACCATTGGCCTCAATCGTCAATAAGCCAACAAGCGAGGCAGTCACAAAAGCAGCCCATCAGCTCAAGGAGGGTGGGCTTGTCGCATTTCCGACAGAGACTGTTTATGGGCTTGGTGCGTGCGCGTTTAATGAGACAGCGGTAGCGAACATTTTTGCTATCAAAGGGCGGCCCTCATCAAACCCAATGATTGTGCATGTGGCATCAAGCCGAGAGGCGCCCAATATTGCAGCGGGTTGGGATGCGCGGTGCGAGGCACTGGCGGCGCGATTCTGGCCAGGTCCACTCACCATCGTGACAAAACGTGATCGGCGCGTGCCGCCTCTTGTAACAGGAGGTAGAGACACCGTTGCTCTGCGAGCACCCTCTCATCCGGTAGCACAAGCATTGTTATCAGCAGTGGGCGAGCCGCTGGCAGCGCCCTCGGCAAATCGATCTGGACATATTTCGGCAACAACAGCTCAACATGTCGCCGATGATTTTTCAGAGGCATCACTGTTAATACTGGATGGCGGGGCAACCGATGTTGGTATCGAATCAACTGTGGTTGATGTTTCAGGCCCAATAGGGGAGCCAATTAATATTCTTCGGCAAGGGTCTATTCTTGCATCAGATATAGAGATGGTGGTGGGTCGTGTTTGTGTAAGCCATGCCATTACACAAAATGCCAGTCCTGGCACAAGTGCAAAACACTATGCACCTTGCGTTCCACTTCGCATCGTGCATGCAGACCATCTTGATGAGGCGCTCAGTCAAACGAATGATCGTATGAGCGTTTTGGTGTTTCGTAAAAACAGTGTTCCTTCGCCGCATCTAGAAGTGGTGATGCCAACCTTGCCGGCTGAATATGGAAAAGTACTTTACGAGCAACTAAGACTTGGCGAAGCAAGTGATGGAATTGTGGTCGTGGCGCCACCGACAGGCGAACAATGGGATGCAATCCATGATCGGCTGTCACGAGCTTCAGACTAAACAGATCTATGGCGAAGGATTGTCGGCCGGTGCTGTGTAAATAACAAAGTCTGCTCGACCAACATCATCTTCATGTAACACAAGATGATTTGTTGGCTGGAGACTAATCACAACCACACTAACATCTGGGGCCATCGTTTCGATGGCATCAACAAGACCACCATCAAAGTCACTGTGAAATTGCCCAACAATGTGAATCACTTTTTGGGCGCCATTTTCTGAAGCCATCACAATTGAGTGGGCCATGGTTTCATCCCAAACTCGTTGTGCACGAAAGACATCTTCTATGACTTGAGGATCTGGAGCATTTTCACCATGTCCGCCCATCACTTCGGTGAAACGTTCGAAGTAAGCCTTGTCTACCGGGCCTAAGGGCACTGCAATAAAGTCTCGGCGTGGTTTCGGAAGTGCTTCAAGGACCTCATACCCATCACGTCTCGCCACCTTCACATATCGGCGGGGCGCATTGGCCGCAATAACAGATCCCTTATTTTGATTAGTGACATCAATCAATGGTTGATACCACATATCAAACGATCCATCGCCGGCCCAGTCAGTAGATTTGGTTGCGCTTTGAAAAGTCTCAGCGTCTATAAAACCATCTTGATAATCATCAACAAGTGGTTGCTCATCTCTTTCTAACATCTCAAGACACAACACAGTTCCAGGCCAGTTTTTGGTTACATCTGTAACAAGCAAAAGCTCAATAGCATGCCCAACAGCATCATCATGCATCTCACCAACAATAATGATGTCAGCAAAGATCAGTTCACTAAGGAGCGTTTGCCACGTAATTTGTTTGGAATTGATTCCTTCAAAGACGCGGATGATTGACTGAGCATCTTTTACGGCAACTTGGCGAGGAGGGGTTGTGGTCTGTTGGCCAGAGTGGCAACCAACCATCAGCCACATCAAGGTTGTCGCACAAACAAAAATGAGAATCTGTTTTTTTGGGCCAATATTCATGGGAGCAGGATGACTCTAAAGCCACCTAAGGTCAAATGAACACATACCTCATCATGTTAACCTTGGAAAAATCCATAGGCGATGTAGTATAAATGGGCTCTAAAAACACAATCAAAGAGCATTTGGGAGAGATTTTTGAAGATGTCAAAGGTTCCAGTTTTAGTGAATATCAACAGTCAAATACTTGGGCTTGTTGGTGTCTTAGCACTCTTAGTGAGCTTGTTCAATCAACAGGCACATGCTCTTCATTCGCCACGTGGTATGGGTTTACAAAAACAAGCGGTGGCGGGCACACAAATGTTGGCTGTCATCGATGTGCCCACACTCCCTGATTTTGAAATGATAAGTGAGCTGGGCGCCAGGCCATGGGGTTGCCGACCAGGCTTGGGTAGAGGTGTCTGGCTGGTGACCAATGCGCAGCTTCGTCAAGCAGAGGCTCTAGGTTTACGATGCCAGATCACAGTAAGAGATGTTCATAAGCTTATTTTGGCCGAGGAAAAGAGCCGCCAAGATTCACGAAGGGTAGGGGATTGGTTTAGTGACTATCGAACATACGATGAGGTAGTGACAAAGATTGACGCACTTGTTGCGGCACACGATGGTATCTCTGAAAAGATCGTTCTTGGATCCACACATGAAAATCGCGATATTGTTGGGCTGGTGATCAACACTGATTCAAGCACAGAAAAACCAGCAATCTTGCTTAACGGCTGCCAGCACGCAAGAGAGTGGATCAGTGTGATGGTGCCAATGTACATAGCAGAGCAACTTTTGGTTGGCTATGGAACAGACCCTCAGATTACATTATTGCTCGATTCAACCGAAGTTGTGATTGTGCCCATCGTTAATCCCGATGGTTATGTTTACTCACACACAACAGAACGATTGTGGCGGAAGAATAGGCGCAATAATGGGAACGGAACATTTGGTGTCGATCTCAATCGCAACTGGGACATTGATTGGGGCGGCCCCGAAAGTACAAGCACAAACTCGAATAGTGATGTCTATATTGGCGAGGGGCCATTCTCAGAACCAGAGACATCATCAATGCGAGATCTTGTCTTGTCACGAGACAACATTGTTGCCCACATCGACTTTCATAATTACTCTCAACTGATTCTGCAGCCATGGGGTCATACAAATGACTTACCAGCCGATTACGAAGTGATCAATGATCTTGGCGCCCGAATGAATCAAGCGATTTATGACGTTCATGGCGAGAGTTACCCACATGGATCAGGGTCCACGTTCATTTATTTGGCGAGTGGAACTTGTGAGGATTGGCATTACTCACAGGGAATATTTGGCTACACCATCGAACTACGCCCCTCGTCATCGCAACCAGGTTTTTTACTTGGAGCGGATCAGATCATCCCAACTGGTGAAGAGAACTTTCAAGCGGTCCTAGAAATGATGGAATTTGCGAATGAGCCAGCACAAATTCTCTTTCCTGAGGGGCAACAGTTACTCATTAATGAGGGCGAGGATATCGATCTGCTCTTTGGTGTCCGATCTGGTGCAGGATCAGGTGTTGATCCCAGCACAATCAAGGTGATGGCGAGAGAGGTTGGCAGCCAATTCACGCCACGGCCAACAACATCAATTGGCGATGAAAAATACACATGTACTATTGACGCATCGTTGTGCCGGCTACCAATTGAATATTACATCACAGCACAGACTGAAAACGGTGTTGAAGTGGTATCACCGCAAGCTGGGCCTACTCAAGCGTACTCAGTCAGAGTTGGTGCCCCATTCTTCATTGAGACACTTGATGAAGATCCTAATTGGCTTGAAGGAGGCCAATGGGATTACGGCGTACCAACCGGTGGCGGAGGCCAATATGGCAACGCCGATCCAACAAGTGGCGCGACTGGAAACAATGTGTTGGGCTACAACCTCAATGGCGACTATGCGAACAACCTTGCCGAGTCCTACCTCACCACTGATCCGATTGACTGTAGTTCATCAATAGGTACCCAGCTTCGCTTTGCCCGCTGGCTCAATGTTGAACAACCCACCTATGACCACGCCTCGATTCAAGTGAGCTCCAATGGCTCTTCATGGGATACGGTGTGGTCTAATGCTGGAGAGATCACGGATAGCCAGTGGGTTGACCAGCAGGTTGATATATCTGCATATGCAGACGGTCAACGTGCACTACAAATACGCTGGGTCATGGGGACAACTGATGGCGGCTGGCGGTACAGCGGCTGGAATATTGATGACATTAGATTGGTGGGCCAAGCCTCACCATTGCCGGGAATTGGATCGGCCGACTTGGATTGTGATGGGGTTGTAGGTCTTCAGGACTTCACCATCTTTCTGATCAATTTTAACAACTGTGCTTCAGTGGATTACTGCCGCGGTGACATCGATGGCAACGGAACAGTTGATACGGATGATTTTTCATACATTCTGATTCAATATGGCAACTGAATAGCTCGTGCTTCGAGTCCATTTGGACTTGATGTGTAGTATGGCGAGCACATGTCAGCCCCAATCAAGCCAAGCCCACCAAATCTTGAGCACCGACCCTTGCAGGAGGTGCTGTCGATTGCGTGGCCCACCGTTGTAACAATGACCAGTTACACGGTGATGCAGTTCGTAGACAAGCTCATGATTGGCCAAGTTGGACCAATTGATCTTGCTGCCGCAAGCAATGGGGGCATATGGGCATTTGTGCCGCTGGCGGCAGCTTTTGGATTTCTCACCGTCATAAACACATTTGTAAGCCAAAATGTTGGCGCCAAGAAACCCGAACGTGGCCCAGCTTATGCCTGGTGTGGATTATGGATCAGTGTGGTGATCTGGCTGCTCTTCCTTATTCCGTATGCGGCGATACTTCCATACATCTTTTCTGTAATGCCTGAAGCAACGCCTGAGTTGGTTCAAAAAGAAACCGGATATGCACAGATCGAATTAGTTGGTGCGATTGTTCTGCTTGGATCGCGATCAATGAACAACTTTTTCTTTGGTTTACAGCGTCCGAGAGTGGTGACGTTTTCGGCTATTGTCGGCAATATCGTTAATGCTGTTATGAACTACATTTTGATCTTTGGGGAAGCAGGTTGTCCAAGTATCGGTATTCCTGGAATACCAGGTATGCCAGCAATGGGTGTGTATGGCGCAGCAATCGGAACCGTCATTGGAACGGTATTTGAGTTCATCATTCCATTCGCTATTTTTCTTGGCCCAAAGCTCAACAACTCACTTCATACACGCAGCGCTTGGCGATTTCACAAGGAAAGTGCCAAAGACCTTTTGACAATTGGCTGGCCACCAGCCGTTCAATTTGTGAGCGAGATTATTTGTTGGGCCATCTTCATGACTGTTTTGGTCGGCAGTTACGGTGAAGCGCAGATGACGGCGTCTTGGATTGTCTTGACCTATATGCATCTTAGTTTTATGCCAGCAGTGGGTCTTTCTGTGGCCACAAATTCATTAGTCGGTAAATACATTGGGGCTGGGAAGCCAGATGTAGCGGTGAAGCGAGCTCGTTTGAGTTTAGTTGTGGCGATGTCTTACATGACGCTATGCACGGTCTTGTTCATCGTCTTTAGAAACCCCCTCGTAGAAATCTTTATTGGGGGCAATGCGACTCTTGAGCAAATAGATGTCATCATCGTTATGGGTGGCAAGCTCATGATCTGCGCAGCCTTCTTTCAGACCGTTGATGCCATCGGTATTGTGTATACCGGCGCACTGAGGGGCGCTGGTGATACCAAGTGGCCAAGCATGATCACAGTGGTCTTCAGTTGGACCCTGATTATTGGACTTGGTTGGTTAATCACCACTTTTTGGCCCCAGCTGCAAGCGTTGGGACCATGGATTGGCGCCGCAATCTATGTCATTGCCTTTGGTATTACGATGGGAATTCGCTTTGAGGGAGGCGCATGGCGGCGGATTAAGCTGTTGCCAGGAGCCGCTGGGCACCCAAAACCCTCAATAATCAGTCCAGGACCCCCAGCGAGCGAGGCAGATGCATCTATTCGGGACATGGCGGACGCCATTGGAGAGGCTGAGGTCAAGTCAAAGCAGTGAGTCTTGTACCAGGGAGAAGTGCTCGATAGACTGCGTAGTCCATCAAAATCGCGACCACCCAGTCGCCGGAGCCCTCAAATGAATGAAGTCCAACCTGGATCCGCCGAGCACGTGCTAGACACAATGATTGGAAATGGTGTTGGTGAGCACGACATCAAGGCTGCAGCAAACCACTATGAGGCTGGCAAGAAGTTTGAGGCCGAAGGCAATCGCATGGCTGCGATTGATGAATATAACAAAGCGGTCGACATGGGCGATCACCCAGAGCATATTTTCCGCTTAGCGTATCTGTTAGATCTGATGGGCGAGGAAGACTATGCCATAGATCTTTATGAGAGTATTTGTTGTGAGGGCCAAGCCCACATCAACGCGCTCGTTAACCTTGCGGTTCTTTATGAAGATCGTGGTGAAATTGCGAAGTCTGAAAAGTGCCTTCGCCAAGTACTAGATACAAACCCAAACCATCTTCGCGCACGTTTGTTTATGAGGGATGTATCTGCTTCTAGAGATATGTACTATGACGAGGAACACGCACGTGACCTCGCTAAACGTAACGCGCTACTTGATACACCAGTAACCGATTTCGAACTTTCTGTCCGCGCTCGAAATTGCCTTAAGAAAATGCAGATTCGAACACTTGGCGATCTTCTTCGTGTTGGCGAGTCAGAGCTGCTTAGCTATAAGAACTTTGGTGAGACATCCTTGGTTGAGATTCGAGCGATGCTTGCCAGTAAAGGCCTCCGCCTTGGCCAAGGCCTTGAAGGTCAATACAGCCGCGTTCGCAAAGAGATCTATGAGGAACTTAAGGGCCAAGCTCCTGAGCATGTTCTTAACAAACCCTTGTCTGGTCTTGACCTCTCGGTTCGTTCAAGAAAAGCGCTTCAGTTATTAGGTATCCAGACCATTGGTGACCTGGCAACACGGACAGAAGCTGAGCTGATGGGCGTCAAGAACTTTGGAGCAACCAGCCTCGAGGAGATCGGTGAGCTTCTCACCGCCTATGGGCTGGGTCTGAGAAATCTTGACTGATTCGGGCTCGTTAGCGACATAATTTGCAGCAAACGTGACAGTTCTCTCTGAGAAAACTCAGGTAGTGTCTAAAATAAACCCTGATGAAGTTTTTCAACAGGTTGCTATATGTATTCCCGGCGACGATCACATGCGCAGTAATGTGCTCAATATTGAGTTGTTCGCCCCAGGAAGAGAGCACCGAGCATCAACAGAGTGAGGTCGTCGCTAAGCAGCCCCAAGAGGTTTCACCTCAAGTTGGCCACACTGTTCCAACCCAACAATTAGATGTAAGAGTCCGATTAAAGAGAATTCGAAATCGAGGCGAGCGTCTGATTTTGGGCAAATCTGGTCAACGGTTACGAATTACAAATGCTCAGGACAATGTGCTTTTGGGCGCATTCTCTGGTCCACTAGAAATATATCTTGCGAGTGATGGTTGGCGATTCCAAGAAACATCCGGCCGTGGCCGTGTTGTCCTGCCGATTCAGTCGCTCATCGTGCGTGATGCAAACAGACAAGGCAGCGTGTCATCTTCAATATCGATTCAATCTGGTAAAGCACAACCGCCTCGGCAATACCCCGGAATATTTCGTTTGGAGCCCCTTAGCAATGAGGGTTCGGGTGCTTGGGATCTTATTAATGAGGTTCCTATAGAACAATATTTACCCGGTGTTCTTTCCGGCGAGCTCTATGCTGACTGGCACCAACAAACGTATGAGGCCCAAGCAATCGCGGCACGAAGCTATGCAATAAATGAAATCTTGTCACGCATTGGACGCAGTCACTTTGATGTTGAATCATCAGTCCGATCTCAGGTATATCAAGGCACCACCACAAACAAAGAGGCGCTGGTATCTGTTCAACAAACACATGGAGAAGTACTTAGTTATCAGGGGCGACTGGTTCCCGGGTATTACGCTAGTTGTTGTGGCGGTCAACCGGCACTTGCCAGTGAAGCGATTGGCCCAAATCCGATTAATGAGATAGCACCACTTAATGGACATGGCCCACCAGCACAGTGCTATCAAGCCAGCGTTTTCCATTGGACACGAAAAACAACACGCCAGCTGGTTGAAGAGCGGCTTAGGATCTTCGGGAAGAGTCACGACAAGGAAGAGTTAGCGCGTCTTGGCCAATTGAAGGCAATTGAGGTTAAGAGTGTCAATCCCTTTGGGCGAGCACGATCGATGGTGATTTCAGATCAGCAAGGTCGAGCGATCGAAATCAGTGCCGCACAATTACGTCGAGCACTCATGCGGGGTGATTCAGAAGGGGGACAGGCATCGCTTCAATTGCTATCGGAGAATATTCGTATTAAGGTCGATGGCGATCTCATAGGCATTGAGGGGTGGGGCTTTGGTCATGGGGTGGGCCTATGCCAGTACGGGGCGCAGGCGATGGCTCGTGCAGGGCAGGAAGCCCATGCTATTGTCGAGTTTTACTATCCAGGGGTCTTAATTATGAAGGCCTATGAGGCATCTGAATCGGCAACAAACGAATCAGATCCCGATGAACCGTTGATGCCAATCAGTAATCCATCAACTTGAATTGTTTAGTCAACATCTTTTTGGCGATTCATACGGGCTCGGCGAAGTGCATCCAATGTACTTTCGGACCCGTCGGTGTTCTCTGGCGGCGTTTCGGGCGGGGGCTCTGATGCTGAGGGCTTGTTGGCGGAACTTTTTTTGCCAAGTAATTTATCAATTGCGGCATGAAGCTCTTCCTCACTCAGTTTATCGACTGCCGGTGCGCTGGAACTGATTGATTCGACCTTCTGTAAGCCAGGTTGGTTCAGAGGAAGAGGATCGAAAGTGGGAGTTAGTGATTCATCTTCCGGACGTACTGCTGTCGCTGGCGATCCTTTACTTCGTTTGACTTGTCGCATTCGCATCGCACCTAAAGCACGAGACGAGGTTGAGGCATTTGTGGCTTGAGTGGTTGCATTAGGCATTAATACAAGTCGACGCACAGCAACATCGAGTAACAGTAGGGCCAGGCAGATCCATGCTAATACAGGCCAAAGCGAGCTCAATGATGCTCGTTCCGGAAGATCAGCCTTTGAAAAGACATTGGCGGCTGTTGGGGCATTCAATTCGAGAATGCGACCTTTTCCGGCAGCAGCAATTTTAGTCAATAGATCATCATTAGATCTTTGAAATCGATACTCAGCTGCTGCTGGAATATTAACACCAGTAATAACTGGAGCCAAAGAGCGCGTGCCATGACGAGCCGCAATAACAAGCACGTAGTCGCCACTTTTATTCAGTTGTATATTTCCCTGATAACGTCCCGGTGCGGTTTGGGTGAGGTTCATCCGTCGCTTTGATCCACCTGGTCCACGTACCGTTGCAGTAGAAGTGAGGTAATCAAGCCAATCACCATTTTCATCCATTGCCTGCAAGTCAACATATAACGTTTCGCCGTCAACACGCGTGACAAGTTCGAGATCCTCAATCGCAGGGGCGCGGGCTAAGTATCGCGTAAGTTGTGCCCAGAACAAAGGTCCCCCTTGCCATGTGGGCCATGCATTTGTCCACTCCTGACCACTATCTGACATGAATACTCCAACACGGCCCATGCCAAATTGACGATGGGCGAGCAAGGGATCGCCATCAGAGTCAACAAGATCTATTTGTACCGCCGGATCATCTGCGGGAGAAGTGATAATGCTGCCAGAAATTGTTGGCGCCGATGACATTGAAGCGGCGAGGGGAGATCCGGTTGGGCGGGGCACAACAGAGAGTTCAGTTTCCTTAATAAGTGGGGTGTTAATGACCTGAACCGAATCAATAAGGACTCGAGGCAATAGTCTTGGATTGCGTACATCATGAAACACACCACCACCAATTTTTGCTAACCCTTGTAAGGCGCGATGATCTGCTTCATCGCCAACAGCAATCGTTGTGAGTGAAATGCCCTGCTCAGCTATATCCTGGGCAATAAGTTGAAGGTTTGCTTCATCGGTTCGGCCATCGGTCAAAAGAACAATGTGCTTCTCAGGCACATCAATAGGTAAAAGCATCTTCTGGGCCAACCTCAAGGCAGGAGCCAATCTGGTGCCACCACCAGTTTGGATTCCGCGGATAGGTCCACCGAGATTAGCCTCGTCATCCTTACGTGTCATTGGAAGTACTTCATACGCCTGTTCATCAAAAGCCACGGCGCCCACCCAGCTTCCCGAGAGAAGCGATTCAATTGCAAGTGCGGCTGATTCATTCGCGACTTGCTGTTGTGACGCAAGCGCCCCACCAACAGGCCGCTTCATTGATCCTGATTTATCCAAAACCAGAACAAGGGCCCCAGTTGAACGGCGAAGTTCGGCAGGCGGGTCTAGTTCAACAGGTAAAAGTGCCTCCAATGGTGTGTTATTCCAGCCGCCCGGGCCAAAACTCAACCGTCCACCAATCATAAGTAGGCCGCCACCAAACTCCTCTACATAGGTTCGAAGGCGTTCTTGTTGTAGCAAACTAATCGCGGAAGCCGGGATGTTGTCCAACACAATCAAATCGTAAGTCTGGAGCAATAACAAATCGGTTGTAAGTCGGTCAGGAGGGATTGTCATGACAGGTAGATCAGCGAAATCAAGTGTGTTCTGTAGAACAACATCTTGAGCCACGATTAACATGCGGCCGCGTGTAGGTGTCGCAACGACTGTCGATGCCGTGTTATTAGCAGTGACAAGATCGGGCCCATCAGGCAAGAAGCTAATTTCGAATCTATTAATAGGAGTGGGGGCAATAGCGGCACTAATGACGTGCACACTCCGACCCGCGGGCACTTCGATCGGCAAGCCAAACTGCTGTGGATCCTCATTAAGATCAACACGCTGTCCACCATTAGAAAGAACGAGTTGGCCCGTCATTGGATCGGCCGACTCAATAACAACGCGAAGCGCAATGGTTTGGCCTGGCCGCGCTATAGCGGGCGCCTCTAGGCTTGCGACATATGTCTCACCCTTAATGGCGTAGCGAAGCGGAACAACATCGATTCGTAGATCGCTGTTCGCAACAATGCTATGAGCCACTGACAAAGCATCACCAGCCGTCTCGTTACCATCACTGAGTAAGACAAGACGCCCAAGCGTATCTGGTGGCAATAGGCCCGAAGCCAATTGAAGGGCATCTGAGATATTGGTTCCTGAGGCACCAGTACCTTCCAATACCAAATCGTTCAGTGGGCCCACAGTGTGCATGTGGACGAGCTTGGGTTTGTCTTGAAAAGCAACCACACCCACGCGATCAAGCGGGGGCCTATCTTCACTCGTGTTGTCTATCCATGTTCTCATTTCAGCCAGTTGGCTGATGTTCTCTGTCGATGGTTGGGCAAACTGACGAACCGATGCACTCACATCCACGACATAAAGTGTGGTGAGCTTATCCGTTGGGAGCACGACTTTCGGATCAGCAAGCGCCACAGCCAAGCAGACAATCAATATCGCACGAAAGCCCAAGATAAGCCTGCGCCTAAAAGAACCCATGCCCTGGACCGCTTTCATGCCAATGAGCATGAATGGAACAATAAGAAACAATAAGAGCAATGCTGTTGGATGATCGAAAACAATTGGCATCTTACGGCTGTGTCCCAAGTTGCTCGAAGTATCGACGTATCAGATCGTGATATCTTCGTGGAACAACAGTCGTGGTGGTCGCCCGTTCTGCAATCTGCTGTGCTTCGGCGGCGGGTACTGCATTTGGTGTTGGATACAACTGGCTGGTTAAATTTGGAGAAATCTCACCATCGGGTGTGAGCCAACGCGTTGTTGTTTTATCTGGATCGGCTCCATTGCGTACATCAAGAAGTTGATTGTTGAGGTCATCACTTGCGGTATCGGTGGGGTCACTCGATTTTGTAAGTTCAGTACGACCATTAGCAGAAGAAGAATCTTGAGAGACAATCTGTCTGAGTGCCCGGTCGAGCTGTTCTGCTTGGTTTTGTTGACGCGCAGCGTCCCGTCGTTTTTGAGCCAACTGTCGCAGCGCATCGGAGGCAGGTGTGGGTTGAGTTTGTCTTTTTTGATCTGGTGTTTGTTCACGACCTAGACCTTGATCGCCGGTAGGTTGTTCACCCGTATTTTGGCCCTCTTCTTTGTTTTGTGCAGGGTTCAGCTCGTTTCCAGAAGGAGGCTGCTGTGTATCACGGCCATCATCTTGTCGTTTTGTGGATTGTTCTTGCGGATTTGTAGGCGATTGTGGCGCATCACCCTGATCACCTTGTCCAGGTGTCTCTTGATCAGTGGGCTCATTCTGTTGTTGTGGATCACCCTGATCACCTTGTTCAGGTGTCTCTTGATCGGTGGGTTCATTCTGTTGCTGTGGATCACCTTGGTCACCTTGTCCAGGTGTCTCTTGATCGGTGGGCTCATTCTGTTGCTGTGGATCACCCTGATCACCTTCTTCAGGTGTCTCTTGATCAGCGGGCTCGTTCTGTTGCTGCGGCGAAGATTGTTTACTTGTCTCACGCTGAGAAGGGCGTTCGTTTACTTCCGGCGCGGGTTCTGTGTTGGTCTCCCGTGGCTCCGGGTTATCGTTTTCTTGATCTGGTGTCGTAGGCTGCGATGGAGGCGGTTGCCGAAAAGATTCTGCAGTGCGCTCCAACGCTTCACTCATATCTCTTTTTTGTTGCTCAAGATCATCTTGTTGTTTTTGATCCTCTGCGAACTGTTCAAGATCTGCAGCAAGCTCTCGAGCCACTTCCGCATCCAAGCCAGCTTCTTCAAGTGCCTCAATGGCTTCATCTTGAGTCAGATCATTGGTGTCGGGAGAGGTGAGCTTCTGGGCTAAGTCAGGGTCTTGTGTGAGTTGCTCAAGTTGTTCTCGCACAATCGACTTTTGTGAGTTCTGTTGGGGTTGGTTCTCCATTGCATCAGCGAGTCGATCGAGGTAGTCAGCAAGAAGTGCACGATCTTCTTGTTGACCGGGATCACTCATAGCGCGATTCGCATCGTCCAGAAGATCTGCGGCTTGCTCAAAGTCACCGCGCGATAATGCGCTTGCCAGTGCCTCTGTTTTTTGTTGATTTGTTCGGGCTGGGGCGGCGTCACTGGCGCGTCGAAATTGTTCTGCTATCGCATCCGCTTGAGCAGCACTCTGTTTTGCTTGTTTGTTGAGCGCACTAGCCATGCGCTGCATGTGTGCAGCAGATTTTTGCTCAAGCCGCGAGGCATCCTCTTGAGAGAGTTCGGGATCTTCAAGTTCAGCAGCAAGCTCATCGAGAATATCACGATCTTCATCTGAGCTAGTTGGGTCAACAGCGTCTGCTGGAGGCAAGACACTGCGGATAAGTGATGCTGTTTCTAGTCCAGCAGAGGAGTCTTTGGCCACATTTGTTGTTGTTTTCTTCACAGCCAATGGCGCAAAGATAATTAATACAACCAGTACCAGTGCTCCAACGAGCGCGGGTAGTGTTTGTTTCCATTGGATTTTGACAGCTTGCTTGGGATCAATCTGTTTAGCAAGAAGCAGCGCTTGCTCCTTGAGCTGGGAAGCGAAACCAGCATCACAAGAGGGTAATTGATCGATGCGGGTTGCGGTGCCCAGATGATCTTTCAGGTTAAGACGCCGGTCGGTTTTGGTGGCAGTTTGCTCAAGAGAGTCTCTTCTTCGCAATTGATAAACCGTGAGCACGAGGGCGGGGATGAGTGAGATAATGAGGTAGATCCACCATGGCGATGCAATTGATAAAAATCGAGTGATGAGCAAGACAACAATGGCAAGAAGCTCACCACCAAGTAATCCCATGACAAACCAAGCCAAAGCACGCGATCTAATTTCGCGAGCGGAGATACGGCGAAGGGCGCTTTGGATTTGTGGCGTGTTGCTATTCATGTTCATCTGGAGGCCAATGCGGATCAACCGGCGACAATACCTGCTCCAGATCATAGACACGGACCCGCTCAGGGCTAGTGGCGGGTCCGTGTAACGGTCTTTGGTTGGGGCTATAAACGAAGAAACAGCCCTAATCAATCACAATCTCGTCAGCCCAAGTCAGTGGGCTAGGCTCACTCGCCCAAACAGCGGGCGTCGATTCAAAGTCTTGATGGGGAGAATCGAGGCTCTCGAATGGGCTGCCTTTATCTATATTGACGGTCAAGCCCATAGCGGCTCTCGCCTCATAATCTTTATTCACATCCTTTTTCGCAAGCGTCCGTAGTGTTGCCTCTTGTACCGCACGAAGCTCGGCTAAGCGGCCCTCGATCTGCTTAAGATTATTCACATTTCCAAGGCGGTCATAGCTTGCAAGGGTGGCCTGCTGTTGTTCAGTCAATTCAATAAGTCGATCATTGCGTTCAATCGTGTTGATTTGACGATCAATCTGCCACAGCTTGGTTTGAAACGTGGCATATTCAGTTTCGAGTTGAGCCATAATGTTGATGAGCTGTTGCTGCTGTTGCTCTAGAAACTTCAACTGCTGTCTATCCTGAGCCCGACGATCATCATAAGTGTTCTTGACACTTTGAATTCGCCGCGCTTCTGTATAGGCTTGAGAAAGGTTAAATCGAGACCCTTCATATCGAATGGCAACAGGTGTGACAGCCCTTGTTTGCTCCGCCTCTGCTCGAGCAACAAGATCGCGCAGATCAGATAGATCAGTGGTTGTAAGTCCCACCACCTGATCTGCGATATCAATATCACGCTGAATTTCAAGAAGCTGATGTTCAACGGTTGCGAGTTCACCTTGAACATCAGCAATACGATCGGGGTATTCACTTGCGAGATTTTGAAGCTGATGCCTTAGCGCGATCGGATCGTCTATGTAATAATCAACGACACTCTGGGCTTTAGCTTTGATCTGGGCAAGTCCTCCCCAAACCCGTTCAGGGCCGACAATCAGAACTGTGGCACCAGTAACAACACCGGTGATGAGTCCCCAACGAAAAATGAAGCGTGTCATTGAAACCATAGGTCTACCTTCCTTTAGAGTGGTCATTGGCGGCCGAAATCACTCGGCCCGTAAGTACAAGTCAAAAACAGCCAGAGAGGCTGTGTTAATATGTCTTTAGGGATTTGTGGTTGAGAATTTCACCATATCGCGACATAGTGACCAAGGGCCTACACTAAGGGGGGGTAACCACAAGCTCTACAGGACCTTTAAAGTGGGCCTGAAATCAAAGCTCGCTGGTTCCCAATAAGGTGGATATGCCCATGAATACACTCACAACGACGTTTGTTCGTCGTCTGCGCCAGCGTGACGAGGCGGCTTGGTTTGAGCTCTGGGAAGTTTTTGGGCCAGTCCTACGTCAACAATTAACAAAGTGGGGTGCTGGCAGTATTGGGTTTGAGACAGTCCGTGATCTGAGCCAAGAGACGCTCGCTCAATTATCAAAGTCAATCGACCGCTTTGACCCGGAGCGCGGCGCCCGTTTCAGTACATGGTTACTCGCGATTGCAAAACACGCACTTGGTGATGAGGTTGATCGTCGGATGGCCCAAAAACGTGGTGGAGGCCGTCGGCCCACGTCGCTTGATGATCGATATATGGTGGCACTGGTAGCGCTCGACCCAGACAAGGCATATGAGCAAAGCATTTTTTGTGCAAAGGTGTACGCAGCTATTCGTGCGACAGAAGCGGACTCAAACTTCGTGCAGTTTCAGGTGTATCGAATGGGCGTACTCGATGGCATGTCAGGTAAAAATATTGCGAAGCAGCTGGAGTTTAGTGAGCCTACCGTGAGTCGGTATGCAAACAAAGTACGTATTGCACTCCGTGCGCGATTAAAAGAAACGATGGAACGATTCAGTTTTACGGATGACGAAGCGACGGAAGCAGACCGTGCGGGCCTCGTCTCTGACGACAAGCTCTTTGATGAAGCGATTGCAGATATTTACCATCAGCAAAGCCAACTTCTTGTTGCTGATGAACAATTTTTAACTGGGAGTTAGACCCTTTATAGGGCCTGAGGATTCAATTGATTTTTGGCTTCTTCTTAACTGTTCTACCGGTCATATTGCTGATCACATTGTGTGTTGTGATTGGATTACTTGTCATATTTCCGGTGGTCAGGTTTGTCTTTCGACAAGTGGGGGAGTTTGTTTTCGGTTTAATTGGGGATATTATTCAGGGACTCGGCGCTGTCATCGCAATGGCGGTGCTCATTCCAATTGCACTTTTGAATGTCATGATGGGTCATTGGCAGCGAGTAAGTCGGCTCGGACATGCATTGTCCAGAGAGAGCGTATTCTTAGGGCAGTGTTTGTGGCGAGGTTGCATTCGCCGCCCACTTCGCCTTTTTATGCTTGATGGACTCTTAGAGGGACTTGAGAAACGAGTGCCAAAAGCCTTGGCGTCTCCCAAGAAAAACACAGTCCAAGTATCAAGAGAGCAGCAATTTCAGGGCTACACCATTGTTGGGACACTCGCAGGCGGCGGCTCAGGCGCGACTCTTTATGTAGCAAATCCGAACAACAAGCCAGTTTGGACGGGCCATGGACATGATCATCGCGTTGTTATTAAGTGCTTTACCCTCGCAGAGGGATCAGGCCTGCCACAAATTGTTCGTGAATCTCGTGCACTAGAAGCAGCTCGCCGCATCGGCCTGGTTATTGAGCACCAGATGGATCAAGAGCGTTTTTACTATGTGATGCCTTATCACGCGGGGGAGCACTTAGGCGCCGTCATTCCCAATCTACACGGGCAAAGCAACACTTCAGCAGGATTGAATGAACAGCACCTCGATCAAGTTATTAAATATATGGGCGATCTGCTAGATACCCTAAGTAACTATCACACAAATGGGCTCTGGCACAAAGATGTCAAACCGGAAAACCTTGTTGTGCAAGATGGCCGGGCTCATCTTGTAGATTTAGGTCTTGTGACTCCACTTCGCTCTGCAATGACCCTAACAACCCACGGCACAGAATACTTTCGAGACCCCGAGTTAGTTCGACAAGCGCTACGCGGCGTCAAGGTTAATGATGTCGATGGTACGAAGTTCGATATTTATGCAGCTGGCGCCGTGCTGTATTTTTCATTGGAGAACACATTTCCCGCACATGGGGGCTTAAGTCGGTTTTCTAAAAAGAGCCCAGAGGCACTTAAGTGGATTGTTCGCCGTGCCATGGCCGAATACAACCAGCGATATGATTCTGTTGCAATCATGCGGGAAGATCTTCTGGCGGTTCTTAAGGGTGATTCAATGTGGGATGTTCGAGCCGCTGATCTTCCATCGATGAGTGATAATCAGCTTATTGATGAACACGCTCATGAGTCAGTAGTTTCACAGGCTCACACGGTGTCGCCGTCTAGAACACATTCACAGGCTTCAACTTTTGCCACCGTCTTAAGCTGGCTTAAGGGTAAGCATGAGTTTAGAGGCGGGCATCAACAACAAGGATCCGATGGCGTAAATAATCATAGAACCGTGACGCGACGTCTCCGGTCTAAAATGAAAACAGCCGCTTTAAAAACCATTCATAAAGCGCGTCATAGCAGCCATGCATTATCAGATAGGGTTAAAGCTCGTACTTCTCGACTACGTGATCGCCAAAAAGTTCGCAATGGTTTTGTTTTAGCAGCAATACTTGTGGTTGTGGGCGCTGCTTTTGTAACGCGGCAATATGTCTTGGAAACAGATGATGGAATAAGAAAATCAGCGATTGATACCACGCCACTACCAGGGTTGGGATTCCATCCCTTGCCTGAGGGGGCCTATAACACAGTAAAACCCCTCTTACTCATTAACGATCATCCCCGTAAGGGTGATCCTGAAGTTGAGTATGAAGTTTTTAATGCGCTTAATGCACAAAAGGATTATCGCCTGAACCTCGCTCGGCGCAACGATGATGCTGAGGTGGCTCTGCGAAGATCAGCGCCGAGTGGACAACTGAATCAATATGAACCCACAAATAGTGTGTTTAATGAGTTGTGTCAGAAACATGGACTAAGTGGTGTCGTCTTAGTCGAAGTAGATCCAAATGATCCCCATAGAGGATGGCAGCTAGTCGTCATTATTCCGACGGGTGCGTCTGCAATCAGTGGCGAAGTAAGCGCTCAGATGAGTGATTCGGTTAACATGCCGACAACAAATACGCCGTAGAGATTTTTAAAAATCAGCGAGTTCGACACCAGTGACGGTCATCGATGGATTTGCCAGTTGATCATCCGAAACAATATCGCGCTGCCAGGTGGCCGGACCAAGAACATACTCATCTATATTCTGTAGGAAACTTGGATTAACCTCGTCTTTGTTTGGCGCAGAGAGAAAGACAACTTCATGCAGCTGTAGTGAAAAAGTGTTATTAGTTGGATCAACCCAAACAGTGGCGCGCTGTGCACCCAAATGAAGATCGCCACTGGTGAGAGAGAAGCCCGTTAGATCACCCGATAGGGAGTCGGTTCCTTCGGCACTAATCCACCAGGGTCCAACAGCACCACCAAATGGTTTTCCAGAATCGTTACTGCGGGCAAGTGCAATATCATAGATCTGGCGAGTCACACCCGAAACAGTATCTATTTGCGGATCATGCTTCAGCCACATGCCTAGCATGCCAATGAGCAGTCCAGCCAGGCCCAGAGGAAGGACGTAGCGGATAATGGTCTGTTGGGGGGTTCTCTTGCTCTGTTTGGCGTCTTGCATCATGGGCCTCAAAAGAGGTATCGGGCCCCCGGCAGCATGAGTTGATCACAAGGCGTTAAATGCTGATTGAAATGAGCGAGCTAGCCCGCCAAGGCGGATTTCGTCACAATAGGGCTATGACAAGTCCCCGAAAAAGAACTTTTGAGACAGGTGAGACGCTATGAGCACCAAGCACCCCGGCTCCATACTTCGGTCAAAACTCGCTCAAGGCACTGTTATTTGCCCAGGAGCATTTAGTCCCTTGGTGGCGCGCGCTGCAGCTCAAGTGGGTTTTGACGCCTGTTATATTTCTGGTGGGGCGACTTCAAACATGTCTGGATATCCAGATGTGGGAATTCTTACATTAACGGAGATATGCCGCACCATTCGTGAGACCGTTGATGCCTGTGGCTTGCCTGTCATTGTGGATGCAGACACAGGATTCGGTGAAATAGAAAGTGTCGTTCGTACCGTCGTTGCCTATGATCGCGCCGGCGCTGCCGGACTACATCTTGAGGACCAAGTGTTTCCGAAGCGATGTGGTCATCTGGATGGAAAACAACTCGTTCCAACTCAGGAGATGGCGGACAAGGTTCGAGCAGCCTGCAAGCATCGACCAAGCTCCGATCTTATTGTCATTGCTCGTACAGACGCGCGTGGTGTTGATGGCATTAAAGCTGCAATTGAACGCGGAAACGCTTATCGAGAAGCTGGTGCAGATATGATCTTCCCCGAGGGGCTTCAGTCAAAAGAGGAGTTCCAGTTGTTTTCCAGTCAATGCCCAGGTTTGTTGTTGGCCAATATGACGGAATTTGGAAAGACGCCAGAGATTAAAGCTCATTCCTTTGAAGAAATGGGCTATGACTTAGTGATCTATCCTGTCAGCATGCTTCGGCTGGCAATGGCACATGTCATGCGCGGTCTTGAAAAGCTTCACAAAGAAGGGACTGTAAGTGGCTTGGTAGATGAAATGCTCACAAGGTCCGATTTGTACGACCTGTTGGGATACGACCCACAGAAACCATGGATGTTTGACCGCCCACAGTAGGCTTATTCGGGTTTTTGTAGCCGTTTTAGATGGTCGAGTTTCCCAGCATCCGGCGGACTTTCTGGTGATCGACTACTATGTGTGGTCGCCATACGCATTACGGGAATGTCCCTTTTGGATCATGGTGAGCGTCTTATGACGCAAGTTCTATCCCAGACCTTGGCATCAAAGACGTGGATCGAATCTACCCCCTTTTGATCTTGGATTGAATTCATGACTGTCTCTTCAAAGGATAAACCCAAAGACACACGTGGTCTGGCTGGCATGGTTGCTGGTGATACCTATGTCTGTGCGGTCAACCAGACTCAGTTGATATATCGCGGCTTTGAGATTGCAGATTTGGCAGCAAATGCAAGCTTTGAGGAAGTCGCATTTTTACTTATTCATGGCCACAAACCAAACAAGCAGCAACTAAGCGAGTTTGAGCATGATTTGATTGCAGAGCGAGCTGTTCCTGATGAGGTTTTGGATGTGATTGCTCAGATTGCAGCAAATTCTTCCACAGTACACCCCATGAGCATTCTCCTTACTGGAATCTCTTTGCTATCTCATATTGATCCGGATAGTGAAGACAATAGCCATGAGGCAGAAATACGAAAATCAAAACGTTTGCTTGCGAAGATTCCAACAATCATTGGAGCTGGGCAGGCAGCCAGAGATGGTAGAGCGCGCGTTGATCCAGATCCAAGCTTGACCCATGCGGGTAACCTGCTGTGGTTAATCACCGGAGAGAAGCCAACAGATATTGCTGCAGATGTCATGAATGTTTCACTGATTCTCTATGCAGAGCATGACTTCAACGCCTCTACATTCACGAGCCGAATTATTGCATCAACAAACTCGGACATGCACTCAGCTGTTTGTGGTGCTGTTGGAGCACTCAAAGGTAATCTACATGGCGGCGCTAACGAAGCTGCTATGGAAATGCTTTACGAAATTATGTCAGATGTCGAATCTGGAAAATGCAGTGTTGAAGAATGGATGCAAGCGGCATTCCAATCCAAGCGCAAACTGATGGGATTCGGACACCGCGTCTACCAGAATGGTGATCATCGAGCAGGGATACTTCGTGACTGGGGTATTCGATTCTGTAATGAAGTGAACCCAGAAGCAATAAAGTGGTTTAACTTGGGCGATGAAGTACAAGCAATTATGCTTCGCGAAAAGAAAATATATCCCAATGTTGATTATCCATGCGGAAAGACCTATTACGCAATGGGTATTCCTGTGCCACAGTACACCCCAATCTTCGTGGCCAGTCGAGTTACAGGGTGGTGTGCTCATATCATGGAGCAACACGCCGACAACCGAATTATTCGCCCGTTGGCGAATTACGTGGGACCAGAGCTTTCCAATTGGAATGATGCCTAATTAGTGGGCCTCATGAGAATATAGATTGAGATCAGTTAGATCATTTGGAGATCAGGCAATGGCGCAGGTGAAGTCGATTGCAGTGATCGGTGCCGGCACAATGGGCAGTGGCATCGCTCTAACCGCAGCAACATCCGGAATAAATGTATTCACAGTCGATGTGAGTGATGACCAACTCGCAAGAGCAAAGGCGTATCACACCAAGACACTTGGGCGTAGTGTTGAAAAAAAACGCATGACGCAGGATGAAGCGGATTTAGCGGCGGGCAGAATTTCATATGTTTCTGATATGGCTGCAGCCAGCCAAGCCGAGTGGGTGGTAGAGGCTGCCACCGAGCAGGCTGAAACAAAGAAGAAAATCTTTCAGCAGATGCACGAGACGTTCGGAAGTGATGTTGTGCTCGCAACAAACACTTCGTCCATTTCCATCACAGAAATCGCCGCAGCGGTTGGAGATGCTGCAGACCGTGTTATTGGTATGCATTTCTTTAACCCCGTACCAGTGATGAAGCTGGTAGAGGTCATTCGTGGGCTGGCAACCAGTGAAGAGACCACCGCCCGTACACTGGCCTTAGCACAGGCAATGGGCAAGACACCGGTGCCAGCCAATGATCGGGCAGGATTTGTAAGTAATCGTGTACTGATGCCCATGATCAATGAGGCTTTTTATGCCTGGATGGAAGGAGTCGCCGAACCTGAGGCGATCGATGACATTATGAAGCTTGGGTGTAATTGGCCCATGGGCCCATTACGTCTGGCAGATTTTATTGGTCTTGATGTATGCCATGATATTCTCATGGTGCTCTCTAGAGAGCTCGGGCAAGACAAGTATTTCCCGTGCCCCAAACTCCGCCAACTTGTGACGGCGGGTCGACTCGGTAATAAAACACGTCTCGGTGTCTATGACTACCGTGACATGTAGTAGACAGACAAGTTCATGACTTCTTTTTCCACCACACAATCTTCGCCTCAGCCAAAGCGTCGCCCCAAGAATCCGGCACTCCGTGTGCTTGATTCGATTGGCAGTATTCCATTTGGAGTTGCGCTGATGGTGTTGCTGTTTATTTACTCAGCGATTGGATCGGCGGGCGTGCCTCGACACCTGATGATTTGGGAAAAGGATGCATGGGTGCCAGTGCGGCAATTACCTGGTCTCGAAATGACTGAGTATGAGTGGTTCCAGTGGTGGCCGTTCCCTTTAATGATCGGGTTGATTTGTGTAGCTCTTGTGATTGCGACGCTTCGCCGTATCCCATTTAAGCCCGTCAACTTCGGGGTGTGGACAATTCACACAGGGCTCATCGTCCTTTCGATCGGAAGTGTTTGGTACTTCGGCACAAAGATTGAGGGTGATGTTCCGATAGCGAGACGTCGTGTTGAAATTGTCATGCCGACAGGTGAAACAACATCACTGGCTGCGATGCCAGGGCAAATAGCAACAGCAACTAAGAACGGAAAGACCTATACATTTGCCATCATTGAAATTGAGCCTGAATGGGAAATCCTTTCAGGTGAAGATGCGGGCGTGCGCGCCTATGCCGTCAATGTACAAGTACAGACCCCAGACAAGCAGTTCATCCGAAAGCTCATTGCCGGCTATCCCCAATACACCGAAGATGTCATCTTTACAGGAGATGCTTCACAGCCTTTTACGCGGGCAATTACGGAGCTGGGCACTCCACTCGTCGATGAATCACTAGAGCTTCGACTGGTACCAGATAAGCAAGAGGTGTTTTATGTGATGCACAGCAGTGCGCTGTACACCAGGTTGCTTGATGAAGCGAATCAGCCAACCGGGCCTTGGATTGAGCGGCCAATTGAGGGACTGCCTCGTTATTACGAGTATCTAGATGATGCGCAGAAGATCTGGCCAGTGACGGGTGATGGGCCAAAGCCACGAACAATAGATTTGCAAATTGATCCGACCGAAGCAGGTGGCGAGGCTGGCTCAACACCAATTCAAGTGACCGGTTATCTCCCATATGCATTCTCGCATACGATGTTCCTGCCTGGCGGCACATTGCTCAACCCCTATGCAAAAGTGCAAATGTCTGCACCTGACGGACAAAGTGGTAAATTTGAGCTGTTCGCCTACCAACCAGATCGAAACCGTGAAGTAGACAGTGGGCAGGCGATTGATGAGAGTGTTATTGAATTCAAATGGGCACGTACCGCTTTAGAGCGAGCGGCCTATCTTGATACGCCCTCAGCGCGCTTACAAATTCGTGTGCCTGGCGATGAGGTCGAGGTGACGGAGTCAATCGTTGACACGTCTCGGCAAACCCCAGATTTAGCATTTACAGAAATTAAGGGCACGCCCTACGCGTTTCGCGTGAGCGGCTTTGAGAACAACCTTGCTATTGGTGGCACAAAAGTGTCTGTTGCGATGGTTGATATCAAAAAGGGTGAAACAGTCTTTCGCCGTTGGGTTTTTGACCAACCACAAAATAACCGTGATCTTGAGCTTTCGGAAACAAATGACATGGCTGGGCAGGAGCGCCCGCTCGATACAGGCATAGAGATGGTGTATTTGCCTACACAAAGCACTGAAGACGCATCAGCAATCGTGCTTATTGGGGGACCTGGAAATACGGTGCCGATCGTGCAAAGCCGAATAGGCTCAATGGCAAAAGCAATAGAGTTGAAACTGAATCAGCCTGTTGATATTGGCCGCGGTGTCTTGCTACAACTCACGCAGTACATTGCAAAACCACGCATGGTCACCAAGCCAATTGTGGTTTCACCTCAAGAAAGGCAACGTGATGCGGATGGACGTATGCGCATGATTCATGTCAATGTCGCTGCAGCCGACAGTAATGATGGAGAGTGGTTGTCATTTCACCCATATCCGTTCGAGAGTAATCGCGATGTATTACTTCGTTTTCCATATGATCCAACAGTCGTCACATTGGCTGATGGGCGGCGCCTCGAAATGCTCTACTCGCGACGCACCTCAAAGTTACCGACGCCCGTATGGTTAGAAGACTTTAAACTCACACCGCGCCCCGGTGGATTCACAGGAACAAACCAGTCAGTTCGTAATTGGACCAGTGTGGTTGCCTTTGACGATGGCGAAGGTAGTTCAATCGTTCAGCCAGTTTCAGTCAACGATCCCCAAGAGTCGGGCGGGTATTGGTTCTTTCAGGCACAGTGGGACCCACCACAGCAGAATTTAGGAGATGGTTTTGCGGGGTCCCGTGGGCTTAATTACACAGTACTTGGTGTTGGTAATCGGGCAGGCGTTATCGTTCAGCTGGTTGGCTGCTGCCTGACGGTGTTAGGCATGATTTATGCATTTTATGTTAAACCCATCATTAAGCGCCGGAAACAATCGTCTGTTCGCGCTAAAGTTGCATCAGGAGGTGCAGCATGATTATTCATCGGTGGCAATTGGCGATCATGCTGACATTAGTGATGGTTGCATGTGGCGTAGCTTCTGCACAACAGAACAGCGAATCAGAACCACTGACTTTTGAGCAGGCTGTGAATTTATCTCCACTCGATGGAATTGCAGTCCATACCGAAGGCCGAATCAAATCGTTTGGCTCCCATTCGAATGCAATGATGCAGTTCGTCACTGGACCACGGAAAATTGCGGGGCAAACACCTGGCTTTACGTATCTTGACTTGATGTTTAGGCCAGCGCGATATCGTGGTCTCGATGCCGAAATTATCTATGTAAAAAACAAACAGGTTCGTGATGAAATTGTTCGCGCATTGGCTGGTTCTCCAGTCAAAGTGTTACCAGATTTTGATGAGCGCATGGCACGGTTTTTTAAGACGGGCCTTATTGCAGAGCAACTACTTGCTGAGCCAAGTGTGCAAGAAACACTGAGCCGTCTGCAGCGTGATGTGCTGCGTACCGAATCTTCGGTGAGCGCTATTTCGACGGCAGTGTTCCTTAAAAATGGCGAGCAACTTCGAGGTCGATTAGCGATCGTGCCACCGCCAGGTGGAGGGATGGAAGATCCATGGTTAACCATGGATGGAATCTCCCAGACACAGATGCCAATACCAAATGAAGCAGCCTTTGATCCTCAGCTGCGGGCTGAACTTATTGATACCTGGCTGATGCTCGAGAAAGAATGGCAATCAGCAAATGCGTCAGGCGTAAACCAACAAGTAGAGCGATTGGCCGCATTACTTCCGGGTGTGAATTCCGATGTGTATCCCATCCAAACCCGACTGCGATGGGAGAGTTGGTATTTCTCGAGCAACAACATGACCTGGGTTTGGTTGCTTTATCTTCTCAGCATCGTTGTGCTTTTAATGTCTATCGTTTATCGCTGGCCAGCATCCCGTTGGCTAGGGGCCTTGCTCTTTTTAGTGGCCTTTGGTTTTCACACGTTCGCATTGATTTTGCGTTGGTATATCTCAGAGCGCTGGCCGAACGCCAATATGTTTGAGGCGCTGACGACATCGGCATGGCTGGGCGGTTGTTTCGCGATTCTTATGGAGATCATTGTGCGGCGCACACCGATGCGCAACTTGTTCTTCTTAGCGAGTGCTGTGGCATCTATGGTGGCACTGTTAGCAGTGAGGCTTTATCCACTACAGCTCAATGCGAATATCAGCAATCGCATGCCGGTTCTGCATGACATTTGGTTGTACATTCACACGAATGTCATCATATTTAGTTATTGCTTGATCTTTTTAGCGGCCGTGAGTGCGGCGTTGTATTTGATTTATCGTGTTGTGCGACCTGGCAAAAGCAAGCGTCCTGGTTCAGATGAATATGCTCGCGTTGGCGGCGCAGGTTCACTGATCGCCCAAGGCAAGGATGGCACGGCTTATCTGATGCAATCCAAGACAACGATCGGTCAAGTACTTGATGGCACCACCATGATTCTCATGGAGTTGTCATTCATTCTGCTTTGGGCTGGTTTGGTGATGGGCGCCATCTGGGCGGATCATTCTTGGGGTCGGCCTTGGGGCTGGGATCCCAAAGAAGTCTTCGCGCTCGAGACATTTATCGTTCTGGCCATCTTGATCCATGTGCGGATTAAGACGAAGGATAAGGGTGCCTGGACGGCCATTCTTGCGATCATTGGCTGCGCAGTGATGCTCTTCAATTGGATCATCATCAACTTCACCATCGCTGGCCTGCATAGCTACGCGTAGGAAGAACCAGCCCTTTTCTGGGCCAGGATCTCACTCAAAATCACAAGGCTCATCTTGCAGTATGATCTTCTTTCTGCTTTCCGGCGGGGGAGAGCTGTATCAATCACTCTTACGAAAATCAGGAGCACGTCATGCTGCATGAGGTGAAAAAGAACCAGGATTCCAAAGGCACCAACTACATTGAGCCGGTCTACGCTAGGAAGGACTTCGGCTCTGGACTCCCCAAGTTTGAACTGGGCGAGGAGGGGCTTAATGCAGATGCTGCTTATGACCTTGTGCATGATGAACTAATGCTTGATGGCAACGCACGGCTCAACCTTGCGACCTTCGTGACCACCTGGATGGAGCCGCAAGCTGAGAAGCTTATGACGGAGTCGTTTGATAAGAACCTCATTGATAAAGATGAGTATCCGGCAGCGACTCGTATTGAAGAGCGTTGTATCAATATTATCTCTAAGCTTTATAACGCCCCTGAAACAGGTATTGGTGCGTCAGGCATTGGTTCTTCAGAGGCAGTCATGCTTGCAGGCATGGCTCTCAAGTGGAGGTGGAAGCAGAAGATGGAGGCGGCTGGAAAATCAACCGCTAAACCCAACCTTATTCTTGGCAGTAATGTCCAGGTTGTTTGGGAAAAATTCTGTCGTTACTGGGAAGTTGAGCCTCGTTACATCAAAATGGCGCCAGGGCGTTACACCATTAATGGTGAAGAGGTGATGAAGCAGGTGGATGAAAACACCATCGGTGTTGTCGCGATTCTCGGGGTGACCTACACAGGTGAATATGAGCCGGTTGGTGAAGTTCACGATGCGCTTATGAAGCACAAAGAGAAGACTGGGCATGAGGTGCCACTTCATATTGATGCGGCCAGTGGCGGATTTATAGCACCTTTCCTACAGCCGGATCTCGAGTGGGATTTCCGATTACCGCTCGTCAAGTCAATCAATGTTTCGGGCCATAAATATGGTTTGGTCTATCCTGGAATTGGCTGGGTCGTCTGGCGCAGCAAGGAAGATTTGCCTGAAGATTTGGTATTCCATGTCAACTATCTTGGTGGCGACTTCCCCACCTTTACACTTAACTTCTCGCGACCAGCGAATCAGGTTATTGCACAGTACTACAACTTTGTTCGTTTGGGCCGCAAGGGTTATACAGATGTCCAACGCAACAGTCAGCAGGTTGCAATGTATCTCTCCGGCAAGATTGCCGAGATGGATGACTTTGAACTCTTGAGTGATGGCAGTGATACCCCAGTGTTTGCTTTCCGATCTAGTAATGACAAAGTCTTATCTGTGTACGATGTTTCAGACCGTCTTCGCGAAAAGGGTTGGTTGATACCAGCCTATACCATGCCAGAAGACGTTCAGGATATGTCAGTGCTACGTATTGTTGTCAGAGAAGGCTTGAGCCATGACCTTGCAGAAGCGCTCCTCGAAGATCTTGCTTGGGCTGTCGAGAAATGCAAAATGGGTCAACAAGTACCGCGTCAATCAGAAACGGGCACGGATTCTTCAACTGCGGGAAAACTCAAGTGCTAAAGTTGAGCAGCGCTCACTAAGCAGTATGTGTCTATGATCTTTTTAAAGCCGCGGCGTCAGCCGCGGCTTTTATTCATCGGTGGCGCCGCTCTTTGCGGTGTGAGAAGCCCCTTAAACGCATAAAAAATCGCGGCCTGCTGAATTTTTGCCCCTTTAAAGAGGGTTTATCGCGTGCTTCCTTGGAGTGATCTACAGGAGCATCGTTATGTCAATTCGTTTGCGTTCAATGGTTGCGGTAACACTTGTGATATCAGCCTCGTGTTTTGGTGGCACCACTTTGCATGTGTCACCAACCGGCAGTGATTCAAACTCAGGTAGTTCTTTAGCGACCGCACTCAAGACAATCGATGCTGCTGTTGCAAACACTTCTGCTGGCGATGAAGTTTGTGTTCATCCCGGGACTTATCAATCAAGCAGTGGTTATGTTGCATCGATGTCGGGCAACAACATTCATATTTATTCAGATAAAGGTTCTTCGGTCACGATACTGGATGGGCAGGGCCTTAGAGGTTGTTGTCGAATTTTTAATACCATCAATCCAGGACTTCGAATTACTGGCTTGACGTTTCTCAATGGGTCTGCACCGACTGATACGGCCTCAGGCGCGAGTGTTCAAAAGGCCGGCGGCGGTGTTCGTATGTTTGATTCTGATGCAGTGTTTACGGACTGTGTTTTCGAGTCATGTTCTGCAATGGACTCTGGTGGTGCGGTTTTCATTGGCCAAGCAAGTGCAGTCTTTGTCGATTGCGAATTTATAAAGAATGTCGCAGGTAAGGGCGGAGGAGCGATCAGTGTGTGGAATGACGCAACTGATCTGACACTATCTGGGTGCTTGTTTCAGGGTAACACTGCAGGTATTAATGGAGGTGCGATCCGGGCTAGTTCAAGTGTCTTGAACCTTCAACTTGATGATTGCTTGATAGGTAGCAATACCGCAGTTGGTAACGGCGGTGGTATGGCGGTGGATCATGCGCTGGCAGTGAGCGTTTCGAATTCGTGGTTTGCTGGGTGTGAAGCTGAGTATGGCGGTGGACTGTACTTGAATAACACATCAGCGCAGATCATTGACACCATTCTTGAAAGTAATGTTGCTACAGAGACTGGCGGTGGCATGAAGGCCCAAGAGGCTGAAGTCTTTTTGTTTGGGGGTTCCGTACATAGCAACCATGCTCAATATGGCGCTGGCATCTACGCCAGAGAGAGCAATCTTGAAGTGAGCCCCGGGAGCGACAGCGCACCGACCACTTTTAGTGCAAACAGCGCTACGTCAGGTGGCGGTATCTATATTCAAAATGAAACCACCGCAAAGGTTGATGGAGCAACCTTTCAATTCAATCATGCACTTAATAATGGCGGCGGTATCCGGGTTGACGTCGATTGTTTAGCGACTGTGACCCAGACTCAGTTCACAGAAAACTCAGCAGCAGTTGGAGGCGCTGTGCACAATAATTTGTGTGACTCAAGTAGCAGTCTCACGAATTGTGTGTTTACTGGCAATAACGCAGGAACGGTTGGTGGTGCAGTACGAAATTATGGCTCTAGCCCAACCATTGAATCTTGTCTATTTGAGAGTAATACAAGTGGTGGAAACGGCGGAGCGATTGCAAATGCTGGCTTTGGAACTACGGACAGTAGCCCCACCATCACTGACAGCCAATTTAATGCCAACCATGCACAATATGGAGGTGCGATAGAGAATCAGACTGGAAGTGACCCAAAGATTAGTCAGTGTCAACTCTTAAATAACACGGCGGCCCTCGGAGGAGGCGGTGTCTTCAATATTGGTAATGTTAGTCCTGAGTTTATAGAGGTCGTGTTCACAGGAAATAGCAGCGGCCTTGGTGGTGGCGCTCACAACGCGAGTCTTGCTCAGCCACAGTTTAATGACTGCGACTTTATAGGGAATCGCGCCAACCTTTATGGTGGCGGTATGTATAACAGCGATGCCACACCAGTCCTGGACGCATGCCTGTTCAAAGCTAATGTTGCTGAGGGTTTAGACAATACTGGAATGACCGGCTATGGAGGCGCTATTGCGAATTGGAACAACACCCAACTAGGTGCTTACAACTGCCAATTTGATCTCAACAGTGCGCGAATTGGTGGCGCGATTTACAGTGTGGCATCTGGGTTAGATATTATGAACTCCCAAGTCAGCCGTAATGAGGCTGGTCTTGGTGCTGGGCTTTTTAATGACGCAGGTACTTATGACGTTAATCGTAATGGGGATGAATATTCCGGCCTGCTCCTATTGCATGTCACCGACAATGTGGCCGCCCAGGCTGGTGGCGGTATGTACAGCAAAGAAATTGGTGCGTCAGGCACAGGATTGACTGTAGGTAGCACGACATTCGAAGGTAATCAGGCGAATGATGGTGGTGGTTTGTATAACAAAGCCGTAGGTTCACTGTTGGAATTTAAAGCCTGTGTTATCAACAGCAACACAGCAAATCTAGACGGTGGTGGTATGGCAAACAATGATGCCAGTCCTACTATCAATAATAGTACTTTCACCAATAATGTCGCGGCGGGGTACGGCGGGGGCATTTACAACAGCAACAGCAGTAGACCCCGTTTCAACCAATCAAAGGTGTGCTACAACCAAAGCGCACTCATGAATGGCGGTGGCGGTGTATTCAGCACTGGGGACAGTTGGCCACAGTTCATTGACACAACTGTGTGCCTAAACACACCCAATAATATCGTGGGTCCCCTTTTAGGCGCCGTGATCGAATCCTGTGTAGATGATGGCAATTGTGAAGGCAACATCATTGATGATGGTGGGAATCCGGACGACGGCATTGACACTTGCCTTGGCGACTCCACGCAAGATGGTCGTGTTGATCTTGAAGATTTCACAGCGCTCCTGACCAGTTGGGGCTCTCAGGGGCCAAGTGCATCAGATTTTGATCAGGACGGTGTCGTTGGCCTCGGAGATTTTACGATTCTTCTCATTGGTTTTGGGACCGAGTGCTCAACTCAAGGTGACCCCGGCCTTCCTGGCGATCCACGCAGTGCGCTTTCACAGCAGGTCGATCAGAGCAAAAGCCTCAAACAACAACCAGTACGACGTACCAGGAAGCAACGCTGAGGCGCGTTGGTTGGGTTCGTCGTGGGTAGAGACCAAAATCAGTCGTGAGAAGGGCGCTATGGGGCTACTATAGTGCCCGTGAAACCTTTAGTGATTCAAACCGAGCATCTCGAAACGGAAGCCGCTCAATGGCTCAGCCAGCATTGCGAGCTGGTGGCGTCTGGTGTAGATGATGCCGAGTTTGCGACCCACCTATCGCGCGCTGAAGGTTTAGTGATCAGAACGTATACCAATGTTGATGCTGCGTTATTAGATCAAGCGCCAAACCTACGTGTGGTGGGTCGGGCCGGCGTCGGCGTTGACAACATCGACTTAGAGGCGTGCGCCGCAAGAGATGTGGTCGTGGTTCACACTCCAGACTCCAACACACAGGCTGTCGTTGAGTATGTGTTTCTGGTGATGCTCAAAACGCTGCGACCGATGACAGAGCTGAGCCATGCGGTTAATGCATCAGAGTGGAAGCATCTCCGTGATACCCATGTCGCGGCCAGGCAACTCAATGAAATGACGCTGGGCGTACTCGGATTTGGTCGCGTTGGTCGCGGCGTTGCTCAGGTTGCTAAAAGTATCGGCATGCGTGTTTGTTTTAATGATCTCAAAACAATTGATCCAAGCGAGCATGAGGGAATCGAGTGTCTTTCTCTTGAAGAACTTCTCACAACGAGCGATGTGGTAACCATCCATATTGATGGACGACCGAGCAACAATCATTTTGTGGATGCTCAGTGTTTGAAGTTGTTGAAAGATGATGTACTGATCATCAACACTTCCCGAGGAATGGTGGTAGACACAGCCGATCTGGCAACATTTTTAAACGCCCACCCACGCGCTCACGCCGCACTCGATGTGCATGCGTCAGAGCCTTTTGGGGCGGACAACCCACTTCTTAATGCAGCGAATGCAACACTCTTTCCACACCTGGCATCGAGAACAGAAACAGCAAGTAAACAGATGAGTTGGGTCGTCAAGGATGTTGTGGCGGTTCTTGGTGGCAAGGCCCCCAAATGGCAGGCAACATCTCTCTAAGTGGTGACAAAGAGGGCTTTGCTACTTGAATCGGTAACCAGGCTCTAGTTGGTTACAATGAGACACGCTGACCCAAATGGTGGGTCTCGGCGCAAGAAGTTGTATACCCGTAATGAACTGGAAGATCTCACTATGAGCATTGACTTTGAAATTGACCATATTCACGCGCGACAGATCTTAGATTCACGTGGCAACCCCACGATTGAGTGTGATGTGTTCTTGGCTTGTGGCGTCAGTGGGCGAGCTGGCGTGCCATCTGGGGCCAGTACAGGTGAGAATGAAGCGGTCGAGCTTCGAGATGGCGACCAGTCGCTGTACGGCGGCAAGAGTGTCTACAAAGCGGTTGCCAATGTGAATGATGAGATCACACCCACACTTCTAGGAATGGATGCTCGCGACCAAGAGGGCATTGACCGTTCCATGATTGAACTCGATGAAACAGAGAACAAAGGTAATCTTGGGGCCAATGCGATACTCGCCGTTTCTTTGGCGGTGGCAAGAGCCGCTGCGGAAGCGACTGATCAACCACTCTACCGCTACCTGGGTGGCACCGGGGCGCGAACGCTACCTGCGCCGATGATGAACATCTTAAACGGCGGTAAACACGCAGATAACACGGTGGACTTCCAGGAGTTCATGATTCAACCATTGGGCTTCGATGATTTTCATGAAGCGTTGCGAGCGGGTGTTGAGATTTACCACACACTTAAGGGCGTGTTGCATGATGATGGTTTGGCAACCACAGTTGGTGATGAAGGTGGGTTTGCGCCAAACCTAAAAGATAACGAAGATGCGCTACGCGTTATTGAGCGTGCGGTTGATCGGGCTGGATACTCTCTTGGCGATGAAATCGTGATCTGCCTCGATCCCGCAACCAGTGAGCTGGCCAATGAAGCTAGAAAATTAGGCAAGGAGGGGTATTGCTTCTTTTCCAGTGATCCCAGTCGAGTCGTTTCTAGTGATGAATTGATCGATATGTGGGAGGACTGGTGCACGCGTTACCCAATTCGCTCATTGGAAGATGGGCTTGGTGAAGAAGATTGGGATGGATGGGCAAAGCTCACCGCTCGTTTAGGCGATCGTGTACAGCTTGTTGGTGACGATCTTTTGGTAACCAATCAAAAGTTTCTACGCCAGGCAATCGAGAAAAATTGTGCCAACTCGATTCTCGTAAAGGTGAATCAGATTGGAACGCTCAGCGAGACCAACGAAACCGTCACATTGGCCCAGCGCAATGGATATGCCGCAGTCATTAGCCACCGTTCCGGTGAGACCGAAGACTCCACGATTGCCGATATTGCAGTCGCCACCAATGCAGGCCAAATCAAGACTGGGGCACCATGCCGAAGCGATCGTGTGGCCAAGTACAACCGATTGATTCAAATTGCCGAGCAGCTTGGTGATGATGCGATCTATGGCCCAGAGCCTTGGCAACCACGTAAAGCGGATATGCCGCAACCGGCATAGGCTGGTTTCATAAGAACTCAAGAATATTTGAAAAAAATAAACTTTGAATGCTGTTGCTGCGCTCAACTGGCATAACAGTTCATAGAGCGCCGACATGCTTCACTTCTCATGTTGGCATTAGGGTCATATTCCAAAATAGGCACACGGACGCGCCTTGTGTTTTTGATTTGGCGTATCAACCATCGACTCTTCGTGCCTACTCGGTTCGGTAAGCGGCTACTTGCCGAATCGGGTTAGGCCATTTCGATGCGGGGGTCGATCCAGGTGTACATCACATCAACAATGAGGTTGAAGACAATCAGTAAGATCGAGTAGACCAAAACCACACCCATGATTAAGGTCAGGTCTTTGCTGAGCACCGCATCAACAAAGTGCGTTCCAATACCAGGTACAGCGAACACCTTCTCAACCACAAACGAGCCCGTCATTGCCGCTGCTGCTGCTGGCCCGAGGTAGCTAATGACAGGAAGCATGGCATTCTTGAGGGCGTGCTTAAGTGTCACGCGCATCTCACTGAGCCCTTTCGCACGAGCCGTGCGAATATAGTCGGCTCCGAGTTGGTCCATCATGCCAAAGCGAGTAAGGCGTGCGATATAGGCAGCAAATGGCAACGAAAGTGTGAGTGCCGGCAAAAATAAATGCCACAACGTGCCCCATCCCCCAATTGGAAAGGCATTAAGCCAAACCGAAAAGGTGACCAGCAACAAAGTCCCAATCACAAAGGTCGGGAGGCTGATACCTATGAGCGCTATTGTTAACGAGGCAAGATCACCAATAGAGCCAGGGCGCACTCCGCCTATCACACCAGCGCCGATGCCAATGATGCATGCCAAGATGATTGCAGACATACCCAAAGCAACCGAAACTGGAAGCTGGTTGCTCAGGATGTCATTGACGGTCCAGTTTTCGTGCTTCAAACTTGGGCCCAAATCAAATATGGGGCCTTCACGATCGCCGGTTAACCAAGCGAAGCCAGTGGCTTTGTCAAGATAGTCCCAATAGAACGCCCATGGAGAGTCGAGCTTGTACTGCGCTTTCATGGCCGCCATCACTTCTTCGGGTGGGCGGCGCCCTTCAGGTTTTTCAAGTGGGTTGCCGGGGATAAGCCACGCCAAGCTGAAGGTCAACGTATAGATCACTAATAAAATGAGTGGTAGTTGACAAAGCCGACGAATAATCATGCCAATCATTGCTCGACCTCCATGCGCCACAAGTACTGGGCAAGACGTGGATGTCGAGAAAGACCCTTCAGTGTGCCTGGTTCATACATGTACACCTGCACGAGGTTACAAATCGGCACCATAGGAACCTCTTCAGTGAAGAGTTTTTCTTCACAGGCAGCTAAGAGCGCCATCCGTTTGGCGGGGTCTCGCTCTTTTGCGGCGGCATCGAGCATGGCGTCGATTTCGGGGCTGGCAAACTTACGGTCATTGTTGCCGTCGGTTGAGCGACAGAGTTCAAGAAACGTGGTGGGATCACCGTAGTCACCATACCAACGGCCGCGGGCAATCATAAAATTACCCGTAAAGAGATCGTTGCGATAGAACTTGTTGTCTGTGCCACGAAGTTCAATAGAAACGCCTAATTCCCTTTGCCATTGGTCGCGCAACTCAAGAGCAATCCACTTATAACGATCGGTGTTCGTCGTCCAAAGTAAGTCGACCACAGGGAATGGTTCACCAGCCTCGTTTTCAATGATGCCATCACCATCGCGATCTTCCCAGCCTGCGGCAGCGAGCTCATCGCGGGCGCGCTGGGGATCATGAGGAAGGCCAGTTGGATTGTCGTATCCAGGAATCGAACCGGGCGGAATCAGCGTTGTGACAATTGGCTCATTGAGGCGTGTCACCTTCGAGGTGATGGCTTGCTTGTCGACTGCCAGTGCAAAAGCGCGACGTACCGCTGCATTCGCGAAAGGGTTCGGCTTGCCATCGACTAATGTTGGGCGGCAGTTGAAGCTCCAGAAGTCGGTGCCAAAAGTGGGGAACACATGAATGTTGCGTCGCTCGCCATCTTGCGGATCAGGCATTTGCCCCAGCGCCTCATCAAGTGAAACACCACGATCCATGAGATCTTTGATCTCCACGGCATAGCGTTCTTCATACGCCCGTCGCTGGGCAAGCATGTCTGCCTGGTACTCAGCATTCACATCACTAAGCCAATCAAGTGTTCCTGATTCAAAGGCAAGCACCGCGGTGTTGGTGTCTTCAATAGTCATTGCCTGAACCGTGTCAGCTTGAACCATTTCAGGCGTGTGGTAGTACGGATTACGCTCAAGCCTCATATCACGCTTGTAGCGCCACTGATCAAGACAATACGGACCATTGGCAACGTGAAAATCGGGTCGACCCCAGTCATGCTTCTGCTGTAATCGCCCGGTGACATCGTCAATATCAAACCATCGCCGTTCTTCAAATGCTGGCGTCTCGATGCGATGCCAACCTGATGAAGCAAGTTGTTGTGTTTCTTCTGGTGTGAGTGTCCAGCCCTCTACTGTGGGGCGGTGTACGGGGTTACAGACGCCAAAGGCAATCAAGTCGAGAAAGTAGGGTATTGGTTGTTCAAGCTTGATGACGAGCGTGTGATCATCTGGCGCCTCAAGACCGACCGTATCAACAAAGCGCTGCTGGGCTTGTTGCCACATCCAATTAATTTCAGCTTCGCGAAGGTCACGCTCTTCAAGTCTGCTCATGAGTGTTTGAAGGGTTGGGCTGCTGGCTAACTGCCGCGTCAGTTGATCTGTCTGATTCGTGGCAAGAGATTCTTTGAGTGCTTTAAGCTCTACTTCAATAGCAGCTCGATCTTGCTGGCTGCCCATCCATTGAACCTGCTGTGCGAGTTGTGGCTCAAGTCGAGCAACAAGATATTGAGCAGCCTTGCGGCGATCTTCATCAGTCTGATCGCCGAAAGGATTTGCAATGAGTGCTGCAAGCTGATCATTGCGCCAATGCCAGTAGTCAGCGGCGCCTTGAATTCCAAACAGCATATTGGAGTAGTCGGCAGATGTATCTGGCAAGAGGAGCCGCCGCCATGCATAGATGAAATCATGTGCCGTGACGGGGTCACCATTACTCCACTTTGCGTCATCCCTCAGGTGAAATGTATAGGTGCGCTGGTCTTCACTGATTTCCCATGAGCTGGCTGCGGCGGGGATGATTGTGAAGTCATCGTTGTTCCATCGCACAAGACCCTCATACAAGGCATAGCCGATGCGAAAGTCTTGTGTCCAACTCATCCGCTGAGGGTCGAGGGTAAAGACATCACCACGATTCACAAAGACGAGATCGGCCTCGCCGGGGGTGTCATCAATCCAGATGCTCACAATGAGCAGAGCGACGATCACGAGAAAAGGGAGGAGTATGCGGGCCACGTAGGGAGTCTAACAGGGAGAAAAAGAGGATCTGGTGGTTTCTAATAGAGGGCATCGACCAAACAAGCCCTTTAACCCTGTGGTTTCATGGCCTCTACGCTCCACTCCGAACGCAGGTCGTCAATAGGAGGGGAGGGTCCATTCAGCGATCATGCTGGGAAACCTCCCTTTATTGATTAAATATGGGCCATATAGGGGTGATCAGCTCCCACCCCATCCCCACAATTCTCTTTCTGAGGGTTGTGGGGTTTTTTCTGAATTGGCTGGCCCCTTAGTGACGGTGCCTTCGCAGGTCCATGTAGTGGAGCAATGAGGTGAGGAGGGAACTCTGAGCTTCGCGGCTCACCCCGCCGGAAACGGCTGACATTACCATCGCCGATCCAACTGGATCGTTTCAAAAAAACAGACACCCTGGCTTGTTGCCGGGGTGTCTTTTTTTTTGGTTCGAATAAAAACTTCGGAAATCAATATGGAGGTCGGGCCGTAATGTCTCGCCAGGCTTCATATCCAGTCTGGAAGGTTGCCCGGTCGCCGGTATTCCATGCATCGTGAAGTTCTGTCTGTGGGGCCCCGTTCACATTAGCCCGCACCTGAGCATCGAGCACCCGAAGCAGCTCTTGGCTCATGTGAATGGTGTTGCCATATGAGCTGATTGCTTGATCATCAACATGTGCTGAATCCCAGTGATCGCTAGAAACACTAATAATGCCCACCAAGATCGGACTCATACGCGCCGCGAGTTTTCTTTTGTCCTGAATCCCCAATGTTGGGCTGAGGTAAATGGTTCTTAGGCGGCTAATTGAGTGTGGTACAGCATTCATCAATGAGCTCGGGCCCGGCGATTGTTTCTTCATTCGTTGAACAACCGCATCGAGGACAGCGAGTTGAGAATCAACCGCCTGGTCACGGATATCTTTATTACCCATAAGGCTAGAGATAGTGGCAATTTGGGCAAGCGTGTCTAGATCCCGATTGAGTACAAACCAGTCAGTTTCTTCGGTAGCGGCGCGCTGGAGATCACGAATCATCGAGACCGCTTTTCGAGGGGGAATGGTGCCCTGCTCAAGGCCTTTTTTGAGCGTGGTGCTGTAGCCCCGAGCAGCCCACAGCCTAATCTGGAAGCGGGGCTCATCTTGTACATCTAGGTGATCTTCGAGGATACGTAGCGAATATTCATCACCAAGGCCACCGGTGATCTGGAGCGCCATAATGGCTGCCTGAAGATCATCACTCTCAATCATTGCTCTTAATTTCGGCCGGATTGATTTTGAATAACTCGATCGGAATGCAGGCGTCAGTCGTATCGATGAAAGTGGCTCTAGCAGTTCGGCCCGTGCGGTGATCCGCTGAGTTGGCGTTGAATCAGAAGCAGCCAATTGCGCGGTGAGTTGGCTCGTATAAGCTTCGATCCTGGCAAGATCTGCATCTGAAAAAGTGACATTTGTCGTTAGGTCGTTAATGCCTTGGAGTTGCGCATGTCCTTGAGCGGCAAAACCACTCGTCACGAGTATTGTGAAAATTAAGAGCAAGCAGTCACAGCGCATAACGTCAACAACTCCATTCCGTACAAGCCCAGGCCGATTGAGAGGGATCTGTGGCTTCGTCACCAAAGACCTCTTGTTGTCCCATACGTGGCCAAGCAATCTGTTGCGGATACCATCTAGGCTGGAACCGACCACGGGTGGGGGTACAGGTCTAAGGCATGAGATTATATCGCCCTAGAAACAAATCGTATCGAACAGAAGCCACTTTCTTCTGGGTTCGGGCTATCCCAAGCCCAGTTTGGCTCCAGTTACTGTATCTGGGCCTCGTTTGCCGGTACGGAATGCCTCTCCTACAGTGTTCATGGTCCCCAGCGACCTCTCAATTGAAACAGCCCGAACTCTAGGCCATGAGGCCACCACTTTGTGAAAAAAATGCCAATCCAACTAGCAGGCTGTTTATCGCGTCACCTACCACTTGTTCTGATGATTGTTGCCATCACCGGGCTCAATACATCCATCCAAGCCCAACAGAGTGTTGAGCAGCGAATGGGTAATGCAATCACTGTACTGGCGACAGAGATGGCTTCGGTGCCAGCGCTTGTGGTTGATGACATTAAAGCGGCACAGGCACTCATTGATGTAGCGATTGAACTATCTCCAGAGGATAAAGAAATCTGGCGACAACGCCTAGAACTTTCGTTGTTGGCTGAGGACGTAAAGAGATCGCAGGAGTCACTAGCCAAGCTGCATGACCTAGAACCAGACAATGATGTCCTGTCACTTATGATCTTCGATACTTATATGTCAAAGCTCAACACTGCGACTGAGCGAATCGAGGCATATCAAAGTCTCCTTAGCCAACCGACGCGAGGAAGCCTCTCTACGCCGATCGCCTCTCGTCTCGCACTTGATCTGGCAATCCTTCACCAACGTGTCGGAGATCATGATGCCTACGCGCAGTGGCTTGGGGAATCAATAGCAGCAGATCCTTCGTATCGCGAAGCGCTTGTTCGTGCGTCGACGTTTTATCAAGATAACACCGACGATCCAATTGGCGAAGCAGAGTTACTGTTGAGTATGGTGCGAGCAGATCCAGCAGATCTTCAGGCCCAGGTACAAGTAGGCCGTTTATTGCTCGAGAAAGGTGCCTATCTAGGCGCATCCCGAATATATGAAATCATTGAAAGAAATGCGATATCTCTGCGGAATCAGGGAGCGATATTCCAAGACGATTTTTTTACGGAGTTCGTATTAGCGACATGGGGAGGCAAGAGTCCGGACGAAGTCCTGAATTGGATCGACAGAATTGACCAGGGCAAGAAACGCAATGCACTCGTCGGGCAGGACCAAGAAATTTCGGATCTGTCTCCAGCGCTGTGTGGCATTCGTCTCGCGGTTGCCTCGCAGATGGGGAGCAAGCAGTCAAAAAAGGACGCAGCAATTGCTCTCGGTTATACCTCTAAAAAGAGAATCGAAGAGGTTAAAGAGGCTGCATCGAAAGATGGGGTGGGTGTTAATGAAAACACATTCATCGCTGTTGTTTCTCAATTAGAGCTGGAATGGGCTTGGCTTCTCTTGTTGACGGATAGTGATCTTAGTCAGGCAAGTGCGCTCATTAAGCGCGTCATGGATGCCGGGCAACTTAATGCTCAGGCTAGCGATCGATTCGCTGGATGGCTGGCATTACGAAGTGGCGATCAAGCAAAGGCGAGGGAATTATTAAGTAAGATTGCCGAAGGTGATTCATTTGCTACTTATGGCATAGCGGTCATCGACAAAGAACAAGGAAACACACAGAAGGCAGCTCAGGGTTTTCTTGCAGTTGCGCGTGAGCGAGCAGGATCAATCTTGGGTTTGATGGCTGCTTCAGAACTCTGGAATATTCTTGGGCAACGCACACCGATCAACGAGACCGCAAACCGCCTCAATGCACTGGCTCAAGCTTTACCTAAAATTATTGACTATGCCACAAGTGATCCAACACAGCTCATGACATTCCGAGTGCGGCCAGAGAAATCGCCAATTCAACCATTCGAGTCGCCAGTGTTCTTAGTCGAGATTATAAACAAGGCAGACTTTCCAATTGCGATTGGTGATCTAGAGCCACTGCAACCAGATTTACTTTTAGATATGACGGTGAGAAGCACCTATAGAAACTTCGATCAACTGGCACCACTCATCCTAGACGTCGGGCGACGGCTTCGGCTAGAGCCGCAAGAAAAACTTGTGTTGAAGTTGAATTTGAATATGACCAAAATTGGCCAAATAATAAATCAAATGATGTCAGAGGGTGTTTCTATAAGCGCGAGGGGTTTCACGAATTTCTTTGTCAGTGAGGCAAATACCAGTAATGGCGTTCAGCTGACCTATTGGCCCGGTGTGCTTGGCAGCGTTGCAACGAGTCAACCCTTACGCATCGATGGAATATTGCCAACGGAAGCCTGGTTTGATGAAGTCATCAAAAAGCTCAAGAGCTCGGATGATTCGCAGGCCCCCGTAATGCTGGCGATCCTTTCTCAGTTGCTCAATGCGGAGTCAGACAAAGCGGATGGTCGACTTAAGAATATTGCCGATGAGACACTCGAACATGCAACCACAGTAGTTTTAGAGTCTTTTAGAAGGCAGTCTCCGGTCGCACGGGGATGGCTGTTATCTATTTTAAATGAGGGTCAGATAAGCCGCCCACTTGTTAGTGAATCTGTGCTTTCAAAAGAACCAATGGTCCAACTTGGAATTCTCTTGAATGTGTACAACAATCTCAATTCTGTTACTACAGAGCAAAATGAAGCACTGATTGATCTTGTGAAATCAGATGACAACACTGTTTCGATCGCTGCGAAGGCAATGCGTAGCATTATTAATGATCGAAAAAACTAGCTACTCAATAGATCGATAGCTTCATTATTGATTTTGGCTTACACCAAGATCTTTCGTTGTGAATAACGTATCGAACTTATATCCAGCTTGCTCGATGTTTTCACGTCCTCCCTCCATTCGATCGATGGTCGCAAGAATGAGGACAATCTCAGCGCCAGTGGCAGCGATTACTTCTGCTGCTTCCAGTACCTGACCCCCGGATGTCACAACATCTTCAACAATCACAACTCGATCAGAATCACAAACACGCCCCTCCATCTGTTTCGCAGTGCCATATGTTTTTTTCTGGTTGCGTATAAAGAGGCTGGGTAATCCCGATGCCAGTGAGGCAGCAGTGACCAGTGGAATGCCTCCTAACTCTGATCCAGCCAGCAACGTTGCTGATGGTGGAATATGCTGGGCAAACATCGGCCCAAGTTTGGAGAGGATGTCTGGTTGTGTTGAGAAAAGGTACTTATCCAGATAGTACGAGCTTTTCCGGCCACTACGGAGAGTGAAATCACCGTGAAGTAGCGCAACTTCGGCAATACGAGAGGCAAGCGGAGTCTGTGTCATGGTCGGGATGATACAGGTCATCCGGGAAGGTTGGCACTCAGACGCCGCTGATGTGGAGAACATGACACGTAATCCCCTGTAGAATGGCTCAATTGCCACATAATCACCTCGGAGCAAACCCATGGCCTCCATCTGCTTCTACTTCCAAGTTCATCAACCCTATCGCTTACGGCACTATTCAGTGTTTAGCCATGACCCGTTCTACTTCGACAATGATGCAAATCAGGCTATTTGTGAGAAGGTTGCGAATAAGTGCTATCGGCCGACAACTGCCAAGCTAATTGATTTGGTGAAACGCCATGAAGGCCGTTTTCGGGTGTCCTTTTCGTTATCTGGAGTCGTGTTGGAACAATGGCAGATGTGGTGCCCAGATCTCATTGAGATGATGCAAGAGTTGGTTGCGACAGGTGCTTGCGAAATCATTGGAGAAACATCACATCACTCGCTCGCCTTCTTGTATTCGAAAGAGGAGTTCTACGAGCAAGTGCATTTGCACGAAGCGCAATTGATGAAGTTGTTTGGTGTTCAGCCCAAAGTTTTTCGGAATACTGAGCTGACCTATTCGAATGCGCTCGCTGAGACCGTTGCAGAGCTAGGCACTTATGATGCGATGTTGTGTGAAGGTGTTGAAAGATATTTGGGCTATCGATCACCGAACTATATTTATGTGCCGCCTAAGTGGGGAAATGATCCGGCGGCGGCTCCACTTAAAGTGCTCTTGAAAAACTACCAACTTAGTGATGACATCGCATTCCGATTCTCAAATAAAGAGTGGTCTGAATGGCCACTTAAGGCTGAGCGCTTTGCAGAATGGGTTAACCAAATTAATGGTGACGGTTATCTCTGTAATCTCTTTATGGACTACGAGACATTCGGTGAGCACCAATGGGAAGACTCAGGCATTTTTGACTTCCTCGACTCTTTGCCAGAAAAAGTTTTTGATTTCAATCCAGGCAAGAATGATTTTGCCACCACCAGCGAAGCGTTAAAACGTGCTGAACCAATTGGCACCTATGATGTTCCAGAAGTGACATCTTGGGCAGATACGGAGCGAGACTTGTCTGCATGGTTAGGTAATGAAATGCAACAGAACGCCGCCACAGAGTTATTTAAGCTCGAAGGCTTGGTGAAGGCAAGGCATAAATCCGGTGACACACATATCTTGGAAGACTGGCGAAAGCTAACAACATCCGACCACCTTTACTACATGTGCACAAAGTATTGGTCAGATGGAGATGTACACAAATATTTTAGTCCTTATGACAGCCCATACGATGCATACATCAACTTTATGAATGTCTTAGATAACGTACGCACGCGCGTCGACGCGAATGAATCGCTTCCATCTCAACCTTCAAGCTAATTTCTTTGTCGTTGACTAGGAACGTAGTCGCTCACGTAGTTTTGCAGAGACAACCTTGGCATCAGCTTGGCCCTTGCTCTCTTTCATAATGGCCCCAACCAAGCGGCCCATAGCAGCATCTTTTCCTTCACTAAAGTCTGCTGCTGCCTGCGGCTGCTGCTGAATGGCGGTATCGATCCAAGATTCAAGCTGGGAATCATCTTTGACTTGAAGCAGACCATTTTGTTCTGCAATCGTCTGGGCGTCTTCGTCTTTTTCACAGAGCAGTATGAATAAAGCGTTCGCAGCACTTGAGCCAATGTCATCCTGCTGACGAAGCGCAATGATCTGGCTCATCTGTTTTGAAGTGATGCCGAGTTCATGGATCTGCTGCCCAGTCTCATTCGCTCGTTTAGCGCCAGCGTTAAGAAGCCACTTCGCAACAGTTTGAGCCGCTTCAGCCTCTTTCAAAGAACCAACCTGCTCAAGTGTGACTTCTGTACAGGTCTCAAAATAGCAACACAGCTCATAATCGCCTGTCAGTGCTGCGGCATCTTTCTTGGGAAGTCCATAACTATCCTGATAGCGGAGCCTGCGTTGAATAGGAAGTTCTGGAAGTTCACTCGCCACCTGATCAATCCATTCGTTATTAACGTGCACAGGGACGAGATCTGGCTCAGGAAAGTAGCGATAGTCGTGAGCATCTTCCTTTTCTCGTTGAAGGACAGTCACGAGTTGATCATCATCCCATCCACGCGTTGTTTTTTGGCCCGGGCCCATCTCAACACCATCTTTTTGCCATTGTTTTATCTGACGCGTTTCCTCAAATTCAATAGCTGCTCGTACAGCTCGAAAAGAGTTGAGATTTTTTATTTCAACAATTGGAGTGGCATGCTCAATACCATCATCCGTTGTAATAATGACATTAATGTTTGGCTCAAATCGCATGTGTCCACGCTGCATTATTCCACCAGTGACTCCCAGAAAACAACAGATGTTTCGTAGCTCCTGAGCGAACAACACAGCATCATCAGCAGAGGTGAGATCTGGTTCCGTAACAATTTCTAGTAGTGGTGTCCCTGCTCTATTGAGATCAACGAGGGAACCATCGTGTTTTACACCATCAGGTGTTTCGTGCCCTAGTTTGCCGGTGTCTTCTTCAAGGTGAGCACGAATGATTCCAACACGTTTCAAGCTTCCGTCGGAGCGAGTCATTTCCAGGTGGCCATTGAGACACAGTGGCTGATCGAATTGACTGATCTGATATCCCTTGGGTAGATCAGGATAGAAGTAGTTTTTTCGATCCCATTTGCTGATTGTGGAGATCTCACAATCAAGTGCCTTGCCGACCATCATGGACATCTCAACAGCTCTTCGGTTCATGACGGGTAAGGCGCCAGGCAGCCCCGCGACGACTGGGTCAAGGAGCGTGTTGGGATCAGCTCCGTAATAATCGGGGTGTGCCAGATTGGCCGATCTCGAGAACATTTTGGTTCGGGTTGCCAACTCAACATGGATTTCCATGCCAACCATCAATTGTGTGGTTTTTACAGCAGTCATAGCCAGCATCATATCGCCAAGCACCGTTTGCCTCGGCCTGCCGCTGACCTATGGATGGCGGGGACGCCCGCCAGGGGCCCACATCATCCGCAGTCGCAAGAATGCGGGCTCGGCGGGTGGCCGGATGCGTTATTGGGACTAGGATACGGATCTTCCGTATCTGACAAAAGGTCCTCCAAATGTCTATTTCAATTGCACTGGTTTTTACATACTTGAGCACCCTTGCTCAGCCACTGGTTGCTGAACGCCTTTACAACGGCTTAGATCGGCCTGTCATCGTGCAGATGACTGCACCGACCGGAAGTGAACTTGTCCTTCTTAATGGGGATGGATCGCTTATCTCTGGGCCAATGCCGATTCAGTCGGATCGTATGGATATCTCAAAGGAGATGCCCGAGGTTTGGGCTCTTGAACGAGCGGCCTATCTACAGCTGATCATTAACGGACAAGCCTCTGGATCACCTCTCGTTCTGGAGCCATTGCGATCGCGCATGGTTCCACAGGTCACCAAGCAGCTTCGGCCAGATGGTGAAACGTCCTATCAGCGGATTGACCAATGGAAAGACGAAGCCGCTACTGATTCTGGTTCGTCAGAAACCGAAGAGAACAATGACCCTGTTGGTGGCCAAGCTGATTCAGAGAAGGGCACGACATCGACCGGAGCAATGATCAGTGGATTGAGAATATATCCAGAGCGGGATGTCAAACTCAATACAAGCGAGGGAGAGATTGTTCTGCAACTGCGTCCCGATGCAGCGCCCAACACGAGTTGGAATTTTCGCCAACTTGTCGATGGAGGGTTCTACCGCTTGATTCCATTCCATCGCATTGTTCCACTGACGCGCGATGGTCACGGGTTCGTTATCCAAGCTGGCGATCCTACCGGAACCGGGGAGGGTGGTCCGGGCTACTGGCTACCAATTGAACCGAGCACCTTACCCCATGATTTTGGGGTGATCTCAATGGCAAGAGCAGATGAACCTGATTCTGCGGGAAGCCAAATCTTTATCTGCCTATCTCGTGAAGGAACCGCTCGACTTGATGGCCAATATGCTTCATTTGGCGAGGCAGTCCAGGGTGGCAATGTCATTGTGTCAATCAGCAAGACGAACCTTGAAGATCCGGCAACGGGTCGTCCTGAGACACCACCAATGATTTTGGATGCAGTCCTTATTGATTCGCCAGCCCGTGAACCAGGCATCATTCGCAAGCCAATTTCAAAACCAATCCCAGAAGAATAAACTGAACTGAAAGAGAGAAAACGATGACAGCGTATCCGCAAGCGTTAATCAAAACTGATAAGGGTGACATTACAATTGAACTTTGGAATGACGTTGCCCCCGGTCATGTTGACAACTTTTTAAAACTTACCAATGACGGTTTTTATAACGATCTGATATTCCACCGTATTATTTCCAACTTCATGATCCAAGGAGGCTGTCCTAGTGGAACGGGCACTGGTGGGCCTGGTTGGACAATTGATGCTGAGTTCAATGATCGAGAGCATGTTGAGGGCACACTCTCAATGGCACGATCAAGTGATCCGAACTCTGCGGGAAGTCAGTTCTTTGTTTGTCTGGGGCGGGAGCATTGCCAGCATCTTGATGGTAGCTATACGGCATTTGGACAAGTTGTTGATGGAATCGAAGTCGTTCGTGTGATCGGTGCAGTAGATACAGATCATCAAGATCGACCAATGGAACCAATACATATTGAGTCGGTCACCGCTATCGAAGCTGAGTGATACGTCACCTGGCGCGATCAAGGAACAAGAAATGTGCGCTGTTTCGGTTCCCGAAAGAGCGTCGGGATCAAAAAACGCTGATTGCGATAGAGCAGGATCTCGCCGCTCAATAGGAGCGGCGAGGCAGTGCCGGTTTGCTCGATACTACCTTCCAATTCTTGAAGTGTTTGCGTGGGCAAGAGGGTCACTGGCGGATCGGCTAAGCCCTCTGCATCGGCATCAAAAAGAAACATCCAAGCACCATCATCGTCGCGCGTTAACCGGCCTCGACGCATGTGCATGAGGCTCCCTTCGGGAATCGCAGCCTCTGTGGTTTCTTCTGTCTGATCTCGATTCAGACTGCGGGTGAGTGTTCCGGTGCGCTGCTCAAACTTAGCTAAGAGATCATCAATGGAGTCTTGTCCATCTGGTGGGGATTCTCTATTGCTCAAAGTTTGGTCAATAGGTTCTTCGGGGGCGCCTTCTGTATTTTTTGGCGTCGTTGTTTTGGCGGTTGAATCTTCAAGGCGATAAGCGGCGTGCCTTGGATGTAAGTAGTTTTTATTCCGATAGGCGTAGAGATCACCAGACATCACAAATTGAATAAGTTCATCTGGATGCTCTTTGGTAACAGCTTCCATCTCCTGGAGCGTACGACTGGGCAAAAGCGTAAAACGAAAATCTGGGTGCTCTGGATTTTCGCTGGGCACCAAAAATTCCAAGGGGGTGCCAGGGCCTTTGTTTACCATTGTGCCAACAACACGGAGTAGCTCAGATCCTTCTGGAAGGAGTGTTCGACGTGAGGGTGAGTCGGCATCTGTTTCAGTTTGATAAACACTCACGGCCATGCCACTACAAATGCTCACTGTTGCGACAGTCAGTAGAGCAAGTTGGCGTTTCATTAAAGGCATAGGGGGTTTGCCTCAGAAGGTGGGTGCGGTAAAAAGGCCGAGGTGGGATTCGAACCCACGGATAACGGATTTGCAATCCGTCCCCTTAGTCCACTTGGGTACTCGGCCGGTTTCAGAACAGAATAGGCATCAACACATGTCACGGCAATGATCACGAGGATCAGTTCTGCCAAGTCACATGACAATGGTCCTGGTAAGGGTCACCAGGGTTTTATTCTAGATAAAAATGAGGCCACGCGGCCGAAAGGCTGATTTAGTCATCGCCCCAAGCCAAGAGGATGATAAGCAGCAGGATGATGGCGACCAGTGCAAAACCACCGTATCCATAGAAGCCAATCTCTAAAAAGTTTATGAGAATAATGAAGATGATGATCCATAAGATCAGGCCAACGATTCCATACATATCTGTTCTCCTGGCTAAGGCATTCTTGTAGTCCGAGGCTCTACTTCTGGAACCGGATCAACTCCAGTTTCGTCGGCGCTTGAGGGTCTTTGCAAATACATTTATCAACCAAAACAGACCTTCAGGCTAGTCTCCAGCTACTTCCGTTCCCCAAGTCGACTCAACACTCGCAGGGTCGACAAAATCAACATTGTCTTGTGAATCGGGTCCCCATGGCCCGTCATCGACAGAAGCTTCTGCCGCGAGCTCAGGTGATGGTGGGCCACAGCTGGTTAGAAACCCTGTTGTGGACCAGATGGCCAAGCCTGCAAAAATCGCCACTGAGCTATATTTTTTATGCTGAGGTCTCATGATCATGGGTCCTAGTGTGCCTGATTATGGCGATTAATGCCAGTAGTTCACTTCACAGCCCATTACCGAGGCCCCTTTGAATACAACATTATTTTGAGCTTGTTTAGAATTCATAAGTTAGTAGTATCAAGGAAGTTCAGGTGAAAATTGGCGTCCGATGCCTAAGCTTACGGGCTCTGGCAACAGCCTTTTTGCCTGCAACGCCGTCTCCTTTTTTGGGAGAGAGGGAGAAGAGTAGGGGTGGAAACGGTCACCACAAGGGGGCCGTTTTTTTATCTGGTCATACCTCAGCTTGAACAGTGAGAGCGGTGGTTCTGTGAGAGAGAGCGGAACTTATTTTGCTGGCAGAGGCCGAAGCTTAATATTGCGATACGCCACACGATCACCGTGATCTTGCAGGGCAATGTGCCCTTCATCAGCCACTGCAAAGTTGCTCCAGTCTTTGAATTTACTGTTGGCTTTAAGGTTCGCAAACTCCTCTGACTTCATATCAAATGCGAGTAGCTTTTCGCCATTGAGCCAATGTTCAACATTGCCACCTTGCACAACAATTCGAGCTCGGTTCCATGCACCTGCAGGATAAGAGTGATCCCATTGAGGCGCATATAGTCCATATGCAGATCCAGCTGATGTTAGAGGATTCTCTCCATCGGTATGACGTTGGTTATCGAGTACTTGCATTTCCGGTGCAGTGAAGTAAATCGCTGGCTCGGTTTCCTTCCCTCGGTAGAAGATACCGCTGTTGCCACCAGGTTCGACCATCCAATCAACACTGAGCTCAAAGTTTCCAAAAACCTCTTCTGTAACAATATCACCACCCGAACCAGTCAGCACCAAGGTGCCATCCTCAACGGTCCAACCACCAGGCATTTCTTGACTCTGGTAGCCGCGCCATCCTTTTGTGGTGTGTCCATCAAAAAGAAGTTTCCAACCCTCAGCCTGCTCACGTTCAGTAAGTTGATTCATCGTGTCACCAGTGTTGTTTGCCTGTACATGCCCACTGCGGTCTTCTGGAATCTTATTCATTGTGTACCAAGCTTCAGTTGTCCAAGGTTCTTTGTCACCATTGCTTTTCCAAGGCCCAACCAATCGCATGTGGATGACCGAGCCAGCTTCCATCTCATCAAGCTCGATGAATACTTTGCGTCGATCCTCTGAAACATTGGCAGACTTGATAGGTAAAAGGCGTTCGTCAATCTTTGGCCCACCGTATTCTTCAGTTGGCTCATACCGATACTGTGTTGCAACATAGTGTTGTGGTGAGTCACCGACGAATTCTGCAATCGGTTCCGTGAACTCAAGCTCCAATCCATTAGACATCGCCCGAACCGCTAACATCTCAAAAGCGATGGTGTCATTTGATCGCAAACGGTCGAGGCCATACCACTTCTTACCTTCTTGCCCCCAGTTACCGGTTGAGCCAATGCCGCCCACATAGATGCCGCCATCGGGGCCAACACTCACGCGGTTTGAGCCGCCCTCAAGGCCTTGTGTAAATCGAAACACAGCACCTTGTTCAACATCACCAATCTGTTCTACAAAAACACGCTTAAGACCACCATGGGTGACATCACCATGCGCCATTTGTCCTGCGTACGGACCATTCGGTATCAAGATTATTTCGGTTGGCGAGTTGCCAATCTCGCCCTGAGGTAACCAAACAACCGGCGGCGACACTTCACGGTGAGCAGCAGCGTCACCAAGTACAGCCTGTGAACCATAAAAGGCGCCATCTTCTAGTTTGACAATCTTAGACACAGGTACCCAGTCACCTTGGTTGTCTGCGATATAAATGTTCTGCCCAGAGCCACGGCCAAGCCCATTGGGCGTACGCAGTCCTTCGGCAACAACCTTGTAGTTTCCATTACGCTGAAGCCGGACAGCTGTTCCGCGGTCTGGTGCCTGAGGTTGGGTGCTGCGCCCACCGGGATCAATTGCAATAGCGAGTGTTGCAATGAAGTCGCGTCCATCTGGAACGAGACCAAAGGCAAACTCATGGAAGTTAGCGGAGACTGGCCAGCCGCTACATGTTGTCCAATAGTCGTCGATGATGTCATCACCGTTTGTATCACTCAGCTCTGTGAGCTCTTGTTTTTGCAACACAAAGATACGGTCATCGACCACAGATAAGCCAAGCGGTTCAGCCAGCCCTGAAGCGATTTTTTTAAAGGAGATGTCTTGAGAATTATCCGCGGTCACACCATCAAGTAAGTAAACAGCCCCATCTGGATCCCAGGTGCATATCACCATTCGCCCATCAGATAGCCAGTCAATACCCCCAACTTTTGGCGTGAGGTTCTTGGGGCGAACAGAAACAATGTCATAGCTTGGGTGCACGCCTGTAAGTGGCTGCAGGTCACCCGGGCGGCCTCTACCCAGTGATTCTATAAGCCGTTTTCTGCCGGGCGATGTGACGCGCACTTCCCCAGCCGGCGCACGTAGTGCAGTCGAAGGAATAACCTCAAAATCAGTTTCACCTGGTGGCCTCCAACTGAGCCACAGATCTTTGCCTCCAGTACTTTGAAAGTACCGAACCAAAATCTCATGCATACCCTTCTCAAGTTCAACATCAACCCGTTTCACTTCGGTTGCATGTTCAAAATCATTGTCAATGATCTTGCGCCCATTGAGAAAAAGTGCTGCTCCATCATCACTGGCAAGTTCAAATCCATATTGACCTGGCTTATCAATGATCAAGAAACCATCTGCAATGATGAGAAAGTGATCTTCATAGCCTTCAAACGGCCCATCTTCGCCACGGTAGTCAAGCGAATCAACAATACGAGAGACATTCGGCGTTTGGCCTGGGACAAGAGCTCGCAATTTATCCATCTGGTGGCCAATTTCATAAACACGGATTGAAAGGCCTGGCTGCGTATGTTCAGATGGTTGTTGTCCATGCACGCCGCTTGAAAAAAGAACAATGGCCAAGAGTACGAGTGGCAGTTGTTTTGTCATTTTCACATTTCACCATTATTCATTGAGAGTTAGGGTGCAAGGAAGAAAGGGACTTCATCTTCTTCTTGGGTTTGTGGTGGGGCCTTTTCTACCTGAGGCGGCTTAATGAACGTGGTGACCTCAACAGGGTCCCCGTTATCAACCTGCAGTATTCGATGATTTTTCATGCCTATCAGGCGGCCATTTGATTGAAACTCCAGCGGCCCGAGTGGTGATTTTGTGGGAATCGCAATGGACAGTTTTGAGCCAGCATGTAAATTCTCGACTTGGAATGTGCGCGTCAAAGCGAGCTCGCCATCAGGGCCTCCAATGCGTGAGACTTCTGGACTCTCTGTCACACGCATCACGTTTCCGCGATGATTAACCATGTCATAAACAAACTGAACGCTACCATCCTCCTTAAAACGATAACCCTTCCACTTTGGAGCAAGTCGCATCAGGGAGGCATTGCCGCTGAGTTCATGCCAAACCAATGACCAGTCGTATTTTGCGTCCGTTTGTTCAAGCCAAATAGTGCCACGTATCGTTGGCTGTGGACCATGCAAGGTGTCATAAACGGCGCCGGTAAAATCAACATCTCCAGTCCATGCTCTATAGAGCACGCAAGTCTTGGTGTCGTAGGCAACCCACAAATCTTCATCAAGCGCAACGGTGACCATGCGGGCCTGTTGATCGAGTACCCCACGAATTACCCATGGGTCACGTGGCCGTGAGTCGCCGCCTGGCTGCGTGATGACCAAAGACATGAAAGCAACCAAAATGAGGTGTGGCATGTTGTTTTACCTTAAAAAGGGCATGGTTTTCTCAACGAATGAGGATACGGGTGATGTTGAATGGTGGCAAGGCTTGTCCTCGCAATGTTGATAAGCAAGAACCGATCAATAGGCCATTGCAATGAAAACCAGCGGTGTTGATTCTATAAAGACCATTACTGCCCCCAAAGACGATGGCCTGGCAAGAGTTTATAGGGCTGCCTTCATCGGTTAGAATTGGGATCATCAACCTGTCATATTAAAGGGAGACCCGATGGCACGACCTGTCACACTTTTTACTGGGCAATGGGCAGACCTACCACTTACCGTCATGGCGGAAAAAGCGGCTAGTTTTGGTTATGACGGACTAGAGCTTGCTTGTTGGGGCGATCACGTTGATGTTGTTCGCGCTAGTGAAGATATTGGGTATGCGAAAGAGCGCCATGAGATTCTCGATCAACATGGCCTCAAGTGTTGGGCAATATCAACTCATTTAGTAGGGCAAGCGGTGTGCGATCATATTGATGCCCGCCATGAATCTGTACTACCTCCACATGTCTGGGGAGATGGAGAGCCCGAAGGCGTTCGACAAAGAGCAGCCGAGGAAATGATGCGCACAGCTCACGCGGCGGCGAATATGGGTCTCAAGGTTGTCAATGGTTTCACCGGATCTTCCATCTGGCCCAATTTTTACTTTTTCCCGCCGACACCACAGAGCATGGTTGATGAAGGTTACGATGACTTTGCTGAGCGTTGGACTCCAATCCTTAACACCTTTCAATCGTGTGATGTCAAGTTTGCTTTAGAAGTACATCCAGCGGAAATCGCCTACGACATTCATTCAACACTTGCCGCCCTGGAAGCTATTGATCGTCATCCAGCCTTTGGATTCAACTTTGATCCAAGCCATCTTTTATGGCAAGGTGTTGATCCCGCAATATTCATCGATATGTTTGGAGATCGCATCTACCACGTTCATATGAAAGACGTCGCGGTGACACAAGATGGTCGTGCGGGAATCTTGGGCTCACACTTAGAGTTTGGTGATCATCGTCGCGGTTGGAACTTCCGATCAGTTGGCCGTGGCCACGTTGACTTTGAAGAGATCATCAGAGCACTCAATAGAACGAGATATGAAGGCCCACTATCGGTTGAATGGGAAGATGCGGAGATGAATCGAGAGCATGGTGCAATTGAATCATGCGAGTACGTACGGAATCTAGATTTTTCCGCATCCCGAGCAGCGTTTGATGGGGCATTCCAAAAAGAGGCGACGACGCAGTGAGTAACGAAGGCATCCCTTTAAGAATGGGAATGGTTGGCGGTGGGCAAGATGCTTTTATTGGAGCAGTCCATCGTTCTGCAGCTCGCCTTGATGATTCAATGACACTTGTAGCTGGCGCACTTTCATCAACGCCAGAGCGAGCACTCAGTAGTGGGAAAGCGATTCATCTTGCTCCGGACCGTACTTATCCATCATGGCAAGAAATGCTGGATGGTGAGCTTAAGCGACCTGCTGATGAGCGGATAGAAGTGGTCAGTATTGTGACACCTAATTACATGCACTATCCAGTTGCACGTGCATGTGTTGAAGCGGGCTTTCATGTCATTCTTGATAAGCCCATGGTCCATACGGTTCAAGAAGCGAAAGAACTTGCTTCTCTAGTGAAACAAAAAGGCACTGTCTTCTGCGTCACCTATAACTACTCCGGTTATCCGATGGTAAAGCAGGCTCGCCACATGATCAGGAGTGGGGTCATTGGAGCTGTACGCAAAGTCATTGTTGAATACCATCAGGGATGGCTTGCAACACGTCTTGAAGAAACAGGACAAAAACAAGCTGGATGGCGCACTGATCCCAGCAAAGCAGGCGCTGGAGGTGCAATTGGTGACATTGGTTCACACGCTGAGCATCTTGCTCGCTATGTCACAGAACTCAAAATGGAAGAGCTCTGTGCGGACTTGACACATTTTGTGCCAGGCCGTGATCTTGATGATGATGCAAGTGTGTTGATCCGATACACATCCGGCGCACGGGGAATACTCAGTGCATCGCAAATTTGTGTGGGGCAACAAAATAATCTTCGTTTACGTGTATGGGGTGAAAAGGGCGGTGTTGAATGGCATCAAGAAGACCCAAACCAACTGCGCACTTGGACGAGCGATGGTCCAGAACAAGTCTATTACCGTGGCGATGCAATGTTGTCATCAGAGAGTCTAGATGCGACGCGTATTCCCATGGGCCACCCTGAGGCTTATATCGAAGCATTTGCAAACATCTATCGCTCAGCAGCGAGGGCCATACGAGACAACAAACCAAATCATGAGAATCCCGATTATCCAGATGTGAATGATGGACTTGTTGGGGTTCAGTTTATTAATGCTGTTGTAGAAAGTAGTCAAGGCAAGCCGCACTGGGTTTGTTTAGATCAGTGATTGATCATTTGTGAATAGGTTGCCACCGCTCAATGTATGCGTGTGGCTAAATTTCAATTTATATAACAGTAGTACTGGTTCGCTGGAGTTCAGGGCATGTTTGAAATACTTTTTATAACGCTATCCATTCTTGGTAGTCATGGAAACGTGTTGCAAGTCGATGAACAAGAAAAAGGTTTTGAGCCACTGTTTGATGGCGTGTCACTGACAGGATGGACGCCGACCGGTAATGTCAATGCATGGGCAGTAGAGAATGGTGAGCTACTGGTTAAACCGGCGGGCGGTGGCTGGCTCCGGACCGAGAAGCAATATCGCGATTTCGATCTTCGACTTGATTTCTTTCTTCCACCCAAAGGCAACTCGGGTGTGGCACTGCGTGCGTCGAGTAACGAAAATCCGGCCTTCAGTGGTATGGAGGTTCAGGTCTACGACACCTTTGGTGAAGATCCATATCCTGGTGCATGTGGCGCCATCTACGATGCCATTGCACCAAATGAGATGGCGCTCAACCAACCAAACAGCTGGAATACGTACCGGATGGTGTTGTCTGGAGATATGATTAATGTTTGGCTTAATGGAAAACATATTCACAAGAACGAAAAACTCGATGGGCGCGGAACAGGCCAAGCAATGGCATTGCAGCATCGACTTAAGACTGGCTACATTGCGTTGCAAGATCACGGAGATCCGATTCGCTATCGCAATATCCGTATCAAAGACTTATCACCCGACCCCGATCCCGGTGGTTTCAGGCCGTTGGTCACCAATGATTTGTCAAATTGGTTTGAGGATGGGAATGCGAGTTGGGTTGTGGAAAACGGCAACCTGGTTGGGCGAGATGGTCCGGGCCATTTGTTTACAAAGAAAAAGTTTGGCGATTTCGAAATCAGAGCTCATGTAAAAGTGAACAAGAATGGTAATGGGGGGCTCTACTTTCGAACGATGCCGAAGCTTTCGAACAATGACGATTGGCCAGTGGAATATGAAGAGCCAGTGGGATATGAAGCTGAGGTTGATAATCAGGATGCAAAAGAGTTTACTGGCGCCATTACGAATCAAGCCTTTCCAAAAGTAAAGCTCACTGAAGATAACTCTTGGTTCGACTATCGAATTCGAGTAGAAGGCGATCATGTTCAAACCTGGATCAATGGTCTGCCAATGATCGATATGAACTTAGCTCTTTTCGATGAGGGGCACATTGCTCTTCAATCTCAACATGCTGGGAATGAGATCATTTGGAAAGATCTCCAAATACGAGACCTCACCTCAACCGAAAGTGCTACCACACAGTCGTCTAGCCAAGAATCATCAGACCGAAGCGATTGATTGCCAAGGCAACAAATCCATGACAAAAGTTAATCATCATCATCAATGGCCTCTTATCGCAGTTGTTGTTCTTCTTGCTCATAACTCACTTTTTGGATCAATATTAAGTGGCCAAGATCAAGTGACGCAGCAATTGCAACCACTAAGAGTATTACTCTTTTCTAAGACCGCTGGTTTTCGACACAGCTCTATTCCAACAGGCATTCAAGCGATTAAGTTGGCGGCGAAAGAAAATGATATAGAGGTCGTTGCAACCGAGGATGCTGAAGTTTTTACGGACAAGACGCTAGTGGATATGGATGTCATCGTTTTTCTTAATACAACCGGTGATGTGCTTGACAAGACGCAGCAGGAAGCAATGCAACGATTTATTCAAGGTGGCGGTGGTTGGGTAGGCATTCATGGAGCAGCTGATACCGAATATGACTGGCCTTGGTATGGAAAAATGATGGGCGCCTATTTCGCAGGTCACCCAGCAGTTCAGCGTGGCCAAGTGGTGGTTCAAGACAAGACACATCCAGCCATGGCTCATCTGCCCACCACATGGGAACGTGTTGACGAGTGGTATGACTATCGTGATGTGCCGGATCAATCAGTGCAGATTTTGGCAACATTGGATGAAGGCAGTTATGAGGGCGGGGGTATGGGTGCGTCGCATCCTATTGTCTGGTGCCATGATTATGACGGAGGACGAGCTTTTTATACGGGTGGCGGTCACACAGACGAGTCATTTGCAGATCCGCTTTTTATCAAACATATCATTGAGGCGATTCAATGGTCAGCGGGTAGTGATGTCCAAACATTAAAAAACTGGAAGCCAACCATTGAGAGCAAGCCGAGCTCTGGGCAGCCCCCGCTCACAGTCCAGTTTACAGCGGTGAAAAATAGAGAGAGTGATCAAGAACTATCTTACGCGTGGGATTTTAATTCTGATGGTGAGATAGATTCTCGGGTGAAACAGACGTTCTGGACATTTCATCAACGTGGAAAATTTCTGGTTCGATTATTCATCTCTGATGAATCGGGTTCTATCGGCGCTATGGATTCATGGATTGTTGTTGGAAATACAAGCCCGACAGTGACTTTTATAAAACCCGAAGATGGTGGCGTTGTTTCACCGGATCAGTGGTTTCAGTATGACATTCTGATCGATGATCCTGAAGAACAATCTCCTGATGTTAATCGCGTTGTTGTGGAGTTGTATCAATCAGGTGATCCATATGGAAAACCCATTGTGAGTCGTACCGGATCAAGCGGGCAACTTAAAATTCCACCCCTGTTATATGAAAAAGATAATCCCAGTCAGGACATGTTCTTGTTAGCAAGATATGCAGACCAAGGCGTTGATGATGAGAATCGCCTGATCGGTCACAGTGTGTTGACACTCAGGGCTCATGAGATACGGCCAAATTTGATGGATACTTCAGAGGGATTGCAGCGCGTTGACATCTCCAATGAGGGCAATGCCTCTGCATTTGTTGCGGTAAATAAAGGGTGGGTGTCTCTTGATCCTCTATGTCTGGCGGGAATTGAAGACATTGTTTTTTCGTTGAAGCCAAGTGTTAAGTCTTCTATTGAAATTCGCCGCGATGACCCAGAAGGCACCTTGGTGTCAATTGTCCGATTGCAAGCGAGTGCTGAAGAACAAGGATGGACCAACGTAACAGCTCTTATTGGGGATCCGGGGGGATCATCCGCCTACTTTTTCGTCTTCCGCGGCCCACCTGACCGATCGCTCTTCCTGATGCGATCATTACATTTGCGTGGGCCGGGTATTTCATCTCCCTCGCCCGAGAAAACGAGATAGTCATTCGACTTATCTCAATGTTTCACGACTGTTGATTAATCTATTAGAGAGATCACATATGAACATGGATCAGCCTGGTTCAAATATAGCAACACAAGCGGGAAGCGATAAGCCAGTGTTTGGTGGCGTCACTTTCCTCAGATTATCTTTCATGATGCTGCTTCAATACGCCATCTGGGGCGCTTGGTTGCCGTTGCTATACACCTTTTTGAGTAAGGTTCGAGGCTTTGATGATGCAGAAATCGGTTATATGTTCATGGCGGGCGGTGTTGGCGCCTTGTTTGGCCCGTTCATCGCAGGACAGATAGCTGACCGCTGGTTCAACACAGAACGCTTTCTTGGCGTGAGTCACTTAATCGGCGCTGTCTTAATGTTGATTCTGGTTCAAATCACTTCATTCTGGGGATTCTTAGGGTTTGCATTGGCTTACTCAATTGTCTATTCGCCCACATTAGCACTCACAAACTCACTGAGCTTCCATCATCTGTCAGACCGTGACCGCCAGTTTGGCTGGGTTCGATTATGGGGAACCATTGGCTGGATTGCTGTGGGCATCGGCATTGGCCAGTGGTTGTATCACGCTTACTCTCCAGCAGATCTTGTTGAAACAGTTAAAGCTGCGAAGCTTGCGGTTGAAAATGCAAGTGAGTCAGCGCGCGTAGGCCTTGAAGCCACGCTACAAACGGCATCAGAGGCTCTTCATAAGGCGCAGGCGGAGGGTATGTATAACGCCTTTTACGTTGCAGCCATTCTTGGATTCATTATGGGTGTTTACTGTTTAACGCTGCCACGGACACCCCCACAGCGTGGACAGGAGTCCTTTGCCACTGGCGAAGCAATCAAAGAGGCATCGCGGAATCCACTTTTGATCTTGTTCCTGATCGCTATTCCAGTAAGCATGATTCACCAGTTCTATTTTCAGTTTACAGCGGTCTTCTTGGGCAACTACCAGGCACAAGCAGGCGAGGTTAATGACGCGATCAATGGCGTGTTTGGTGTTGGCGGCGGCGGGCTCATGACCATTGGCCAGATCGCTGAGGTGATCGTGTTGATGTTGATCCCACTTGTCGCCAAGCGATTTTCCAGGAAGACACTATTAGGAATAGGGCTGGTCGCTTATGCGGCACGGATGTTCCTGTTTGCTTATGTGGACTGGTTATCTGTATCTGTGGGCGTGCCCGTCATGGTGACGCTGATTACTGGCGTTGCATTGCACGGCTTATGCTTCGGTTGTTTCATCTTTGTGGCGTTCATGATCGTTGATGAAGAATGCACAAGAGATGTAAAAGCAAGTGCCCAAAACCTCTTTAATCTCATCATTGTCGGTATTGGCATCGTGGTTGGTAGTTATGTAGCCGGAAAGATTGGGACGATCTACACCAGCGAGGATGGTGTTAAGGACTGGCAGGGTCTTTTTGCTATTCCGATGTACACAGCAGTCGTTTGCCTGGCCTTTTTGGCCGTGTTTTATCCAGGGAAGGCTGCGATGGCCCGTATCCGTGAAAAAAGATCAATAACCACATAAATTCGGTGCAAGATGAAAGCATGACTGTCATATGTAGTTATGAGCAATACATGCGCAGAATCGCGGCGTTTTGTGTTTGCTATCGATTTCCTGCTTAGGTTGCTACAAGAATGGTCTTGAATTCCAACCTAAGGAATATCACGGCTTACTTATATTGGAATCATACATATGCAAAAGACAAGACCAATGATGGCTGCGATTTCTGGGCTCGTTGTGTTAAACACGACCATCTGTATAGAACAGAATAGCGATGCCGACTCCCCTAGTGAGGTGAGCTCACAGTTTCAAAATCAAACCAAGGCTTCCGTTAAGGCGAATCAAGTCGTCTTTTTATACAACAGTCAAAACAGCTTTTCTGCGGCAGCACACGAGGCTTATCTGGAAGCGCGTCCCGCTGTTCGATCGTTTGATATCAATCTTGAGTATACAGATACGTCTGATTGGTCAGATGATGATTGGAAGAACCCACCTCCAGGTGCGGTGACAAACTTCTACATGACACCACAAGCTTATCTCGATCACATTCGTCAGCCTTTGTCGGCATTTATTGAGACCGCGCCAGTTGAGATACTTGGGTTTGTGACAAGCCGCGGCCTTCCAGCGTTGGTGAGCGAGAATTTTCAGCCAGCAGGTAGTTTCCATGGTCAGTCTGATGGTGTGTGGAGCAGTCTTGAGGGCGCTCTTATGAAGCTCTCGATTGATGGCACCAAGGAGCAATACAAGAACCCATATGCAAAATCACGTGGTATCCCGGTCGCAACAATTCGCAATAGAGCCTGCGGTAAACCTGTTTATTTCGCCAGTCGACTCGATGCAACTTGGGGGCCAAACGGTGAAGCAAAGATCGATATGGTCCGAGCGCTTATTACACGGAGTCTCGACCTAGAAGTGAATAAACTTCAGGTGACAACGGTCGTTGATGGTCCCGGCGCGGAGTGCGGTTGGCCATATGACGCAATGGTGAATGTAGGCGCAGATGCAGCCCAACTGATGTACGAAAGTAACTGGTACGTTTATCAAGATCAGACTGTTGCGTTTCTACATGGCGCAAAACTAAGTGGGCTGACGTGGAATGACTGTTCGTGTACATCATCGAGCATTGAAGACTGCCCGAGAATAAGTACGGAAGAGCTCGCGTACATTGATTATCCAGAGCTTATTCACTTTGGCTTAGGCCGAAACTCATTGGTCCTCTGCTGTGAGGAGCAGTCAGGCAATCAGTGTCTTGGTGTTGAATGTGTTGACAGGGCTTATGTAGAAGATTACATCGCTCATGATGCAGGGTTGTTTATCAGTCTCGAGTCATACAACGGAAGGCAGATGCGTGGCGCTGGAACGTCTGGCCACGGTGATGTTCTAGACTGGATTAGTCGGGCCGGCGGTTCATTCACTTACGGTTATGTCAACGGTGGCGTCAATTTGGCGAAGCTTCCGTATATGGCGGATAATCTATACAACCACGGACTGACGTGGGGTGAAGCGTCTCTGTCTGGAATTGGCATACTTGGTTCGGAAGGGGCGCCAGTTGGTGATCCGCTCGCTCGGGTTCGAGTCTTGTCTCCGGATGTTAATCATGATCAGTCCGTTGATGAGGTGGACTTCGCACTTGTGATTGCACACATTGGACGCGATCCCTCCCAGATTGTGTTCATCGATCCTGATGTAGATGGCAACGGTGTGATTGATATGACCGACGCCAAGATTGTGCGCAGCAATACTGATTCACGTGTGCGCAATCCTATTGCTGGCACTAATGCGAATCTACCATCACATGATCCAGCGGAATGTTTCTTAACAGATCCAAATGCACCAGCGGATTTACCAAATGGCTATGTTTGCCGTGGTGATGTTAATCACGACGAGCAAATTAACAAAGAAGACTATGCTTGGGTGCAAGAATATATAGGGTGTAACTGCCCTCGCTTTGATGTGACACAAGATGGCGTTGTGGATCAGAGCGACCTGAATGCCATTCGTTCAAATATGGGACCATTATCTGTTGTAGCTGACGTCAACACAGACGGGGTAGTGACTTGTTCAGATCTTTGGATCGTTCAAGACAATATTGGATGCGACCCGTGCAGCGGCGACTTTGATTTTGAATGCGATGGAGTCGTTGATTTGGACGACACCTGGTTTGTTTTTGACTTCGCTGGACTTGGGATCGACGGCCTGATCAACGGTACGGTTGCGCTCGATCTTAATGGTGACGGCGTCGATTTTGAGTGTGGTGATCTCGCGATCATTCGAGAAAATTTCTGCGACATACCTGGAGAATGCGACCCCGCCTTTGATGTGAATGCCGATGGCGTTGTCAATTGCACAGATGAACTGTCATATCAAATGGTGTTCAGGCACGCCTTAGATGGCGAACTTGATAACTGCCCAGGATATGGGTGCGGTCACTGTCCTGAATAGTAAAAGTGTAAAGGGTTACTTTGCAACTGAGAAGTTGTCCGCCAGAACGTACGCATCGATAACGGCCCGCTCACCTTCTTTGCCGGGCTTGGCATTGCCGTGTTCCATACCAACGGGACCCGTATAACCCTTCTCAGCGAGAAACTTAAAGACGTTTCTATAGTTGATCTCACCAGTACCTGGCTCTCGCCGTCCTGGATTATCGCCCACTTGAATGTAAGCGATTTCATCCCAGCACTGATCCATGTGTTCGATGAGATTTCCCTCACTGGCTTGTTGGTGATAGATGTCAAACAAAATCTTGCATGACGGGCTATCGACTTGCTTCATGACTTCATAAGAGTGTGGCGTATAACGCAGGTACTGATTTGGATGATCTCGCCAATTGAGTGGTTCACAGCATAAAATCAGTCCATGTGGCTCACACAAGGCGCTTGCACGCTTGAGCGCTCGTACCACGTTGGCTTGTTGTTTATCTGGATCAAGTTGCGGGTCTATCGTTCCACAAACAACAGTGGCATACTTACCATTCAATCGTTTTGCGACCTCGATCGTTTCTTGCACATTGGCGCAAAATCGATCTTCAATATCCTTGTTGCCACTGGTAATCAGAGGTGGGCCAAAACCACCATCATTAGCAACCAAGACACCCATCAACATATTGTTGCGATCAAGGGCTTTGGCAATGGCATCTTGTTCCGCACGGCCTCGATGGCGCATGCTGTTGTCCTCAAAGGCCGTGAAACCTTCTGCAGACATAAAGTCAATTTGCCCAGTTGCATCGCCGCCGTGCTTACTAAACATGCCTAGGTGGGGCGCATACCTCAGTTGAAACTGGCGATTGGGTACCGATGGCTTTTCTGCATCTTGTTGTGCTGTTGTTCCTAGTGCAGTGCTTGCAAGCACCACTGCGGCTGAAGAGCCAATCGATGTTGTGAGAAAGTCTCTTCTATGCATCTTGAAAGCCTTTTGTTAAACCAGTGGGGTACGACCAGGTATTGCGACGGGCGGGACTTCAATGTCTCCAAATTCATACGCTTTGGGCGAGAGATCGAGTTGTGAATTCATTGCTTGATCCCACGACACCTCTTTGCCGGTGTAAGCAGACATTCGACCCATAATGGCGGTCAGTGTTGACTCCGCCACACGTTGCCCTTCATTGAGATAAGGTCCTTGCCCTCTGATTGAGGCAATCAGATCTCGGTGCTCCTGAACATAAGGGTTGGTGTTTTTGCCAGTGAATTGCCACGGTGTATTGCCAGCGAGTTGAGCAAATCCAGAGCGGAGCAAACAACGCCCCTCAGTTCCATGAAAAGCCTCTTCAACGCGCGAAGCACATCCATCTGTCTGGCGGCACATACTCATCACATGGCGGCCATTGGGATATTCATAATCAACCGCAAAGTGATCAAATATGTGCCCATACTCGTCACCGGTCCGGACCTCGCGGCCACCCATGCCCATACAGCGAACAGGCTGGCTGCCCATGACCCAATTAGCGACATCAAGATTATGGACATGCTGTTCAACAATGTGATCGCCAGAGAGCCATGTGAAGTAGAGCCAGTTGCGAAGTTGCCACTCCATCTCTGACCAATCTTCTTGGGGCTGTCGCACCCAAAGGCCACCCATATTCCAGTAAACCCGACCACTGGTGATCTCACCAATCTCACCGCGGTTAATACGTTCCATGGCATCGAGATAACAGCGCTCATGACGGCGCTGTGTGCCGGCGACCACACTGAGTTCATCGCCCCTGGCCTTTTCAGCAGCCCGAATCACTTGACGTATTCCCGAAGGATCGACGGCGGCAGGCTTCTCCATAAAGACATGTTTACCAGCATCAACTGCCGCTTCAAAGTGGATCGGCCGAAAGTGTGGCGGCGTTGCCAAGATCACCACATCAACATCATCTTTAAGTAGTTTGGTGTAGGCATCAAATCCTGTGTAACAGCTTGCATCCTTGACCTTACCTCGGCCACTTCCGTGTTCACTAATCGATTTGCGGCTGTTGTTCAGTCGATCAGGAAAGGCGTCTGCCATTGCAACAACATGCACATCCTCGTGGGCTTCGAGTGCATTGTGCGCAGCACCTGTACCACGCCCACCACAGCCGATAAGACCAACATTAATTGGCCTAGATGTTGAGCTATTTTGTCTTGCGAGTGCGGGCATGTTGGCAACCGCAAGTGCCGATGCGCTTAGTGTTGAGTAGCGCACAAAGTCGCGGCGCGTGACATTCCCTTGAGCATTGTCATGGGACCTAGGCATCTTTAATCTCCTTGCGCTACTCAGCTCGCATAGATGCGGTCCATACGCTCTGCGATATCACGTAATCGGGCTTCGTCGCCGCCTCCAACCTCTGCACTGCCCCAGCCGTCGTAACCAATGTCATCAATTGCTTGCATGACAGCGGGCCAATCACAGTCTCCTTCGAGAAGTTTAACTTGGAAGCCTTTCCAAAGACCCTCATCATTGCGCTTTTGGCGACTGAACTCTTTGATATCCAACTTGAAAACACGTGGCCCGAGTATGCGGATCCACTGTTCTGGATATCCATAGTTGACAATATTGCCGACGTCGAAGTACCAGCCGATATTAGGATTCTCAAATTCATCGACGTACCGAGCTGCTTCCATAGGACTCAATAAGAAATTGTTCCAGACATTCTCAATGGCAATCTTGATGCCAGTGTCATCACACAGTGGCAGTACTTTGCGAATCTCATCTTGTGAACGTTCATAGGCTTGGTCGTAAGTGACCTTCTTGTTGACGACAGCTGGAACCAACAGCACTGTCGTGCCCCCATAGCGAACGCACTGATTGATCGCTGTTTCAAGTCCACGGCGGCCTTCGCCGCGCACATTGGGATCTGGGTCAGAAAGTGTTTTCTGCCAGTGCACAGAGTCAACTACGCCGGGGATGAGTAGTCCAGTTGCATCTCGAGCGCGAAGCACCTCATCTTCATCAAGTCCGCTGGGGCTATCAAGTTCAACACCGTCATAGCCAATCTCTTTAAGTAAACGAAACTTATCTTCCACACTGCCGTCTACTTGAACCATGCCGTATTTAAGTGACTTCTTCATGTTCCGTCTCGGCCCTTGTTCTGTCGTGGAGTTATCTTGCGAACCCGTTCCTAGGCCAGCAGTGACACCAATCGCTGCAGCCGCACCTGTCAATTCAAGGAAACTTCGTCGCGACCAACCACTACGATGATTATGATTTTCACCCATCAAATTAGTTCCTATACAACTCTGCTTCGGCCAGGCACTGGAACAGGCACAACTTCGAGTTCGTTCCACCCATATTCGGTTGGCCCGAGGCGCTCGGTTGAATTCATGGCGTCATCCCACTCAACGGTTTGGCCGGTATAGGCCGCCATTCGGCCAATGATTGACATCATTGTGCTCTGTGTCATGAAGTCGCCATCATTAATGACATCACCAGCACGGATGGCTTTCATGAGTTCATTGTGTTCAACCTGATACATGTTGGCCGTCGGGCCATCGTAGCTCCACTCATTTTCACCAGTAATAACATGTTTAGGCGCCCAGCCATTGACCATGCAAGTACCTTTTGAGCCGTAGATATAGTCAGAGTTGTCGTTTGAGCAGCGGGGCATCTGTCTACAAGTATTGAAGCATCTGGCGCCACTGGGATACTCATAAATGACCGCGAAGTGGTCAAACACATTTCCTGACTCTGGTCCTTCGCGAACCTCACGTCCCCCCAGTCCAGTGGCGCGAAGTGGAGTTTGATTTTGCATGGCCCAATTTATTTTGTCGACACTATGGCATGATTGTTCAACAATGTGATCGCCTGAGAGCCAATTAAAGTGCCACCAGTTCCGCATCTGCCACTCAGTATCTGACCATTCCGGCTTTCGCGCTTGCTTGCCAAGTGTTCCAGTGTGATAAGTAGTATGTACGCACTGCACATCACCAATAGCGCCATCATGAATACGACGATATGTCTCTCTTTCGGGAAGGCTATACCGCCAGCAGAAGCCCGACATCAAGTTTGTGTTGTTGTCTTTTGCTTTCTGGACAGAGTCGATGACACTGCGTACGCCCGGGCCATCAACAGCCATCGGTTTTTCGCAAAAGACATGCTTACCAGCATTAACTGATGCGGCTAAGTGTTCGGGCCTGAAATGAGGGGGCGTGGCCAATATGACAACATCAACACCACTGTCAATGACGTTCTTATAGGCGTCAAAACCAGTAAAGCTGCGTTCGGCAGGTACCTTAACACGGTCATTTGCGTGCTCAACAAGGTTCTTTTTGCTGCGTTCAAGCCGATCTGGGAAAGCATCACCCATCGACCAAATGACGACACCGTCATCAGCTGAGAGAGCTTGTCCCGCGGCACCAGTTCCTCGTCCACCACAGCCAATGACACCTACCTTAATAGTGTCAGAGCCCCGCGCATATGCGAGAGGGCTGGCGATGATCGCTGAAGCAGCAGCAACTGCTGATGAGGTCTTAACAAAGTCGCGGCGCGATACACCGTGATTTGTTTCGACTGAATCTGCTGTTTCGGTACTTACGTTTTTCGACATTCTCTTTTTCCTTAATCAACACATACGACTCGAAGCCCGGCAAAAGGAGCATCTGCAAGCCACCACTGACTCTTTGGAATTTGGGGATCGCTGTCATTCCAATCGGGGACAGGCACTTGCACTACGGCACATCCGATTGGATTTTCGACATCTCGATATGAACCACCCATGAGTGCAGGTCCGTTTGATGTAGTCACCCATTCGGCGACATTACCACACATGTCATAAGTGCCTATTTGGCTCTTTAACTTTTCTCCAACAGGATGTGTTGTTCCATTTGCGTTGGATTTAAACCATGCATGGCTCTGTAAAGTTTCTTCTGCGATGAGACTGAGCTCGCAAGCTCGAGTCCATTGTGCTTGCGTCGGTATCTGATAGTGGCGATCGGTTTTGACTGAAAGCCACGCGCAAAAGGCTTCTGCGTTCTTGGCTGACATAGAGAGTGCTGGGTAGCCTGCATGACCCCAACCTCGATCGAATGTGACATATGGCTTGGATGGTCTTGTCATTCCATCTGCTTCCGCAGGGTTACCAGGCTCATCGAGCTCATAGACAAAGGTATCGTAGAGATCCCATGTCACCTCTTTGGCTTGAATCCAGAATGCAGGCATCGTTTGCGAAGCATCTTGATTCCCAGTGGTCACAGCAATCATCTGAATTGAGAGCGTGGTACCTGCAATCTGTTGGGTAAAGTCCCTAGACTCATTGGTTGTTTGGTGGAGTTGCTTGGCCGTGGATCCCTGATGGCGAGGCACGGCGGGCTGGCAAGAGGCCAATAGTGATACCGCCCCACATGAGCAGGCAGCCAGATAGGATGAGCTCCAGATTAATTTCATGAGACAACTCTCTCCAAGAAATAGCGTACCGGTGATCGCAGGTGCCGTCCTGCTGATCTGTGCTGGATGTCATTCATTAGGCTCTGGGCCCCAAAAAAGCTCCTATCACAAGATCATAATGGGTTGTCGGGTGGGTATCACGCTGTTTTGTGCCGATTCTGAACAAGCCAAACATGCGGCAATTCAAGGTTTTGCACGTCTTGAGTCGTTGGATGGGGAATTAAGCGACTATCTGGCCACAAGTCATTTGAGCAAAATCAATAGAGAGGCAGCGCAGAGAGAGATGCCCATGAAGGCAGATCTCCGCGCCATACTCCTGCGAAGCCTCGAGATTGCGCACCTATCGCAGGGGGCATTTGATCCGGCGGCGGGCTCAATTGTCGCCATATGGCGTCAGGCTCGTCAGCACGGGGAGGTTCCGGAAAGAGAAGCCATAGACAAGGCGGTGCAATCAGCGGGATACAAGAATATTGCATTGAGCGAGGATCTTAATTCAATCGCTTTGCTAAACCCTGGCACACAACTGGATCTTGGTGGCATTGGCAAGGGTTATGCGGCAGATCAGGTGTTACTGGCAATTGCACAATGTGGCCTCGATCAGGCCATGGTTGATGTGGGTGGAGATCTTGCCATTGGCGCTGCACCACCAGGGCGAGCAGGTTGGATGATTAAGTTGCCTGATACTTCTGGCAGTGCCTTCACGAAATTTGAACTCACGGATTGTGGGATCGCTACCAGCTCGGATAAGCACCAGTATCTAAGCAAGGGTGATCGCCGATATTCACACATTGTTGATCCTCGAACTGGACAAGCGCTCGTTAACGCCCCACAAGTCACGGTTGTGGCGGATGACGCTGCAACAGCTGATGCCTTAGCCTCCACATTGAGTGTGCTGGGCCCAGAGCGAACCATTTGTCTTATTGAAGCCCTTGGTGGAAGACTTGTGATCTTCTCAACGCCGAGCGAGCCTTTCGTGAGGTAGAATGCTGGGTGACAATCTACGAAAGGTCATGGTTGACTGATATGCATACTCTGGGCAAGGAGATTCAAGATGTCTAGCAAAGGCGATTTGAGCCGTCGGACATTTCTTGGAGCAGCAGCAGCAACCTCTGCGGCCACAGTTCTGTCATCGAAGAGTTTAGCCCAGGATCAGCCAGGCACGAACGCCAACCAGAAGCCACGTCAGTCAAAGAATGACAAGATCAATATAGGGGTGGTTGGTACAGGTGGAATGGGTCATGGCCACCTGCGAAACCTCATGTCTCGCAAGGACGCCGACAATGTTGTCGTTGGCCGCGTTTGTGATGTTTACCGACGCCGGCTTAATAGTGCCTTGAAAGTGACCGACAATCCGAGCGATCGCGGCACCATGGACTATCGCTATCTTCTTGATGATTCCGATATTGATGCCGTGTTGATTGCGACACCAGATCATTGGCACACCAAGATTGCGATTGAGGCAATGGAGTCGGGCAAAGATGTATACGTTGAAAAACCGCTGTCACTGACGACTGCTCAGGCGATCGAGTGCCGAGATGCAGTCAAGCGTACCGGCCGAGTTCTGCAAGTTGGGCCGCAAGGAACCAGTGACGATCGGTACTGGCGGGCCAGCAAAGCGATTGCAGATGGCCGCATCGGTAAAGTGACATGGAGTCAGGGGAGCTATTGCCGGAACTCAAGAGGTGGTCAGTTCAACTGGCATATCGATCCCGATGCAGGTCCGGGCGGTACAGAGGATGGTTATGTTTGGTGGGATCAATGGCTTGGTCACGAGCACAATCTGGCCGAGAAGATTCCCTGGAATGCGGATCACTTTTTCCGGTTCCGAAAGTACTGGGCATATAACGGAGGACTTGCCACAGACCTGCTCTATCACAAGTTGGCACCATTACTATTGGCGGTTAATGGTCCCAATGGCGCGTATCCAACACGGGTTGTTGCTGCTGGTGGTCGTTATCTAGAGAAAGATGACCGTGATATACCTGACAACTTTTTCATGATGGCGGAGTATCCCGGCGAGCATACGATCATGTTGGTCAGTGTGATGACCAACGACACGAATGTTCCCGTTCAGATTCATGGACAGTACGGATCGATGGATTTTAATGAAGCGCTTTCATTGTCAGAGCAGCGCACCTGGTGGCCGGAGTTTCGTAAGGCCAATGATGATCTACTTGAACACAAAATGGTCAAGGATGAAAACGGTAAAGAATATCCAGAGCCTGCTGAAGGCCAGGCAACATTTGAGATTGCAGCCGAATCTAGACCGGATCACATGGGGGCTTTCTTGGGTGCCATACGTGGGCAGTGCCAGCCCGCTTGTAATGTTGATCTTGGCTGCTCAACAATGGTCGCAATCAAGATGGCAGTCGAGTCATATCGAACAGGGCAAGCCTTACGTTGGGATCCACAAACAGAGCAGGTTGTTCCTGCTTGATTATGAGTCATCTCTGACTTTTTCTAAGGTAGCGTTTTGATTCGCCAGTATCGACAGGCTGAGTTGATGGATGATCCCGCGCTAAAAGCGGAATCACATGAGCGCGCGCTGAAAGGGCTTGCACGCATCAATCAGATTAGTGGCACCGCCAAAGAGATATGGCGAGAGCTACAACAGCATGTGAACCCTGGTGACAAAGTGAAGATGTTGGATATTGCGACGGGTGGCGCAGATGTACCAATTGAGGTTTTGAAGATTGCGAGGCAATTTGGCGTCACAATAGAGTTGACCGTATGTGATATTAGTGAGCGAGCTTTGGAATGGGCGCAACAGCGAGCTGATACGTTTGATCTCTCAATCAGTACATTTGTGCTGGACGTATGCAAAGAAGATATTCCAAACCAATTCCAGATCGTGACCTCAAGTCTCTTTTTGCACCATCTCGATCGAGATCAAGCCCAGGCAGTGCTCCGTCGTATGGGAGATGCTGCTTCTGGCCTTACACTAGTCAATGATCTCGAACGATCCGTGTTCGGTTATTGTGCTGCTCTTGCGGCTTCTCAACTGCTCACAAGATCACCGATTGTTCATACGGATGCGCCACGATCAGTGCGCGCTGCTTACACGAAGCAAGAAGCGAGTGATATGGCGAGAGAGGCTGGTTTAAAAAATGTGCAAGTGAGGCGTTGCCGACCTTTTCGTTGGCAATTGACAAGCAAGCCGTGACAGAGAGATCATTTTAATGTCGTTACCTTTAATTACAGACACCATCTCATTGAACAATGCTGTAAATTCCCGCTGGGATGTCATTGTCATTGGTGCCGGTATTGCTGGGGCTTCTGCCGCGGCAGGTCTGGCAAGTAAGGGTTGTCGCGCCCTATTGGTTGACCGATCATCTTTTCCTCGACACAAAGTTTGCGGTGGTTGCCTTAATGCGGCAGCCTTATCGAGTATGGCTCAGTTAGGTATTGCAGATCCTGCGATCTCAATGGATGCGCCACTGACTCGTAGTCTAAAAATTTACTGTGGAAAACGAAGTCCAAAAATGAACTTGGTGCCGGGGCGAGGTGTCTCTCGTGAATCATTAGATGTTCATCTTGTTGATCACGCCTGCCGATCCGGCGCCGATCTTCTGCAAGGGGTGACCGCTACCGTTGGCCAATCAAGCGACCGATCACGACAAGTTGAGTTGCGATCGCGCTCTGGAACAGTCACACTTGAGGCTGGCTTAGTTCTCGTTGCCGATGGACTTAATGGAAGAAGCCTAGCGACGACCAACTGCGCTGGTGTTGAGGTTTCCAATAGCTCTTATATAGGTGTTTCTTCAATCCTAGAAAGCCACGACTGCCAAGCAGATTTACAAACTATTCATATGTCGGTTGGACGCGAGGGCTATTTTGGGATCGTGCAAGTCGAGCATGGTAAATGGAGTGTGGCAGCGGCAATCAATCCGATGTTTGTGAAGTCTTCGGGCGGCGCTTCCCAGGCAATTACAAAGATTGCTCGTGAGGCAGGTTTTTCTGAGATGGGTGAAATTGATACAGTCACTTGGCGGGGTACGCCGCAACTCTCGCGGCGCCGACCAACAATTGCGGCAAACCGCATGCTTGTGTTAGGTGATGCGGCGGGTTATGTCGAACCTTTCACCGGCGAAGGCATGAGCTGGTCATTTGCGGCGGCCCTCGCCATCCAAGCAGTATCAGAATCCACTGGTGAGCACTGGGATGCGACTATTGAGAGATGGTGGAAAAAGACATATCGCCGGAATATCGCTCGGCGCCAACGTGTGTGCCGAGTAACAAAGCATGTCCTGCGGAAGCCTTGGTTGGCGTCCTCACTTGCTTGTGCGATGATCACCATGCCGCGGAGCAGCGGCTACTTGATTCGACGCGTGGGTCGGCCCAAAGTAAAAATCAACAAAAGCTACTCTAAACCTTGGAGTGTTGCATGAATACCTACTTACGAGGTTTGGGTATTGCTGCTCCAGAAGTATCAATAGGGCAAACTCGATTGGCAGCGTTGGCTAAGTCAATGTCAAGCTTGACCGCGAGACAGGATGAGTTTGTGTCTAGTGTCTTCGAAGGCACAAAAATTGATTTGCGGGGCAGTGTCCTCTTTCGAGATGGTCCTGAAGCATTTGGTGAGATGGACTTCTACACCCAAGCTTCAGATAGACATGATGGCGGCCCTACGACAGGCGATCGGATGGCGCGGTATCTCAAAGAAGCCCCAGCACTTGCTTTCGCTGCGTCCAAACGGGCTTTAGCTCAAGCGGAAATCTCTCCAGATGATGTGGCGCATCTTGTCATGGTCTCTTGTACTGGGTTCGCAGCGCCAGGGGTAGACATTGCTCTGATTGAAGAGTTAGGCCTCAGAAAGACCATCTCAAGATCGACGATTGGCTTTATGGGATGTCATGGAGCAATCAATGGCCTGCGAGTGGTTGATGGTCTTTGCCAAAGGCATCCAGATGATGTGGTGCTTCTTTGCGCAGTTGAGCTATGCAGCTTACATTACGCGTACCGATGGCATGCCCAGCGCGTCGTAGCCAATGCACTCTTTGCAGATGGCGCCGGTGCGCTTGTTTGTTCAGGCAAGAGCGGCGGCCTTGGCTGGCGGTTGATTGATACAGGCAGCTACCTCATGTCTTCAGGGAAGGATGCCATGTCTTGGCACATTGGAGATCATGGTTTTGAAATGACACTTGATCGTGAAGTTCCAAAACTCATTGAGAAGCATCTTCCTGGCTGGTTAACAAGTTGGCTAGCGCCACACGGCCTTACCATTAATGACATTGGCGGATGGGCCGTTCATCCAGGGGGCCCAGCTATATTGCAATCTGTCAAAGATTCACTTCAACTATCTGATGCTCAGATGGCGCCGTCCTATGACGTTCTAAGTCAACATGGCAATATGTCGTCGCCAACGGTGTTGTTTATTCTAGATCAGCTTCGTCGGAGTCATGCTGTTGAGAAATCAGAGGCGCCATACGTCATGCTGGCGTTTGGCCCTGGGCTGGCCGCTGAAATAGCGTTGATCCAACCCAATACCAGAAGTGACACACTTTGATGAACCAGCCACGGTAGATCGCCCCAGTGGCGTTCTTTGGGCCTAAATCTGTGCCATACAAGTTTTGAGATGACCAAGCGTGTTGCCATTCTGGCAGGGCGGATGGCGGTCTTGGCCAACGTATGGCAGAACCATACCCCATGATGCTGCTTTTTGGGGATGAAAGCGGTGGGCATGCGTATTGCAAGAACTCCATCAGTCGCAATTTCGCGACTCGGAAAAGAGAGGCAATGGGCCTCTTGAGAATCTGCGATTCCCTATTGAAGGAGTAACGCCATGACACCTCGAACAACAGTACCTGCCAATCTTGGCCGTATGCACAACGATGTAAACCGGATCTTTGACAATCTCACCAACTTCGGCGGCTCACTTATGAGCGAGAAGAAGCGATTCCCTGCACTCAATGTGATTGAGAACGAGACCACCTTATACGTTGAAGCAGAGGTCCCCGGTGTGACACTCGAAGAAATCGAAGTCACTTTGATCGGAACCGACTTAACAATCAAAGGCGTAAGAACAATCCACATTCCTGAAAATGCACAGGTTGTTTGTCAAGAGTGCGGCGGTCTAACCTTCGAACGCACAATCGAACTTCCTTTTGATGTTGTTGCTGATAAGGTCGAAGCAAAAATCACAAACGGTGTTCTCGTCATTGTCCTTCCTAAGAGCGAGAACAGCCGAACCCAGACGATAAAAGTCAAGGGTGCATAAAAGTTACCGACATCGGAATACGCCCGCGATCACAATGATCGCGGGCGGTTCACTGGAGTAGGAGTAATACAAATGTCAACCAAACGAAACATCAAAATCCAAGGCGCATCAAACAACACTGATGATGTTCAAAAGAATTTCGGCACTGAAGTGAGCTGCGAAAACCATAGTCTGGCCGATCGGTCACGACGCGTGATAGCACGAGTGGGTTCGGTGCTCAATAACTCTGGCCGCGTCCTAGATAAGACCGGACGGACTATTACAGCAGGCGGAAAAGCGTCGGCACAGCTTGGTCGAGTCCTTGGGCGAAGTCACTTTGCTGATCAGATGCCCGAGGTAGATTCACATCGTGCTCCATTGAACATCAGTGAAACCGAGATGGGATATATGATTTATGTCGCACTACCAGGTTGTACCAGCGAGACCACTACGGTGACTCGAGTCGAAAATGACCTTTGGGTCAAAGCCTGGAGCAATGTAGAAATGCTTGATGAAACAAATGCACGTATGCACTTGCAGGAAACTAAACTCGGAAACTGGCACCGACACATTCGATTGGGTCGGGATATTGACACCGAGGGTCGTATAACCGCGAAATGCTGCAACGGTGTACTCGTGATTTGCCTTCCAAAAAAGGAAGAAGCGCAACTCCGTAATGTCCGTGTGGACTAGGCGTAGCGAACAACATATTTGTTCCCGATGATTGGGAAGCCAAGCCCGCGCCAAGAGCGCGGGCTTTCGCATTCAGTAATAAGCTGTTTTTAGACCCCTCAATTGTCTTCGCCCCAACATAATCAGTATGCTGGTTCGTGTTACATGTCGTTTATCGTCATCGAGCATGGGAGCACCATCGTGGTTAATGTTGGCATTGTCGGCTTTGGATTTATGGGTAAGACCCACTTTGGCGCCTATCAGGCAGATCCTCGCGCGATTGTCACGGGATTGATGAGCATTAACCGTGAGTCATTTAGCGATGATTCTGCGGGAAACATTACTGGGCAAGGTCAGCTTGGTGACTACTCGAGCGCACAGATTTATGACACCCTCGAAGATCTTCTTGCGAATAATGACATTGATGCTGTATCCATATGCACGCCGACGCATCTACATGCCAAGCTCGCTTTACAGGCGCTCTCACAGGGCAAGCACGTGTTACTTGAAAAACCATTGTGTAGGTCATGGCAGGAAGCCCAAGTGTTTCTTCAAGAACTTCAAGCCTTCCCTGACCTGGTTTGTATGCCCGCAATGTGTATGCGTTTTTGGCCTGGATGGACTTGGCTCAAAGAGCAAGTAGATCAAGAGACCTATGGTCGAGTGTTGTCAGCAACCTTTACACGTCTTGGCTCGGCGCCACTGTGGGGCGATGGCTTCTATCAGGATGCGAATCGGTGCGGCGGCGCAATTCTCGATCTACATGTGCATGATGTTGACTTTATTCGATACTGTTTCGGTGAACCTCAAAGTGTGCATGCATATGGCCGGGTTGGAAAAAGTAGTGGCGTGGATCATGTTGTTGCGAGGTTTGGTTATGAACATGATGCGTTGATTACTGCAGAGGGCGGTTGGCTTCCGTCATCAAAGTTTCCTTTTCAAATGGGCTACCGTGTTGCATTTGAATCGGGTATTGCGGAGTATCAACTCGGACGCGAGCAGCCACTCATTTTTATAAAGAGCGATGGAGATCAGCAAATTATTGAGTTATCTGATCAGACGGGATATGAAGCAGAGGTAGCACACTTTCTAGATTGTGTTGAATCTAGAAAAAACAGTTCGGTTGTCACTGCTGAAGATGGTGCTGAATCACTGCGTCTGATCGATGCTGAACTCAGCAGTATTGAGACGGGGCGGTCTACCGTCTTTGCGAACGTTAACAAATAGTGTCTTACATCGTAATGCGAGTTTATGTGGTTTCAGGATTTGTTAGTTGATTCTGCAACCAAGCTCTTGCAAATCGCCAATCACCTTTGACTGTGCGTTCGGAGACATCGAGTAATTCTGCAGTTTCTTCGACGCTCATTCCACCAAAGAACCGAAGCTCTACCACCTTTGCTTGGCGCTCATTAAGCTGAGCGAGCTCACTGAGTACAGCGTCAAGGCGTTCGAAGTCAAGGTCATCATGTTGGGTAAGGTTAGGCACACCTTGCAGTGTGATTCTTCGCCAATCGCCACCACCTCGCTTTGCAGCGCGATGGGCGCGGGCATGGTCAACTAAAATCCGGCGAATCGCTTGGGCGGCGATGGCCATGAAGTGTTGTTTGCCTTTCCAATCTGTCGAGGCCTGATCTATTAATTTCAGATAAGCCTCATGAACCAGAGCTGTTGGCTGAAGCGTGTGGTCGGCTCGCTCGCGGCGTAGAAAAGAACGTGCCAGCATACGAAGTTCATCGTAAACCACAGGTAGTAATCGGTCTGCGGCGGAAGAATCGCCGTCACATAATTCACCCAAAATCTGAGTGACTTCGCTTGGAGATTGTTCTGGCACAAACCATCCTTTCACGTTCGCTAGGCGGGGCAATTGTAGCTGGAAGGGATACCCTGTCAGGCGCCTTCGGGTAGCTGAAATTGTTGTGAGGCCGATTAGGCCACCCTTAGGCCATTAAATAGCAGCATGCTAAGCTGATTTTGAGGGCTAAACCAAAATTACCGGCCTGTCGCTCCTTAAAACTTCGCATCCATATGATGCCAGCGTACACTTTACCCAGAGGAAGAGTATGAGCAGGGTTAACCAGGCATCAAAAAGTGATCCCAGTGAGGGGAGCACTATGAAGGCAAATCGCGCTATCTCGTTTGGCGCGTTATGGCTCTGCGTCATCGCGTTTGCCACTCGGCCAGCAATTGGTGTTGAGAACATTAATGTTCCGGCTGATGTGAGGACCATCCAGGCGGCAATCAATCAAGCACGTTCTGGCGATCAGATCATTGTTGCTCCAGGCCGTTACCTAGAGAGCATTGATCTCATGGGTAAGGCTATTAAGGTTCGTAGTTCTGGTGGTAGAGATGTCACAGTGCTCGATGGCATCGGTAGCCACAATAGTGTCATTCGTTTTATTCGTGGAGAGGGCCGTTCAACGGTTGTTTCTGGTTTTACTATTACCGGTGGGACGGGAAATCAGAAAATTTACGGCCCAGATGCGACCATTGGCGGTGGCGTGTTGATTCTAGAAAGCAACCCAACAATTCAAGACTGCCGCTTTGAAAATAACCAGGCTACTTATAACGGTGGGGGTGTTTACAGTGGTTACGAATGCGCGCCATTGATTCGGCGATGTGAGTTTGTGTCAAATCATGCCGAGCGTGGTGGCGGAGCATACAACTCCTTTAGCACCGCCAACTATGAAGACTGCCGGTTTATTCTCAATATGGCAACCTTTGGTGGCGGTGGAATCTACAATGGCAACAATAGCCGCCCCTATATTCTCAATTGTGAATTTCAGGCCAATCTTGCGTCGTATAACGGCGGTGGCATCTACGATTATGAGAGCAACGCTCTATTGGAGAAGTGTGTTTTCAGTCGAAACGCAGCGAATTATAGCGGTGGAGCGGTTTATAACGGCTACCTGAGCGATATCCGTCTTAAGCGATGTACCTTCCTGACGCCAATGGATGATGTTGCCGGTTCAGGTGGATTCGTTTTGAACCCAACACTTGTTTACGGCGCGTGTTGTCTTCCTGAGGCATGCGTTCAGGTGAGCGAGATAGATTGTTTGAATGCGGGTGGGAAATATGGTGGGCCAAAGAGTAGTTGTGACGCCTACATTTGCCCCGAGTTCTGTGCTTCAGATCTCAACCTTGACGGTGTTGTCAACGCGTCAGATCTTGCTCGCTTGCTTTCAGATATGGGCGCCTGTTCGCCAGTAAACCAAGAGTCTGAGTCTGAGTCTGAGTCTGAGTCCGAGTTAAAGACAGAGCCGAGTCCGCCTCTCGGCTTGCTTGATGAAGCAGATTTTCTTAGTTCACAGAGTTCTGTCACTCTGGCGTAAGTGCCCACAGCGACAAAAAGAAACCTCTGCGTTGTTAGAGTTGGTTGCCTTCCTATCAGACTATGTCGTCAGACAATAGCCTGCTGCCATCTCCTTAAAGGATGCCACTTGGGCCTCAACCCATGCCTCATCATGGCCCAGTTCTGCCGCCATGAGCCGGGCGGCGTCTGGCGCTGCCTCAATGGCGGCCTTTGCATTAAGGAGAAGTGAACGTGTTCGCCTGGCGAGTACATCCTCCAGGCAAATTGCCATTTCATGACGCGCTGCCCAACTAATCTGGCCGCGCAAGTAGGGTAGGCCCTGGTGTAGTGGCTTACGCCGATCTTCGTTCTGGTCGATAAATTCTTGAACAGCGGTCGCTTCGCTGCCATACATTTGGAAGTGGCCTTCCTTGGGTAAAGCTGGATCTTCACGACTCATCCAGCCATGGAGTTTGAGCGTCTTCGTTCGACACTCAACCGTTGGCAGGCCTCCTACCGGCGCCGCGGCATCAACAGTGTCCTCAGCCATTCGGCGGAAGGTGGTCCATTTTCCACCCATGATCGAAACTAAACCACCATGTGAGATTTCAACTTTATGTTCACGTGAAATCGACTTCGTTTTACCGCCAGTTCCGCCTTCATGAACCAATGGTCTTTGGCCAGCAAACACAGCTAATACATCTGCTTCGGTAGGATCTTTTTCAAGATAACGATTTGCATTGCGCAAGATAAACTTAATTTCATCGGCAAGTGGGCGCGGCTCTAACTCTGGCTTCGGCATTGGTGTGTCTGTTGTGCCCACAAGCACGCGTTCATGCCATGGAATAACGAAGAGCACTCGTCCGTCATCAGTATGCGGAACCATAATGGCGGTCTTCGATGGTTGGAATGAAGCATCAAGCACAAGGTGAACGCCTTGGCTTTGAGAAATGAGCATTTCAGTATCTGGATCATCCATTTTTCGTATTGCATCACTGAAGATACCGGTTGCATTAATAACAACCTTTCCACGAAACTCGTGAGTATCACCAGACAGCTCATCTTGGGCTTTCACCCCGGTGATTAAATCGTTGTCCTTGATAAATCCTTTGACGCCCATGTAATTCACAAGTGCGGCACCATTGTCAGCAGCCGTCTGAGCGAGCGTAAGCGCAAGTCTGGCATCATCAAACTGTCCGTCGAAATACATGGTGCCGCCCAGAAGGTGTTCTTGCTCAATATTTGGAATACGAGCAATAGCTTCCTCCCGGGAAAGTTTACGGGATGGCGCCAGGTTCAATTTGCCAGCTAAAAGGTCGTAAAGTTTGAGTCCAATGCCATAAAAGGGGCCTTCCCACCACTTATAACGAGGAACAACAAAGGCGAGATCATGAACGAGGTGCGAGGCATTTTGGCAAAGAAGTCCTCGCTCATAGAGCGCTTCATTAACCAAAGATATGTTTCCCTGTTGTAGATATCGTACCCCGCCATGAACCAGTTTCGTACTTCGGCTTGAAGTTGCTTTTGCAAAGTCATGCTGTTCTAAAAGAAGGGTTCGATAGCCTCTTGATTGTGCGTCAACAGCGGCGCCAAGGCCACTGGCTCCGCCACCAACAACAATCACATCCCATTCTTGGGAAGTGGCGCTTTGGAGCATCTCATTTCGATTCATGTTAATTCCCTAAATCAAATGTAGTGTCAAGATCAGTCAGTAGCCCAATCTTTAGCCCGTTCAACTGCACGTAGCCATTGGGCGCGTTGTGATTGACGTGTTGCTTCGTCCATTTTCGGCTCGAATGTGCGATCAATAGAATAATGTGCTTTGATTTCTGAAGTGTCCTTCCAGACGCCAGTGGCAAGTCCGGCCAAGAAGGCTGCACCCAGACCTGTCGTTTCAACATGAACAGGTCGCTCAACAGGCTTTCCAAGAAGATCGGCTTGAATCTGCATAAGTAGATTACTTTGGGAAGCTCCACCATCGACACGTAGCACACCCAAATCACACTTTGCATCGCCGAGCATTGCCTCGGCAACATCCGCGACTTGATGAGCGATGCCTTCAAGCGTTGCACGACAGATGTGGGCTGCGGTGGATCCGCGCGTCAAACCGAGGATCGTGCCTCGGGCACTATGGTCCCAATGAGGTGCGCCCAGACCAGCAAAAGCGGGTACCAACCAGACGCCGCCATTGTTCTCAACCTTTTCAGCCATGACGTTGACGTCTGGTGCTTGTTTGATGATACCCAGACCATCACGGAGCCACTGGATAGAGGCCCCGCCCATGAAGATGCTGCCTTCTAATGCGTACTGGATTTCTTGCCCCTCCATCTGCCAGGCAATCGTAGTCAGTAGGCCATTGGCACTGTCGACGGGCGTATTACCTGTTGGCGTCAGTAGGAAACAGCCAGTACCAAAGGTGTTCTTACACTCGCCCTTCTTTGTGCAGAGTTGGCCGAACAAAGCTGATTGTTGGTCGCCACCAATTCCGGAAATCGGTATTGAACTACCAAACAAGGAAGGGTCCGTCTCACCACATACGCCGCTTGAAGGAACAATTTTTGGCAATATTGATCTTGGGACGCCAAAGAGTTCAAGTAGTTCGTCATCCCAGCTGCCAGTGCGGATATTCATAAGCAGTGTTCGGCACGCATTCGATACATCTGTGACATGAACCTGGTGACCAGTGAGCTTGTAGATCAACCATGATTCAATTGTTCCCATTGCCAGCGAACCAGCATTGGCGGCATCTTGCGCACCTGGCACATGATCGAGTAGCCATTTAATCTTCGTTGCTGAAAAGTATGGATCGAGGACAAGACCTGTTTTGGATTGAACCATCGGCTCGTGCCCGTCGGCTTTGAGTTGATCAATCGTCTTTGCGGTTCTTCGATCTTGCCAGACAATGGCATTCGCAATTGGCTCGCCTGTTGCGCGATCCCACAGCACGACGGTTTCTCGCTGATTTGTGATGCCAATACATGTGATATCACGCCCACTTAGACCAGCTTTTTTGAGAGCATCTCTGGCGGTGTCCAATTGGGCTTGCCAGATGGTTTGGGCATTATGTTCAACCCAGCCTGGCTGAGGAAATATCTGTTCAAACTCTTGTTGTTCAACAGCAACAATTTCGACATCGTCGCTGATGATCATTGAGCGACAGCTACTGGTTCCCTCATCTAGCGCTAATACATGACTCATTTGTGACCGCTCCTTAGCGAGAGATCATCGGGAATCTCTGGTCAGTATGCAAGTTCATCTTAAAGATGCTTGTTCTCAGAAGTCCGCAATTCGATCGACAGCTGCCGGATCGTCAATGAATGGATTTGCATTTCCCTGCTCTTCTGTAATGACCTGGGCTCGATCTCGCTCCTGCTGATCAACTGGATCTTTACGATGCCATTCTCGGAGGTGCGATTCTTGTATTGGATCGATATCCATCTTGTAGCGAACCGCATAGTAAAAGCTTGAGCGGGCTAGGTCGCCCCGCACATTCGCTGGTGGCAAGAAGACTTCTTGCCCACGCTGGTCTCTACCTTGTTTGTACGTCTTGTCATGGTCATAGGGTGGTCGAGGTACGCCGTAGGGAAGGTTGCTTCGGATCGAGTTAACGCGTGGAACAGCTGGTCTCAGATGGAAGAGATCAGCCTTTTCAGTGGCAGTTCGATTGCCTTTTGATTGTGGCCAGACATGTTCACAATTCATCACCGCGCTGTCAGCCCAGACACCAGGCTCTAGCTGAACTGGATGGAGAGCATAGACGGTGGTAATGATGCCGCTTTTGTTATCGAGCATCCAGTAAAGAACTTCTCTTGCCCGGCGGTATCCAAGATTGCGATGGCCAGCTTTCGCATACTCATGCAGAGCTTGCTCAAACTTATCACCCTTAAGATCAGGAAAAAGAAGTGAAGTCTGAGCACCTTCTGGCGCCGTGGTATTCGGAATAGAATCTTCTGGCGCCGTGGTAGGCGGGGTGGTCGTTGGTGCGACTTGTTGTGCAGATACACCAACAGCTGTGTATAGACACACAACAGCGATGAGTTGGTAGAACATCTTTCGGGAGTTCATACCGCAATCAGAACCGATTATCCAGCAAATTACAAGTGATAAAATGGTCGAACGACCATCATTAGCGTAAACACAATACTCAATGGGCCCGGTGGGACTCGAACCCACATGAGGTTAACCCTCGGGGGATTTTAAGTCCCCTGCGTCTGCCAATTCCGCCACAGGCCCAGAGGTCATTGTACAGTCAGTGGATACAATACACGGTCTACAAAAGGAGGTCTCCCATGGCCAATCACGGATTCGCTTTTGCTCTGGTATTAAGTGGGGTCAGTGGTGGGGGCTGGGTCTGTAGTGCGGCCGCACACAGTCAAGATCAAATCGCATCAAGTCAGGAAACAGGCAACCCTACGCTGACTGTCAATGTGAGGGATGCCAATGGCGCCCCTTTACAAGGAGAGGGCTTTCTTATGAGGGCTGATGGCCCTTGGGCGGTGAGCCAGATTTGGACAGGAACTGATGCGTCTGGACAGATCTCCATGGATTTGCCAGATGAAGATGAGCCTCTTTCTGTTGTCTTACGCGGGGAAGAATTTGGATGGGAGGTTCACTCAGTACCCACATCCGAAGAAGATCCAGTCATCAATGTCGTGCCTGGTCCGAGCCGAACGGTTCATTTACAACTGACTGCTCCGGAAGGCAAGAAGCTGCCAAGGGATTTGGCACCAGCAATATTTGCGACTGATATGGGAACGATTACTTGGGATCGTAATGTCGAAGAAGCTGACCAGATTGTGGCGGGTCAAAAACAGTCTTTTAGTTGCGCCGTTCTGAAAGAACTCGGCGCGGGCCAATACGAATTCCAGGTGCCAGTCGATGTTGAGGCTATTTGGGTGCTTGTGAATCATCCCGGTTTTTTACGGGCGGCAGTTTCAGATTTACTCAACCCAAAGGCTGTACGTGGCCAGTTGAAATTTGAGCTGCCTCAACCAATCAATATTGTCCTGAATTTTAAACCAGATGAATCAAAGCCACATGACTATCAAGTTCTTCGAGGTGAGTTGTTAGTCGCACCAGATACATCAAGATGGGAGATCGTTGTTGACCGGTTTAGGACCCAGAAATCCACTTATGATTGGGAGTTCAATGATCTTGCTCCGGGGCTCTTTGCAATCGATGCTTCCGCAGATACAGATCTTGGTGGTGAAGAAGTAGTCAGTTACAACTACTTTGGTGAGATTGATCGCACGAGCGAAATCGAAGCAAGCGGCGGCGATATCAACAACAAGGAGGTCAAGAAATACGCTATTCCGATGCGAAGTTGGGACGAGCAGGCGATGGAAACCCTCGCCCACGGCCCCGGCAAGCTATTGATTAAGGTCAAAAATGCTGATGGCAAACCTGCTGTGGGGAGTCGAGTTGAAGTCGTGCACTTGTTGGATCGATTTAACAAGAGCGTCGTGAGTTTCAGTCAGACCGTTCCAGATTCTGGAATCGTGGAAGCGACGAACTTGCCTCTCTGTCGAGGCTCACTCTTTGAAGATGGTTACCTGGTGGTGGTTGTAGATGATAAGAACGAACAAGTGATCAATCAGGTTTCGGATGTGGGCGAAAAGCCTGTTGAAAAGACAATATACCTTCCACCTATACCAGGCATGGAGGCGCCCAACATTACCCTAAGGCCTTTAGATGGCTCTAATGATTTTGATCTTGAGTCTCTACGTGGACAGGTTGTTTTCCTTGACTTCTGGGCAAGTTGGTGCGGTCCATGCCAGGCGCCGATGGCGCACAACGACAAACTGATGGAAGCACGCACCGATTGGAAAGGTAAAGCGATCATTGTCGGAGCCAGTATCGATGATGATCTTGGCAAGATTCAAGATCATGTATCAAAGATGAACTGCTGGAATGTCAGACAGGCATGGTGTCCATCGGAAAATGATGGATGGAATTCTACAGGTGCAAAGCGTTTTGCAGTCCAATATGTACCTATTTGCTTTCTCATTGATCAAGCTGGAGTGATACAGTGGACAGGGCATCCAAACGATATTGATCTTGAAGCGAAGATTAATGAGCTTATTCTTGAGCAACACACCACAGTTGAGGCAGGGGTGATCACGACTGAGACGAATCACTAAGTCGTCGAGAAAGTTCTAGAACCTTCTTGTTATGAAGGTGTTCTGATTTGTATTGAACAGGCACTATTAAGAGAGGCGATGATTCTCACTAAGTTTTACTTGATTTAGAGGCATCTATGTCAGACATCCTTCGTTGGTTTATTGTTATGAGTCTTGCCGTGACGGGCTTTTTGGGTTCTGCACTTTTCGCGCAGGATGCAGATCCACCAGCGCCAGTAGGGGGGGACGAGGCTGCGTATTGGACTTCAGTCTTCCGGGGTGAAACCGTGCTCCGTATCGATATTTATCTGACTCAAGATAAATGGAACACGATGGAACCAGACAGGCCCAGGCGTCGTGGTCGCGGTGGTCCCAAGGGCCGGCCAGATCAAGAGCCACGACGGCCCAATGGAGTGGTACCGCCATTTGAAAACCAACAGGATGCGCCCCCCAGCCATCAACCAGGGCAGGGCATGGTGCCGGCTCCACCAGCAATGCCTGCCCCAATGCCGGATGAGAGCGAATACGAATACGTGCTAGCCAAAGTGGTTATCAATGGTGAGGTCTTAGATAACGTAGGCCTACGGTTCAAAGGAAACTCTTCCTATCAATCGTCAATGCGCAGTATGAAACGCCCGCTCAAGATCGACACCGACAGGTTCGTTGAAGATCAGAACTTTCACGGGCGTACTAAGCTCAACCTATCTATTTCATTTAAGGATCCAGCGTATCTACGTGAAAAGCTTGGATATGGGATCTACCGCGCAGCAGGTGTTCCCAGCCCGGGCGTTGGTTGGAGCACAATCAAATTACATTTTGAAGATACCCAGCAGACGCATGATGTAGGACCGTATGTCATCGTTGAACAGGTCGATAAGGCTTATATACGTCGCACTTTTGGCGATAAAGCAGCGGACGGGCTTTTGTTAAAACCAGAAGTTTCAGAGTGGCGTTACATGGGACAAGATCCAAGTGCGTATGAAGCCTATGACATTAAATTAGGTGGTGAAAACAAGGAGATGGTCTTACGCTTTGCGGAGCTATTGCGTTTGATTAATGAGGCGCCAGACGATGTGTTTCACGCCAAGATTGGATCATTGTTAGATCTCGATATGCTCGCGGGTTACCTTGCCGCAACATCATTACTCGTCAATCTTGATAGTTACATAGGCATGATCCACAACTATTATGTCTTTATTGATCCCCAAGATGGGCGGGCTCGCCTTTTGCCGTGGGATATCAATGAAGCATTCGGCGGTTTCAGTTTTGGTTCCCCTGTAAGAGTCCTTGCCAACTGGTCAATTGCTCGCCCCTGGGTCATCGAACGACCTTTGCTAACACGCCTTTTTCAGCATCCAGAATTTAAACAGAGATACCGCGATAAACTGGCATCACTCATGGCTGGCGCCTTTACCAAGGTGCGGCTGGAAGCGCTGATCGAGAAGTACTTAAAAGTGATTGCTCCACTCGTCGAAGAGACACAAGATCCAAAGAAAATTCAGGAGATGCGCCTCAGTATTAATGGTGACATGGCAGAAATCGGTGAAGGGCAGCGGGCCGGTCGTGGGCCAGGAGGTGTTCCAACGCTCATCCCATTTATCATGCAACGCATTGATTCAGTGCGGGCGCAATTAGCTGGCACAGAGTCAGGTGAGATTATTGTTCAGCGTCGTCGGGGCCCCAAGCGAGATCGCGGTGGTCGGGGCCGCTCTGATAACCGCCGTGGCGATCCTCGACCTGGTGGCCCACCACCTCAACAGGATGGGCCAGCTCCCAGTCCATCGCCGGGACCTGGATCTTGAACGCCCCGATCCACTGGCGTTGAATGGCCACGAACCAGAACTTGCCGCCACCATATTGGAATCAACGCCAGACCAATCACCAAACTAATCAGAGGCCACCATGGTGTTCCATCAGGTGCTGGGATTAAGAGTCTGGCTGCTCCGTAGAGACAAAAGAACACACTTGCTGAAGCAACAGCAGTGGCCCCGAGTTCGACACCAAGGCGGCGTAGCGGTCTTCGCTTATCTTCACCATTGTCTTGAGCGACACGTCCCCAGAATCCTGCCGGTTGTACCTGTTTATAAAAGGCGTTTAGCTTTTCTCGGTCCGTGCGCGGAGCCACGAACGCAGCGATTACTGCTGCGGCCGTCGAGACCAATGCCATAATGCCAAGCCTTATCCACTCGCCAGGTTCGCCAGCGGCAATCGTGCCATGACTGGTCAAGATGAGCAGAATGGGAGCGGTGATCACTGATGCAATAATGGCGGCAAATTCAGACCAGAGGTTGATTCGATCCCATACCCAGCGCAAGACCAGAACACTGCCCACGCCGGCACCAAACAAAAGTGTTAGATACCAAGCCTCCTGAATCGAACCAACAAAGGGTAGTACGATCAGGGCCAGCGCAATCACCAAGATATTTGATAGCCGAGCCACAAGCACCAACTCTTTGTTACCAGGATCACGCTTGAGCCATGCTTGGCAGACCGCGCGTTTGTAGATGTCATTGCTCCAATAGCTTGCACCCCAGTTCATATGGGTATCAAGGGTGGAGGCTAACGCCGCAAGCAATGCCACCAAGAGAATGCCAAGCAGACCAGGCGGCATGTAATCATGAATGGCGACTACAAAAAGCCGTTCACGACTTCCAGTAAAGCCGTCAACTTGAGTATCTGCAGGGGCAAATGGATAAAGTACGAGTAAGGCAACGCCAATCAAGAGCCATGGAAGACTACGAACAAAAATCTGTAGCCATGTGAAAACAACACCAGCAATCGTGGCTTGTTTTTCATCTCTGCACGCCATTGATCGTTGGGCAAGATAACCGGTGCCATCAGCATTGATCTGGAAAAACCACTGTAACCCCAGCAGTATCAGGAATGGCATGACTGCAGCGCCAAAGCCAGGCGAAAATGAGAGAAGTTGGGAAGCATCGCTATAACTATCTGCGGTCACACCCTCGGGTAATGACGGATACATTTCAGTGACTTTATCTGTCAAAGTTGTGAGTCCACCCGCTTCACCAACAAGAACCCAAGCCAGCGCAATAGTGCCGACGATTGCCAGAACAAATTGTGCGATATCTGTGGCTACCACACTACGCAAGCCACCAGTGAGTGAGTACAGACTTACGAATAACAAGATTGCAATGAGGCTTAGCACATTGTTCGTCGTTGCAATTTCGAGGGGTAGTTCAGATGAAGGTGACTGGAATTGCAGACCAAGGCCATTGGAGAGACTTGTTGAAAGTGATTGGTAGAACCAATCTGGAAGCCACTGATGCCAAGTCAAGAAGACTTCTGAGATGGTGAGGGTTGCGGTCAACACCATCGCCAGCACGACACAATTAAAGAGGGTGCCGTAGTAAAGTGCCTTGACCACACGCAAGAGAACCATGCCCCGGCCGCTATAACGCACTTCAACAAGTTCTGCATCTGTAATCACACGGGCGCGCTGCCACTGCCCCGCTAAGAGGAAAGCCATCAGCAGAAAAGCGATGGCGTAGATCCAAAAGCGCCAGACCATAAAGATGCCCCCGGTCGCAATCAGACCCATCACAGCCAGGGGCGTATCAGCAGCAAATTGGGTGGCAGCCATACTGGTGCCTGCTTGCCAGCCTCGAAGGCTGCGGCCAGCCAGGAAGAACTCAGAAAGCCCTCGAGAGGCCTTTCGGCGGGCAATAAAGCCGATCGTGATTGAGTAGATCACGAAGGCTGCAATGATCAATAAATCCCACAAATGGTTTCTCCAGGTTAGGGACCCTTTGGGTGTCCATATGCTATCTCCAAAGGGCTTTTCCTGGTTAAAAAGGGCTTTTTAGACTATCCTCCCAGAACAAGTGGTTTGCGAAGTGGTGAAGACAATCCCTTCGCCATTCGTATCGATGGTGACGGCGTTACGCCAACGCCAGGTGTACTGACCACGATGTTATTTGGGGGCGCCTTGTTTGGCGGTCGCTGTCGTAGAAGAAACTAGGCCCTAGGCTATTTTTCTGTAAAGCCTGGCCTTAGAAAGGGCTGCCATGGTCATTCGGCTATTCACAAAGATCTTGATCGTCACACTGGTGCTTACATCTATCGGTGCGGCAGCTCAATCGGCCGGTGTTGTTCCAAACCCACCTGGGCTCGAAAAAGCGGACAGCCCCGAAGCGAAGGAAATGATCAAGAAGCTCTGGGCCCAGATCGACAAGGCGCCAAAGACGGTTCATCTTCAAATGAAGGGCACCGCACTTGATCACGAGATGACGGGAGAGACCTGGTTGGGTGATGGAAGCATCGTCACGAAGGTCACCGTTGAATCGACCGGCATGGTCACGGTTCTCGGTGACATCGACAGCACGACATTCAAGGCCGTCAATGGGAAGCCGGTCACCATGACCCTGAAGGAGCGGATCAAACAGATGGCCCTTGCGCATCCACATGAGATGATGCGGATGCTGTTCGAGAAGACGACGAAGATCACGGTTGGCCACGGCCATATCATGCACGAGAAGACAACCGATCTCATCCTGCATGGGTTCCCCCATGGGAATATCTTGATGCAGTTCTACGAGGATACAACGCTCGCAGCAATGGTGGTGCATCTCGACCATGGGATGATGCATGCGACGATCTATGGTGACTACAAGGAGTTTGAAGGTCACAAGGTTCCGGGGCGGGTTGCAGAGTGGGTCATCGCACCTCGTGCCAAAGGCGGCTGGAGTACGCATGACCCGGGAAGCCATTGCCTGTCCGTGATGAACCTGGTGACGGCTGAGGTCAACAGCCCCATCCCCCCTCGAATCTTCAACCTCTCGACCTGGGAGCCGAAGAAGGAAAGCAATCCTAGTAAGTGAAATAGCAAACACTGGCTACACAGAGTTCGCTTGCATGATCACCCAAGAGGTGGAGAAACCAGGTTTTCGAAAAATAAAGTACTTCTAAAAAGCCCGCGCTGATCGAGTAAATGACAAACACCACGATGATCAGAAGGTCCCAGACACTACAACTCCAAGTAGGAACGAACTAACTTGTGGCCCTTAAGAATGGCATTTTGGCGACAAAAGTGAACGTTTTTGCCCTGTCTACATGCTATCCCCAGGGGTTTCAAAGGGCTCAATTTTGGGATTTAACAGTTCAGAGCGGCCCCAGTTTCTGATAACCTAGGCACTCTAGAGAGAGTCGAGAGAGTCGAGAGAGCCGAGGCCGTCCGTGCTGGTTCTTGAGAGATGCCTGGGAAGAACGAGAAGAGGGATTAAGAGGATATGTTTTCGAAGAGTATGGTTGTGTTAGGGGCTATAGCTTGCGCCCTAACCATTCAAAATCGCGTTTCTGCATCATCAAACAGCTATATCGAGTTGGATCGGGATGTGAGTTGGCTTGAAAGTAACGGCTTCACTAATGCATTTGGCCCCGGAGTCGATGTGGGTTTGGCGACGCTGTTTCATCAAACTTGTGTGGGCTGCTATGAGTTCGCATCGGTTTCTGGTTCAGTGCCACTGAAAGGCTATGCGTCCTTTTACCTTGAAGATTTCAACACCTACATTCCCGGCTCTGGGCTTTTTATCGCCTTGGACATTGCCTTCGGCGGTAGCTACACCCAAACACAATTCATCGATGAGATGAATTCTGCTCCTGGAGCCTTTCCATCAGCTCCTGGTCCACTTGGACCGGATCCGAGTGATATACCTGGCTATTGGTTTGGTAATACGAATGACTCTGGAACCTACAACCAACAAGGTGCCAACTTCTCCCCATTCTCCGGGTGGATTGATTCTGCCTTCGCCAATTCAACCGTGATTCAGTTCTTACCAAGTAACTGGCCACCTAGTAGTCCAACACCAGGATCACCATCCGAAACTTTCACCATAGGATGGGATTTCACACAACCACCTCGTACAAGTGGCTTGTTTGGTGATCCAAATCCATTTGGCATTAGTATTGATGGTGCAGGTGTAACGCCAACGCCAGGCGTACTAACCACCATGTTACTTGGAGGCGCCATTTTTGGTCGCCGCCGCCGCTGCCGCGACTAAATTGAATAAGAAACCAAGACCTTCTCCAAAGCCCGCTCCTTGCGGGCTTTTTTACTCGCGATTGAGTTGTTGATGAATCAATTCAATAGGGTGCAATGCGGTACGACCAAAGGCATCTTCTACCTGGTGGCGGCAACTGGTACCGGCGGCGGCCAGCGGCCCTTTGGGCTGTTGACGTATCGCTTGGCCCAATGAGAGTTCTGCAACATCCATTGAAATCTCGAAATGTTCTTTGGTGTACCCAAAAGAGCCAGCCATGCCACAGCAACCAGAGTCAACAAGAGCGGCTCCTGCGTAGCCACACCGCCCCAGTAGGGATTCTGTGGCTGGCCCAATGTCCTTTTGATGACAGTGGGCATGGATCGTAAGTGGGTCGCTCAAAGACTCTTTGAAAGAGACTTGTTGAGGGTGTTGCTCCCAACGGCTTTCAAGAAAACCTTCAATGGTATGTGTGATCGAGCCAATCTGCTGCATGAGTTCTGATGGCACGCTCGTCTTGAGTTCTTGCCACTCTTGGGAAAGCGAAGAGGCACAACTCGGTTCGCAGGCAACAATGGCGACAGGATCATGCGCTTCTAGTACTGGTCGGAGTTTATCGACGCTGTCAGTGACAACGCGTTGCGCTTCTTCGAGCATTCCGGTAGAAAAGTAGGTCCGACCACAACAGCCGATTTCCGGAAGTACGACACGATAACCAAATGCCTCAAGCACCTCGACAGCTGCTTTTCCTATGTGCGCATCGTTGTAAACCGTAAAGCAGTCGGGATAAAGTACAACCACAGGTTGGCCTGTATTGATAAGTGGTCGATGGTCAAACCACTTGTGAAGTGAACTGCAATATTTTGGGATCGTGCGCCGCTTGTCAAGATGGAGCATCGATTGTGTACTCCACTTGACTGGTGGAAACGAAGCAACCAGATTTGCAAGCATATGAAAGCGTGATCCAAGCTTGTTCATTCTTCGAACACGAGCAAAGAACTTCTTTTGGAATGGAATTCGCCCAGTTGATCGATAGTGCTGGGCATAATATTCCGCCTTGAGTTTGGCAATATCTACGTGACTGGGGCACTCTCTCCGGCACGCTTTACATGACAAGCATAAATCAAGTGTCTCGAGTGTTTCTGGATCATCGAAATTTGGTGAGATTCCGTCTTCCGCAAACTGACCAGTAATAGCAAGGCGCAATGCATTGCCACGTCCACGCGTGACATGTCGTTCGTCACGGGTCGCTCGATAGGAGGGACACATGGTGCCGCCATGATCTTTACGGCATAGGCCATTGCCATTGCATTGCATGACGGCCTGATGAAATCCATTTTCATTTTCGTAATGAAAATAGGTGTCAACTTCTGCCTCGGGCAATGGCGTTCCATTTGGTTCACGACGCAAATCGGCCACCATTTTTAGATCGCCAGTGATCATGCCCGGGTTCATCAGAAACGTAGGATCGAATATGTTTTTGATAGAACCAAATGCTTCATGGAGCTTTGGTCCATAGAACGCTTGCACCATTTCAGCACGCGATCGGCCATCGCCATGTTCACCAGAAACAGAGCCGCCATAGCCCTTCACGATTTCACCTATTTCTTCACACATTGCCGACCATGCTTCTCGGTCGACAACGTCATCAAGATCGAGCATTGGTCGGATATGTAGCAACCCAACAGATGCGTGAGCATAGTATGAGGCGGTTGTGTTGTGTTTACTCATGACCACTTCGAAGTCACGACGAAACTGGCCCAGATCTTCAACCCGCACACAACAATCTTCAAGTGAGCCAATCGCTTGGCGTTTTGTTTTAATGGCACCAAGCAACCCAAGACCAACTTTACGAAGTGTCCACAGTGAGGTCGTTGATGGCGTATCAGTGTAAGTAACGATGTTGCCGCTTGAACCGTTTTTTAATACCAAAGAGAGGGCTTCGTCGATTTCTTCTTGAGTTTGGCCGAAGTACTCAACGTAGAGCGCCGTGCGGGCGGGGGACCCATTAATCTGCGGTAGTAGTTTTGTGTATTGACTATAGAGAGGATGAGCGATTGCCTGATTAGTTACCTTTTCATCGATCAACTCAATCGCGGATGGATGAGTCTCTAGGAGTGGAACAAGCGCATCCATCGCTTCATCAAGTGTTCGAAAACCTACGACAGCCAGGCCCTTGAAAGCAGGTTCGGGCACGAGATTAAGAGTGGCTTGAAGCGTAAAACCAAGTGTTCCTTCGCTGCCAGTCAAGAGTCGAGCCAGATTGACCTTGTCGTAGGTTCCAGGTGTTGAGCGGCGCAGTTGATCAAGAATGACATCTAGTTTGTACCCACCAGTATTTCTGCGAACCTTGGGATAGCGAGTGTCAATCTCATCAGCTAAGGGCATCACCACATCACTGATACGACGTGTGAGCTCAAAAATATCTCCATCATTTTCGCTCGCGCCCTCATAAAATTGAAGCCGCCGTCCATCGGAAAGCGCGGCATCAATTTTGAGCACATGTTCATCAGTCATCCCATAGATCAGTGAATGAAGTCCTGCTGAGCAATTTGCGATCATGCCACCTAACGTGGCGTGAGTCGAAGTAGAAACTTCAGGACCAAATCGAAGGCCATGTTCTCTGGCGGCTTTATTGAGATCATCGAGCACAACGCCCGGCTGCACAACGGCCTGTCGAGCATCCTCATCAACCGAGATAATCCGTGTCATCCAGGCAGAGGTGTCAATAACCAGCGCTTCATTAACAGTTTGCCCTGCTAAGGATGTACCAGCGCCTCTTGCCAGTAGAGCGATACCATGGGTACGGCAAAAATCAAATATTCGGATGACATCGCCATCGTGGTGGGGGACCGCGACGCCAAGTGGTTCGACCTGATACATACTGGCATCAGTCGCGTATAGTTTGCGGTCATGGCGACTCGTTCGCAGCTCACCATCGAGTTCTGGACGGAGGTCATTAAGAAGATCTAAAGTGCGCGATCCACGACTTTCTTTCGTTGCCAGTACTGGAAGTTCCATAGGTTCTCATTATAGGATAGGTGAGGTAAGGGCCTTCCATGATTCACGATTACAGGCGACAATCCTTAAAGCCAAACAATGCATAATCCTCCTCAAGATCTTCGCAAGCCACATGTATCCCAAATCCATGCATGGATTATTTGGGTGGTCGGCGCTATTTTTGTGGTTTACCAGTTTTCTATCTCGAACACATTCGGGGTCATGCAGAAGGAGGTTGGAACAGCACTGGAGATCAGTGCAGTCCAATTGACAGTAGTCTCGGGATCATTTTTGTTCAGCTATGCCCTCATGCAGATACCGGTTGGAATTATGCTTGACAGATTCGGTCCCCGAATCATTCTGGGAAGCGGAGCGCTCTTGTTAGCGATTAGTACCTATCTTTTCAGTATTGCTGACTCTTTTGGAATGGCTGTAGGTGCCAGATTGTTAATGGGGATCGCCTCATCCGGCGCATTTGTTGGTGCGGCACTCCTCGCAAGACGATGGTTGATTCCAGGTATCTTTGCATTAGCAATGGGGCTTGCTGATTTTGCTGAGGGCGCCGGATCATGGGCAGGCAACATTGTCTTCCCCAGTCTTTTGACTGACGGTGATGAACAGTGGCGTGGCATCATGCAGATGCTCAGCATTATTGGATTATTTATCACCGCTTCTTTGATTTTTATTGTGAGAGATAGACCGCCGGGACAAGGTGTTGGTGGTGGTGCTCGGGTGCCTGTCAGACGTGTTCCACAGAAAATATGGGCGCTTTGTAAAAACCGTCAGGTTTGGTTAGGTAGTGTTTACTATGCCGGAATGAGCGGTACATTGTTGGCGTTTGGCGGCATTTGGAATATCCCTTTTCAACGCTCTTATGGACTCACGCTTGAAGATGCTGCCGGACTCAATTCATGGTTTTGGGTGGGGATGGCGATTTCTGCACCGCTTGCAGGCTGGATTTCAGATCTGGTCAAGAGTCGTAAAAAAGTCATGCTTGTTTCAAGCGTGGGCGCCACACTCATGGTTTCACTTTGTCTTTATCTGCCATATGACAGTTACACCGAGGCTGCGGTGAGCTTCGCATTTCTTGGGTTCTTTCTTGGTGGTGGCGTCGTCGTATTTGCGTTGATCAGCGAGTCGGTAAAACCAGATAATCAAGCGACAGCAATGGGCCTATGTAATGCAACAGGTTGTGTTGCTGCTTTTTGCTTATCTCTTATGCCGAGTTATTTTGCAGACATTAAGAAGGGTGATAGTGTTGAGCACTTCCAAGAGGGTATGACGGTTTTTGTGATTTTCTGTGCTGTTTCAGTCATTGCGGTCATGGTGATCCGACCCACGAAGGCCCAGTACATAGGCGGCCCTCATCCTCATAAACCTGAGGATATAGGCGCCACATCAGAAGAAGATACGACCACAGCAAGCACCAGCTGATCTAAAGGGAGCTACGCCTTTTGTTTCAGGTCATGGGCGTTGGTTTTTTGACTCTGGTGCCACAAGCTTTACAAGTTGATAGCTCGGAATTAACCCAGAAGTCTTCCATCGCTTGACTGAAGTGTTCAACGATGTCGCGGCAATCAAACTCCATGTCATGTACCAGGTCACCACATTTTTCACAATAAAAGACGAGGTGCTCGGTTTCACCAGCGGGTCGATTTCGCTCGACAACGACACCAATCGTGTCCGGGCCACGGACTGGAGAGTGAGGCACGTTTGGTGGAATGAAAAAAGTCTCACCCTCACGTACGACAAAGTCTTCTATCGATTCATCATCCTGGCGAATGCGAACGACGATATCGCCCTTCACTTGATAGAAGTACTCCTCAGAGTTCGTGATATGAAAGTCGCTACGAGCATTGGGGCCGCCAATGACCATGATGAAGAAGTCTTCGCCTACATAGAGGTATTTGTTGCCCACTGGTGGCTTAAGCTGATCTCTATTCTCTTCGACCCATTTCATAAGGTTGATGGCCGGTATTACGGTTGAGGTCTTTGTAGTCATAACAATGCTCCTTCCCCCAAATTATAGTGGTCCAGAGTAAAGGCAGCCGAGGGCTCATGGACAGTGGCGATTTGTAGCAGCAATGCGTGTCTTTTTATTTTTGGTCAATACCAGCGTAAAGAACGCCCTAGAAGGTCTATTTCATCGATCTGAGAGCTGTTGGCGAGCTTGAGCATCAGTCCGTAGCACATCTTTTTTACCTGAGATGGCCCCTACTCCTAAAAGTCATCGCATGGACTTTAGAAGCAACGAGGACACATTGCTCCTGTTGTCCTTGCTCCTGCTTGTTAATGAGACCCCTTGAGGGAGGGGCGGCGGGTTCGCGAGCCCTGGTGAGAGCCTCCTAAGAGGGTTTTCTCGCCAGGGCCCGACCCATTTAAGACCACTCTGAGATGTACTGGCCGGCATCTGGCGAGATTCCGTATCCCCTGTAATAAGCATACATTGACCCATTCTTCAGGGGTGTATACCCTACCTTTCTAGCCCTATTTGGCCTCTTGATAGAGTCCTATGTGGTGGTCCCAATTCCTTGGGATTGCCCCTGATGGCGATTCCGTAGGGGGCATGGAGCGGAAGATTGGCGAGCCGGCCGCTGTGGGAGGTATCGGCAGTCAGAGAAGTGGGCAGTTTGTGCTGAGGAGGAAGTTCTTATGTCGTTAGATGTTCAATATGATCAAAACATCCGTGTTGCAGTCATTGGCTGTGGGGGGTGGGGTAAAAATATAACCCGCACCATGAATACCATTGGCTCGCTGGCAGCAGTTGTTGACCCGACTGAGGCTGGCCAGCAACGAGCTCGTGAGCTTGCGCCTGATGCTGATGTTTACAGTGATATTGAGGACGTGTTAAATCGGGCTGATATACAAGCGGTCATGATTGCCACGCCAGCGGAAACGCACTATTCATTGGCATGCAGAGCAATGGCTGCGGGTAAAGACGTCTTTGTTGAAAAGCCGATTACCCTGAATCTCGAAGAAGCAGAAGATCTTGTTGTGCGGGCGAAGAACCAAGGCCGCATATTAATGGTTGGACATTTGTTGGAGTACCACCCCGCGATCTTAAAGCTTCGCGAGATGATTGCAGCAGGCGAGCTGGGTAATATTCAATACGTCATCTCAAATAGACTGAATCTGGGGAAGATTCGCACTGAAGAGAATGCGTTGTGGTCTTTTGCACCACACGATATCGCAGTCATCTTGCGATTAGTTGACGCAATGCCTTTCGAGATCGTTGCAACTGGTGGAAGTTATGTAACACCAAATATTGCTGACACGAGCTTGACTCAGTTACTGTTTGATAACGGCGTTCGATCACATATCTTTGTATCTTGGCTACACCCATTCAAGGAGCAACGATTAGTCGTTGTTGGCTCTAAGAAGATGGCTAGCTTTTGTGACATTACCAAAGAGTTAATTCTCTACGACCAGCGAGTGGATTGGCAAGAGGGACAGCCCGTTCCAGTCCGAGGTGATGGTGTACAGGTAGAATTCCCAGCAGATGAACCACTGCGTGCGGAATGTGAACACTTTCTCAAGTATGTCACGACCCGCGAAACACCTCTGACTGATGGGGAAAATGGCGTGCGTGTTCTTCGTATTCTTTATGCCGCGCAGCAGTCGCTGATGACCAATGGCAGTAAAGTGCTCTTCACAATGGAAAATCAGCCTCTGCAGACAGACGGGGTCAATTCAGCCAACGCTGCCGAGGAACTGGGCCTCACGGGGGCATCAACAAATGCCTGACTATGGCGATCAATTCCCTGGCGTAAAGATTCACGAATCAGCCTATGTCGATGCACCTTGCCAGATTGGCGAGGGCACAAAGATTTGGCATTTTTCGCATGTGATGCCCAACTGCAAGATTGGTGACAAATGCAACATTGGCCAAAATGTTGTGATCTCTCCCGATGTCGTCATTGGTAATAATGTCAAAATACAGAACAATGTTTCTGTTTATTCGGGTGTTGTCTTGGAAGACGATGTCTTCTGTGGGCCATCCATGGTCTTTACGAATATCAACAACCCGCGCAGTGAAATTATCCGCCGTGATCAATACGCTCGAACGCTTGTTCGCAAGGGTGCATCAATGGGGGCGAACTGTACGATTGTCTGTGGAAGTCGTGTTGGGGAATTTGCCTTTGTTGCAGCTGGCGCGGTCGTGACGAAAGACGTGCCACCCTATGCACTCATGGTTGGTGTTCCAGCTAGAAAAAAGGGTTGGGTATGTCGTTGTGGTGTTCCACTGCCGGCAGCGACAACCTCAAACACAATCAACTGCCCGAGTTGTGGCAATCAGTATCAAGAAGAAGCGGGCATGCTTGAGCCTATTAAAGAATTACAAGCCCAGGAGGTGCTCAGTTGAGCCAGTCTATAACAGTCCCTTTGCTCGATTTGAAAGCGCAGTACGGTCCACTTCGTGACGAAATTATGGCTGCAATGACAGAAGTCATCGAGGCACAGTGGTTCATTATGGGCCCGAAAGTCAAAGAGCTCGAAACACAAGTTGCCGAGTACTGTCATGCGAAACATGCCATTGGATGCGCATCAGGTTCCGATGCTCTGTTACTGGCGCTGATGGGAATTGGTATTCAGCCTGGCGACGAAGTGATTTGTCCTTCTTATACATTCTTTGCCACAGCAGGATCAATCCATAGACTTGGTGCAAAGCCAGTATTTGTTGATATTGATCCCACTACCTACAACATGGATGTTGGACTGGTACGCGAGGCTGCGAGTCGGTGTACCCGACTCAAGGCGATCGTACCTGTTCACCTATTTGGTCAGACGGTTGATATGAAAGCGTACAACCAACTCGGCACAGAACTAGGTGTCCCTGTTATCGAGGATGCTGCCCAAGCAATTGGCTCTATTGATAACAATGGAAGTTTTGCCGGCTCAACTGGAACCGTTGGTTGCTTTAGCTTTTTCCCATCGAAGAACCTCGGCGGTTTTGGCGACGGCGGAATCATGACCACGAATGATGATGAAATAGCTGAGCGGCTTAGCATTCTTCGTGTGCATGGAGGCAAGCCAAAGTATTACCATCATGTTGTTGGCATTAACTCTCGTTTGGATGCACTTCAAGCGGCGATCTTATCGATCAAACTCAAGCACCTTAATGACTGGCATGCCGCTCGTCTGCGCAACGCTAATCGCTACAACGAGATCTTCGAATCAGCGGGGTCAAAAACCTCGGCAACGCTACTGAGTGAAGGCGGGCTTCCACTGCGAACACCACAGGGCGTTTCTGATCCTTCACGGCACATCTACAACCAATACTGCATTCGTGTTCCTGATGGGATTCGTGATCAATTGCGTGACCATATGAAGGAGCAGGGGATAGGCACAGAAATATACTATCCAGTACCACTTCATGAGCAGGCGTGTTTTGCTTCACTGGGATACAAGCTGGGCGATCTTCCTGAATCTGAGTCAGCTGCCCGAGAGACACTGGCACTGCCGATCTACCCAGAACTTTCTGAAGAACAACAGAATCATGTTGCATCAACCGTTTGTAAGTTTGTCGAGGAACATGCCCCAGCCAAGGTCTGAGCGAAGCCCGAGGTTCTAGTTTGATTCAAGTGACTGAAAGGTCATTCGGCCATGGCCGGCTGGATCGGGGATGACTCGTACTTCGGGGTGACCTGGCTCATGCGCTAATACAAGTCGCCATCCTTCATCCATTGCCAGCTTAAGAACAGCTTCTTTGGTTTTCATGTTGTCCCATGGCAGCATGTCGTAGCCCATACTGAATGCAAGTGGTACGTGATTACAGGTTGGTACGACATCGCCCAAAAAAGCAACGACTTCGTCTTGCGTATCAACCCGTACAGACTGATGTCCCCAGGTATGACCCATCGTTGGCCACACTGTTAATCCAGGCAGCACCTCATGGGTGCCCTCAACCAGTTCCAGTTTTTCTTCGAGGGGCTCTAGATTATTGCTGAGGTAGGTTTTGGACATCGTAGACCGCTTGGATTGAGCGTCCAGCCATTCGCATTTCTGTACGATGCACTTTGCATTTGGAAAAACTCGAGTATGACGATTGTGTTCATCTGACTTGGTCAACCCGCCACAGTGGTCGAAGTGCAAGTGTGTCACAATTGTGTGGGTGACAGATTCTGGATCAATATCAACTTCTTGAAGTGCATCTGTAATAGTGCGATCTTCAAGCGCAAAAATACTTTTGGATTTGTCATCCCAGCCACCACCATAACCAGCTTCAACAAGCACTCGGTGTACGCCATCATCAAGGAGTAAGCAATTGGTTTGTAGTGGAATACGATTGGCCTCGTCGGGTTCTACGAGGCGTGACCAGATCGCTTTAGGAACTACGCCGAACATACTGCCACCATCAAGGCGGAAGTTTCCGGCACGAAGAACCATAGAAGTCCAAGTCATTGGATAAGTTGCCAGCTAAAAGATGAGGTCAGGATTTTACGATGAGCGATGATGGATTTTCTACACGTTCCATAGCGTTGCGTGTGTCTACAATCAACTTAGCGTTTTGTCCGACAAGATCATAGTCAACCTGGTCATGGTCAGTGACAATAACGACCGCGTCTGCTTTAGAGATCTCTTCTTCCGTCAGCGGCATAGAGGTCATATTAATATTGTGGTGTCGCATCTCAGGAAAATCGGTTACATGCGGATCATGGTAGACGACATGGGCACCTGAACCGTTAAGAAGATCGATAATCTCAGCAGCAGGGCTTTCTCTAATGTCATCAACATTTTTCTTGTAGGCGATCCCAAGAAGCAGAATTCTTGAGCCTCGAATAGAGAGACTGTGGTGGTTAAGAGCTTCAGCGATGCGAGAAACAACGTAAGAAGGCATTTGCGCATTGACCTCCCCAGCAAGTTCAATGAATCGCGTCGTGTGCCCAACTTCTTTCGCCTTCCAAGTAAGGTAGAAGGGATCAATTGGAATACAGTGACCGCCAAGACCTGGGCCAGGATAAAATGCCTGGAATCCAAATGGCTTTGTGGCTGCTGCTTCAATGACCTCCCAAATGTCAATGTCCATATCAGAAAGAACAGTCTTAAGCTCATTGACCATCGCGATGTTAACCGCCCGATAGATATTCTCTAGTAGCTTTGCGGCTTCAGCGATTTCTGCAGTTGATACCAGGTGTACGGTATCAATCATCTGACGATACATGGTGGCAGCGAGCTTGCCACTCGTGACATCAGTGCCTCCAACAAGTTTTGGGATGGTGCTTGTTGTTGTCCCAGCACGACCTGGGTCCTCTCGTTCTGGGCTGTATGCAACAAAGAAATCACGACCGACAACCAGATCACCACGCTCAAGAATGGGACACATATCCTGTCGTGTGGTCCCAGGATAAGTCGTTGATTCAAGAACAATCAGCTGGCCAGGGCGCAATATCTTTGCAACCAATTCAGTACTCGCAGTGACATAACTTAAGTCTGGCTCGCGATGTGCCCCCAGCGGAGTTGGAACGCACAGTAAAATTGCATCAGCATCACCTAGTTCATCGGGAGTGTCAGTGGCCGTAAACCGATCAGATGAATGAAGGGTCTTGACGAGGTCATTGCCAAGGTGCTGTAGATAGGTTTCACCGCTATTAAGTTTCTCGACCTTCTGGGTATCTGTATCAAATCCCAACACCTTGTATCCGGCTTTGTGTGCAGCTTGAGCCAGTGGCAACCCAACATAGCCAAGGCCGATGATACCGATAGTAGCGTTTCTTGTTTCAAGCTTCTCGTGTAGCTGAGTAGCAATATCGTTCATTACATTTTGTTCTGTGAGCATGGTAGTAATAGTACTTCACATAAGAAGAGATTAAGACGGCTATTGTAAACGAGTAAGGTAATCTGCTTGCTAGACACCAAAAAGATGTTCTGGTGACTCAAGAAGCTTAACGATAGTGTGCAAAAATCGAGCGCCCTCAGCGCCGTCTACAACACGGTGATCGCAGCTCAAGCTCAAGGGTAAGACTTTGCCAGCATAGAACATGCTGTCACGAGTCATGACTCTCTCAGTAACTCGCCCAGTGGCTAAAATCCCAACTTCGGGATAGTTGATGATGGGTGTTGCATACATGCCGCCATAGCTTCCCACATTTGAGATTGTAAATGTGCCGCCAATCAAATGGTCACGGCTAATCGATCGGTCTCGGCAGCCGGTTGCTAATTCTGTAACACGGCCAGCGAGTTCAACAACACTCAGATGCTGCGCGTCATCAATCACAGGCACCATAAGTCCGTGATCAGTATCAACAGCACAACCTAGATGAACAGCATCTTTTAGTAGAATCTCATTAGCGTGATCATCAACATTTGCGTTCAATGAAGGGTGTTTTTGCAAGGCACGGATCGTTGCAACCATGATGAATGGCAAATAGCCAAGTTTTTGGCCAACAACGCGAGAGTATTCCTTGCGTTTGCGATCGAGCTCTGTGACATCAGCGTCATCGTTCACTGTGAAATGAACAGCTGTGTTGATGGAGGTGCTCAAGGCGTCTGCGATCTTACGTCTTACGCCACGGAAGGGGATTCTCTGCGCGACATTTGTGCGAGACGGAGCAGGAGTGCTGAGCGGTCTCTCGCCGGCTGTTGGGCGACCAGTTGCAACCGGATCGCCAGAAGCATGTTCATGCACATCAGTGGCCGTAACGCGGCCACCTCGCCCTGTGCCAGTGACATGATCAATCATCACATTGAGGTCTTTTGCAATCTTGCGAACAGCTGGCGTTGCGAGCGACTTTAATACTTTGGCTTCGGTTGCAACGGCTTCTTTCGATTGTCTCGTAAATTGGCCAGGAACACTTAGTGAGGTATCAACAGAACCAACAACTGTTCCAGCATCTTCTTCTTCTTCTTTAGTGCCGCCTGCTGAGGCCGCAATGACTTCGCCGTTACCGCTCGCTTTAGAAGATTTCTTTTTCCCGAGATAGGTCACCAAGATGGTGCCAACGTTAATGATGTCACCTTCCTTGCCGTTGAGGCCATCAATGGTCCCCTCCCATGGGCTTGGAACCTCGACCATGGCTTTATCAGTTTCCATTTCTGCCAAGGTTTGGTGTTCATCGACATGCTCACCTGGCTTAACGCGCCATTTGATGAGTTCTGCTTCATGGACACCTTCGCCTAGATCAGGTAGGAGGAAGTGTGACTGGTCGGTAGGTTGATTGGTAGTCATGTCTAATCGCCTTTGAGAGCCGGGTAAGGCAAGCCTAGTATGCAGAAACCTCGTCAATGGCCTTTGTGATGCGGGCTGCATCCGGCATGTAGTCAAGCTCCAGCTTGTAGTAGGGCATGATTGTATCGAATCCAGCTACGCGCTGGACCGGTGCTTCTAAGTGAAGGAAGCAATGCTCCATGATGCGGGAGGCGATCTCAGCTCCAAGGCCAAGTGTCTTTGGAGCCTCGTGTACGACGACACATCTTCCCGTCTTTTTGACCGAACGTTCAATAGACTGCATGTCCATTGGAGCAATGGTTCGCAGATCAATGAGTTCAATAGAGCGATCCGAATTCTCGATGGCATTCATACACTGAATGACAGAGGCGCCCCAGGAGACCATTGTGAGTTCCTCACCCTCTTGAATGATACGAGCTTCGCCAATCGGAATCGTGTATTCATCTTCAGGTACTTCCTCACGGAAAGCGCGGTAGATCCGTTTCGGCTCAAAGAAAATCACGGGATCAGGATCACGGATGGCGCTGATAAGCAATCCCTTGGCGTCATATGGCGAAGCCGGCATGACCACTTTCAGCCCTGGTGTATGTGTGTAGATTGTCTCTGGACTGTCGCTGTGAAGTTCAGGAGCATGGATGCCACCACCAACTGGAACCCGAATAGTGAGTGGCACCGTATAAGCGCCTCTTGTTCTGGTTCTCATGCGAGCAGCATGTGTACAAATCTGATCGTAAGCTGGGCCAAGAAAGCCTTCGAATTGGATTTCTGGAATAGGGCGCAACCCAGCCATCGCTAAGCCAATAGAAGTGCCAAGAATGCCTGATTCAGCAAGTGGAGAGTCAACGACACGATTCGCACCAAATCTTTGCCATAGTCCTTCAGTCACTCGAAAGACGCCACCGTTCTTGCCCACATCTTCGCCGAGCAGAATAATGCGGTCGTCCTCTTCCATTTCTTGGATGAGTGCTAGGTTGATTGCTTGTACCAGTGTCAGGTTTGCCATGGTGGCTCCATACTATGCTGCACGTTTAGGCAGCACTATTAATCGGTGGTGTTCTGAGCGTGTGAATGTGCAGCCGGATCAATCTCATGAGGATTCTGGCCGAGGCTACTCGTTCGCATGGTTTCACGCTGTAGTAACAGCTCGTCGTGAAGATTTTCATACATAGAGTCAAACATAGCTTCTGCCTTAGGTGGCTCAATCTCTTCGGCTCTCTTAACAGCAGCCGAAACCTCTTTCTTCGCTTTTGCTTCAGCGGCTTTTTGTCGAGTATCGTCCCACAGTTTTCGATCTTCGAGATATTTCCGTAGCCGAATGAGTGGGTCTTTTTGTGTCCACTTATCCAGGACATCTGCATCACGATATCGGCGAGCATCATCTGCGGTCGTATGATCGCCCAGGCGGTAAGTAACGGCCTCAATAAACGTGGGTCGGTTTTCAGTTCTGGCTCGTTCAGCAGCTTCACGAACAACCTTGACCATCGCAAACAGATCGTTCCCATCGCACTGAACACTATGCATACCATACGCAACACCACGTTGCGCAAAGGTTGGTGCAGCAGACTGAACAGAACTAGGCACCGAAATAGCCCAGCCATTGTTCTGGCAAAGAAAGATCACCGGTAGATTGAGGCTTGATGCAAAATTAGCTGCCTCATGAAAATCACCTTCACTGGTGGCGCCATCACCAAAAAACGTACATGCAATTCCACCATCACCGCGATACTTGCTTGCCCATGCGAGTCCTGTTGCATGCAGCATTTGGGTTCCAATTGGTATTGCGATTGGAGTGATGTGTAGATCTTCAGGAATCTGATTGCCGCGTTCATCACCCATCCAGTGCAGGAGCACATATTCAATAGGTAGACCTCGTAGATAAAGCCCTGCATTCTCTCGATAGCAAGGCACAAGCCAATCTTTGCCCTGGAGGGCATAGGTCGCGCCGACAGAGGTTGCTTCCTGGCCTCGATTTTCTGGGTAAGTTCCCATTCTGCCAGATCGCTGCAACTTAAAAGCAATCTCATCTAAGTGACGGCAGAGAGTGATGTGCTCATAAAGTCGAACAACATCCTCATCTGGAATTAAATCCTTACCAAGCTTCTCATCAAATTTCCCGTTCTCGTCCAGAATTGAGATGTGCTCAATAGTGATGTCGAGAGCTTTTTTAATGGGCATGTACATTCTCCTGCTTCGCAACAGCGATGCGATCGGTGGCAAATTTCACAGCAGCCTGGTGTGATGAAACAACGTCTTTGGTCATTTTCAGAACATGTAGGGTTGTATCCTCAATTCCAGCATTTCGATCATCAAGTTCTTCGCGCGTCATGCCTAAGTGAAGACCAGCTAGTTCAATTAGGCCACCTGCATTTGCAACGAAGTCTGGTGCATAGAGAATGCCACGACGATAGAGGGCTGCGGCATCTTCTTCAGGATCTTGGAGCACATTATTGGCGCCACCGCAAACGATGTCACATTGTAAAGAGGGGACATTCATAGCACTGATCACGCCACCCAAAGCACATGGTGAGAAAATGTCGCAGGCAGAGGTGAATATTTCTTCTGTTGAGACAACCTTTGCATCAAACTGTTCAGCCATCATTTTTGTTGAGGATTCGCAGATATCAGCGACCACAATCTTGGCTCCATTCTCCACCATAATGCGGCCCACATTCTGCCCAACACTACCCACCCCTTGGATGGCTACAGTTAAGCCCGAGAAATCTACAGGGCGGCCTAGGTGAGCAAGGCATGCTTTCATTGAATTAACAACACCTTGAGCAGTAAACGGAGAAGGATCACCGCCACGCGACACACGGTCACCGCCCATCACATGTGGTGTTTCCATTGCCATCCAGTCAACATATTCTGGAGTGGTGCCAACATCTTCCGCAGCGATGTAGTTGCCAGAGAAGGTGTCAACGAACCGACCGAGTGCTCTTGCTTCAGCTTCAGATCCAGGTGAACCACGGCCAGGCAGAAGTACGACACTCTTGGCACCGCCCATAGCGAGGCCGGCTGCCGCAGCTTTGTAAGTCATTCCTTCAGATAGGCGTAACACGTCGTAGATCGCTTCAGTTTCAGAAGCGTAGTGCCAGCGTCGTGTTCCACCAAGTGCATTGCCAAGAACGGTTGAGTGAATGGCAACAATGGCTCTTAAGCCAGTGTCCTCATCATGATGAAAACAGACTCGCTCGTGGCCAAACGCCATCATTTGTTGCAGTATCGACATTACTTCCTCAGATTATCGCAGGGTTTAGATTTCTTGGTCACAGTTCAGGGTCAGTCAAAAATATTTTATTGTCGAACTTTGGCATCCATCTCAAACAAAGAGCCATGGCCAAATTGCGGTATCGCAGTTTGATCAGGTACCCGCCCCTTACCCAGAGCAGTCGGATCTGGGGTGCTTTCAGGCATCACGTAGTCGGCGTTTGGAAGGCCAGAAACATATTTTAGGCCAGCAGTGGCGGCCTTCCGCATGGTGTCGTCGTGGTTATCTGTAAGAGCACGAATGTTTGCGTTTACTTCATCGATACCAAAGGCACAGATATGACGCACGAGGATCCGATCATGCTCCAGTTTTTCACCACTAATCCCCTTGCTAATGTCACTGTCCAGCTTTGAAAGGCTGCATGAAATCGCATAGGCCCAGATAATTGACCAGCTTAATCTGGCCTGAATCATCTGGTTTGTGATGAGCCCCTCAGCATGTCGCTTAAAGCTCATTTTGATGGCGTGGCTAATATCACGAATCGTATTCGATAGTAATTTTCCATAAGGCTGGAGCGATGGATGTAGTGTTTCAAATCGTGGTGCACGGGCTTTTACACCAAGATATAACTCGGCAGCAATTTTTATGGCAGGGATCAAATTTGAAAGAGGTTTCGCTTTAATGCCCAAAAGATACTCGCCTAGTTGCTTAGATCCATACGCGAAGATGAATGTATGCATGACTTCGTTAGCGCCTTCAACGACCATGTTGATTCTGCTATCTCGCCAGAGTCGTTCAACTACATTTTCTGTCATGTAGCCCTCGCCACCCATAATCTGCATAGCCTCATCAGTTACTTTCCAACCGATATCCGAGCAAAATACTTTGCAGATCGCGGTCTCAAGCATGATGTCATCATCACCGCGGTCAACAATGCCAGTTGTCATATAGAGCATGGCATCGAGTGCATAACAATAGGCAGCCATCGTCGCGATTTTTGATTGTACTTGGTCAAAGTCAGCCAGTGGTCGGTCGAATTGGTTGCGGTACTGAGCCCACTTAGTTGATTGTTGGAAGGCAGCTTGTGCAGCGCCCACCATTCCAGCTGAAAGGGTACAGCGGCCATAATTGAGGCACGTTAGTGCAACATTTAATCCTCTTCCTTCCTTATGTAGAAGATTAGCCCGGGGTACTTTTACATTCTTGAATATAACTCGTGCTTGCCATGTGCCTCGAATACCACACTTGGATCGATTGCAACTTGATATCTCAATACCTTCCATTTCTGGATTACAAATCAGCGCTGTGACACTGTCTTTTGCCTTGCCAGTCTTGGGGTTCACAAGAGACTGTTTGCACATGACAGTCAGCAGCCCAGCTAAGGCGCCGGATGTGGCCCACTTCTTTTCCCCATTAAGGATGTAGTATTCGCCATCTTCGGAAACCTCACAACGCGTTTCTTGCCCACCAGCATCACAACCTACGTTTGGTTCGGAAAGGCAGAAAGCACTCACAAGGTTTGTGGCGAGTGAGGGTAGAAAATCACGTTTTTGTTCATCTGTACCGAAAAGTTTGATCGCCCCACAGCCAATCGACTGGTGAGCTGAAACCATCACAGCGGTGGAGCCACAGCTGTAACCAATACGTTCCAGCACTCGGTTGTAGCTTGTAATACTAAAGCCACCGCCACCATATTCCTGAGGAATGATCATGCCCATAACGCCCATGTCAAAAAGACGCTTCATGACCCACGGGGGAATCTCTTGCTTGGTGTCGATCTCATGATGAGGGTGTTCGTTTCTTAAATATAGATCGAGCTCTTTCAGTAGGGCGTCACACCTTACTGTTTCATCCGGAGCGATTTCTGGGTACTGCAAAATCAACTCTTCGCGGATTCGACCCCAACACATGTTTTTGATCACGCCCATCTGATCAGGATCAGGGCCGAGCATTTCTTGAGCATCTTCAATCTGCTTACGGTCTTTCGCCGAGAGGTTCTTGAGAGATTTAGAAAGATCTTGCTTTTGCACAATAAAACTCCACAGTCAATAAAAGACTGATCTAGGATCGAGGTTTGTGTAGGAACGAATCAAGCTTGGCTTTAGCAACAGTGGTACTGCGTAGTTGGATGAGCTGCTTTTGTTCTGTTGCAAGCCCTGCATCCCATCCAATCTCAAGCCCCTTTTGAACCGCCAGGAAGACCGCTTCAGAAGCATCTGTCTGATCAACTTGATCTTTTGCCTCAGCCAGTGCGACTTCTACAATTTGATCTCTACAAGAAAAGGACTTTGGTCCCTTACTTGCTTCATTTCCGTTCGCCAGAATCCATTTAGTGGCCGCGGCCTGTAGGTCCTCTGGGCGATCGACCATTGTTGTAATGAGTCCATCCGGCGCTTCAGTAATTGGCACTGTTACGCCAGTCGCTGCCATACAGATCGCCTGTGACGGATTCATTCGAGCAGGCAGTAACTGTGTCCCACCCCAGCCAGGACACAAGCCCAATGATGCTTCCGGCAAACCAATGTGGTATGGCCTTCGGTCGGGATCTGGTCGACTCGCGATCAGTGCATCACAATGCATCGCTAGCTCCAGTCCACCACCAAGAGTAGCACCGTCAATCGCAGCGACAGTGGGGTATGGCAGGTCAGCGATTCGGTGAAATGCATCACTGCCAAATCGGAGGTACTCAGCGAGCCGCTCATCACTGAGCGAGTCAATCTCTGCTAAATCAGCGCCGGCAATAAAGGCACGGCTACCCGATGTTCTTAGAATGAGGCCCTTTGGAAATTGATCCTGGCTCAGTAAATCGAGAGCGGAATGTATTTGCTCTAGGAGCCATTGATCGAGAACAGCAACATCTCTCTCTGGATTGTCTAACCAGAGTGTGATGACACCAGTCTCACAACGTTGTTGTCTAAGTTGGCAAGAAATCACGGTCATCCAAAAAACTCCACTTCAAGAATGTCAAACAGACTTCGATAGCTCGGCTCATCAAACACCGACAGACGCACCAGAATCAGCCCTAAATCAACAAGCGAAGAGGTCTTGCTGATGAAAATCAGGATCGGGAAAGATGTCCGCGAACGGGATAGATCACGCCGCTGGGTACCCTGCTGAGAATAGCGGTGGGGCACACCGGATTGAATGTCGTGGCCTTCAAAAGTGGGGAGGCCAACGGCTTGATGCTTGAGGCCACCTGCTGGTAACCACGGGTCGGTCGCGGAGACCGCTCAAACATGCTTGGGACCCATTATAAGGTCACAGAAGCCGATTTGCTAGGGAGTAAGCGATTGCTTATCAGGAGCTTATCCTATTTTTTAGGCCTTAAAGACCTTTCGCAACTGTTGCTGGGTTTCTGAGTGAGCAATAACATCGGCAGAAATTTGGGCCGCTCTCTGGTGAATCTCATCTTCCATAGATCCATCTAACTCATTCAGCCATTTTTTGGTCGCCTTCATCGCAATCATGCCTCCTTGGGAGAGCTCAGTTGCCAGCCTTTCAGCGACGTCATTGAGGCTTCCATGATCAGTGAGATGTGTGAGCAAACCAAGTTCTAGGCCGTCTTGACCAGTTCGTGTGCCGCCGCTGAGCAAAAGGGATCGAGCCTTACCGGCACCAATCTTACGAATGAGCCAGGGTGCGACCACAGCTGGGCAGACTCCTAAATCAACCTCGGGATAACCAATTTTTGCATCTGGATGAGAGATCGCAAAGTCACAGACAATCATGAGTCCACATCCACCACCAACGGCAGCGCCCTGGACCACAGCCACAGAGGGCATACTCAGTCGTCGGATTCGCTCAAATGCCCTCGCAAGACCATGTAGCATCGCTGCCATTGCTTGGGGATCTTGCATGACACCCTTGAGATCCATCCCAGCACAAAACGACTTCCCTTCACCCTTAATAAGTAAGACCCGCACATCAGGGTTCTGTTCTAGCTGGTCCAGAACACGATGCAGTTCATTGATCAATGCCAATGAAAGCGCATTTCGTGCTTCCGGGCGATTGAGGGTAATTGTGGCTGTTGGGCCATCGATCGTGAGATCTACTAATGCATCCATATCACGGACTGTAGCAACCCTCACGGAAGCTGCCATTGTTCTCTGGTCGTAAGATGTGCATTGTGAATATTGCCCTACTTATTCCTGCCTATAACGAGGCACCGAACATTCAGCCGCTCTTTGAGGCCCTCGATAAGGCAACAGGGATATCTTTTTCAAGCGTTGTTGTTGTTGATAACGGCTCTACAGACGAGACGGCTGATTTGGCGCGGGCTCATGGCGCGGTTGTTCTGGCTGAGCCGCGTCGGGGATATGGAGCAGCTTGTTTGTGTGGATTGTCATGGCTTGATCAACAGAAGCTAGGTATTGATGCAGTGTTGTTTCTTGATGCAGATCTTTCTGATGATCCAGCGGCGATGCGGCATGTTCTTGCACCTATTGAAGCAGGCCAGGCTGAGCTTGTTATTGGTTCTCGTGTACGGCTAGCGCAGCCGGGGTCACTCAATTTTATTCAACGGTTTGGGAACCGCATTGCATGTACGTTGATGTATTGGACAACAGGGAAAAAATATTCTGATCTAGGACCGATGCGCTGTGTTACATCTCATGCACTCAAGTCGATGTCAATGCGGGATCAGACTTGGGGCTGGACTGTTGAGATGCAAATGAAAGCAGCGCTGCTAAAGCTTCGCGTACAAGAGGTTGATGTACCATACCGCAGGCGTCATGCCGGTCGGTCAAAGATTTCTGGCACGCTTGTGGGGGCGATTCGAGCTGGCTGGAAGATCACCACAACGATCATTATTTTATGGTGGGGACATCGTCGCAGTAGCTCATCATGATCCGCCAAGTAACTGGTGAAGGGCAGTACCTGGATCGTCCTGTCGAAGCAATGACTCGCCAACGAGAGCGATTTGGATTCCAGCAGCGGCAAGCGTATCGAGATCTTCATAAGTGCTGATGGCTGACTCACCCACGACCCGATTGGTTTCGGGAAGAGTGCCAGCCAAGCGAATGCAATGCTGAAGATCGGACTTAAGCGTGGCCAGATTCCGATTGTTGATTCCTAGTAAACATTGTTTCCAATCACATTGATCCAGTAGAGGACGAACGCGTTCGAGGTTCTCAAGACTATGGACTTCAACTAATGTTGCCATACCCAGCTCATGGGCGAGCGCCATCATCTCTAACAGTAGTTCGTCGGGTAGGATCTCAGCAATCAAGAGGATGGCGTCAGCACCGTAGTAACGAGACTCCCAGATTTGATAAGTGTCAATGAGGAAATCTTTTCGCAAAATGGGGCAATCTACCGCATGTCGCACACGACCCATATCATCTACCCGACCACCAAAGAAGGGCATATCAGTAAGGCAGGAGATCGCCGACGCGCCGAACTGAGCATATTGGGCAGCAATGCGCCCTGGATCATATGAATCTTTAAAAACACCGCCCGACGGACTTTTCTGTTTAACTTCTGCAATCACACGAACCGAGGTGCCTGGCTCAATGCTTATCAATGCCTTACAAAAATCACGAGTAGGTGATAATTGTGCAGCGCGTTGCGCCAGTTCTGCCGGTGTTATGTGTTTGCGCCGGACTTCGACTTCTTGTCGCTTTAGGTCAACGATCTCATCAAGGATCGTGCTCATGCTATTTGGTTTCCTTGTCGCTATTGGATCTATTACTGAACCAGTTATAGCGAATCTTGTCGATATTGATCAAGGGGGCAATTCAACAAACGTTCCAACAGCTAGCGCCACATTCGATTGGTACCCCGTTTTGTGGGGGAGTTTGGCAATTTTCACCCTTTGGATTTGGGTGCATTTTCGCTTTTTTAAATTATCACCTCATCGAATTCCAGATGGAAATATGAATGGTATAGGTGGGGTGACGGGCGCTTTTGTTCTTGCTTTTGTCATGCTCCTGCTGGCTACATTAGGCAAAGGATTTGCATCCAGTGGTCTCGATATGCAAGCCGAACCAACACTACGAACTATGTGTATTTTGATGATTGGATCAATCGTTGCGCAGTTACCTGTTGCGGTGTACTTTTTTATCAAGAGTACAAATCGAAACAGCTTCACAATGCCAAGTGTCGCAAAGATGGTGGGCCTGGGATTGATTGGTTTGATACTGACGTTGCCAGTTGTCTTGTTTGCCTTGAATATTGGTTACATCATCCAGTACTGGATGACTGGCAATCAAGATGATGGTATTGCCCATGGTGGGCTCCAGCTTATGCTTGTTTCACAAGACAAGGTCTATCTTCTGCCGGTGTTGTTGATGGTCATTTTAGTGACGCCGCTGCTCGAAGAAATTCTCTACCGTGGGCTCGTGCAGCGAGGTTTCCGAGCGATGGGTTTTCCTCCTTGGGTGGCAATTGTCGCGGCAAGCCTTCCATTTACAATGATGCATCTTGGTGTTGTTGAGCCACCAGCACTAGCGGGTCTATTTATTCTCTCTCTAGGCTTTGGATGGGTTTATGAGCGAGGAGGATCGATCATTGCGCCGTTTGCCTTTCATGCCAGCTTTAATGGAGTCAATGCAGGCTATGCGCTGCTGTTCTCCGCCTGATAGAGTACCGATCTATGAATTCAAAAAACCGTCCAATTGTACTTACCGGTGACACACCTACAGGGCAGTTGCACCTTGGTCACTATTTTGGTTCAGTCAAGCGACGTGTTGAGATGCAGGATTCACATGAATGCTATTTCTTACTTGCAAACATGCATGCATTTACAACCCGGGCAGAGCATTCTGAAGAGATTCGCAGTGACTGCTTCGATATTGTGCTTGATCACATTGCAATGGGCATCGATCCAGAACGCTCTTCAATCTTTCTCCAGACCGAAGTGCCTGCGATTTCTGAGCTCACATATTTATTTGCAATGTTACTGCCATTTAACAGAGTCTTGCGCAATCCCACTTTGAAAGACGAGATCAAAGTAAAGGGCCTTGGAGATAACTACAGTTTTGGATTTCCACTTTATGCAGTGGGGCAAACGGCAGACATTTTAGCATTTCGTGCAAACAGTGTTCCAGTTGGAGAAGATCAGGTGCCTCATCTGGAACTCACTCGTGAGGTTGCTCGACGTTTTAATCAGATATATTGCGGTGTTTCTGATCAAGCTGACGACGATGAACACGTTGGCCTCGGTGGCGTGTTTCCTGTGCCCGTGGCAGATGTTGGAGAAATTGGTCGCTTGGTGGGTACTGACGGCATCAATAAGATGAGCAAGTCATTGAATAATGCAATTCTCATTACCGATACGCCGAAGCAGGTTCGTAAGAAAATGGGCAAGCTTTACACGGGGCGCCAAAGCCCGACAGACCCGGGTGATACTGACAATTCACTGTTTCATTACGTTGATGTCTTTATTGACGACAAAAGCCGAGTTGCTGAGTTGCGAGACCGATACGCTCGCGGTGACAACATAGGTGATGGAGAGATCAAAGTTGAGGTGGCGGAATCGATCTCTAAGTTACTTGAGCCCATGCAAGAGCGGCGTCGCGCTTATGAAAACGATAGAGAGCGGATCTTGGGAATTCTTAAGGATGGATCTGAAAAGGCAATCGCGGCCACGGAAGTCACCCTTAAGGCGGCTAAAGAGGCCGCGAATCTACAATTCTTTGATCGAACGATTCGCTATTGCTAAAACGCAAAGATGGTATCTAAGACCTTCGAGATGATGCCTTTTTCAGCGCTCTTGGCAACTTCACCGTCATGAGTCTTGGAGATGTTCAAATCATGAATCTGATTTGATATAAGCGTATTTGCGGCCGAAACATCTTCAGGTCGGCAGATACCAGTGAGTTGCATCTGCATCGTTTCATTATCATTTCGAATAAAGGTGTTGGCTTCTAATACCAACGTGCCGTTCGGCAAGACCTCAATAACCTCGGCGGTGAGTCGCCCGGTCAGATAGTCTTCTCGTTCATACTCACCCTCACCCAAAAACTCTTTCTCTGCAACGATCTCAAGCTCGGGCATAAGTTCGCTTTTACCAAGGAAGAGTTGGATGCCAGCTTGGGCACTGGGGTAGTAAGGGATCTCACCTGCCAAACCATACTCTTTATCAGTTTCAAGCCCTTGCTCACTCACAGCTTGACTGGCCTCTCTTACGATAATCGTAATGAGATCATGCTTTTCAAAAGATGGTGGTTCTGGCTCTGCAACAACAAACATGCTAAATGACTCAAGATGGGTTGGATTTTCTGATCCACCAGCGTGATTTCTTGCATACTGAATCCCAACAGCTTGCGCCATGAGTGAGCCAGAAGGACCAAATTGAGGAGCTGCAGGTATCCAACTTGTTCCCATCATCTGTGGAAAGACTGGCTGTGACATGTCAATGACAGGTTGAGCAAAGAGTGCATTAGACATGCCTGGTATCATGTTTCCATTAACCAGATTTGTCATTGGCGCGATTTGCATGGGTGCTATTGGGGCAGCTATTGGCATCGGTGCTGGCGCAATCTGCCGCCCCGTGCTAATAGAACAACTCAGGGTAATAACAGCAGCTGCAAAGAAAGTTCGGATCAACATAAAAAGACTCCCGGATCAGATGCCGCCAGTATTAGGTGTTGTAGAAGTTTGTATCGATACGCTATTTGTTGGCGAAAAATCTAAGACGCATTCGCCAGGCTTGCTGATGACAGCAAAGAAAACATTTCGCTCGCCTAATTTTTGAAGCTCTATCATTTGCCCGATAGCGCCCGCCTCTTGTGCTTTCGCTTGGCATCTCAACACGTGGCCTCCAATGAGACAATTGACCGTTACGGTGTCACCGCGCTGAATAACCACTTTTTTTCTTACGTCAGTGCTGCGAAGAATATCTCCTTTTCGAAGATCGCTGGTCGCAACCCGACCATAGGCATAGGTAGGCAATGCATTTTCTTGAATAGCTGTTGGGGACAGCCACTGAGTCATTATCTCTATATCACGTTCATGAATCGTCTCGTTGCGATTGATTCCCCGTTTAATGATAGCGAGTTGAGTCTTGAGTTTTGGCTTTATCAGTATCGAATGATCTGCAACATGTGAGTTGTTTTTCCAAACCTGAGCGATAATTTGTATGCGATCACTTCGTGCTGTGGCGCCTGATGATGATAGTTCGAAACGAAATTCACTCGCAGAAAGACGAAGTGATTCGCTGTTGTTGCGAGAAAAAGCAAACCGTGTATTCGTTGCGTCAGTGCCGAGCTTTTCAAGTGCGTGCATTGCAATAAAGCCGCGTAGTGTTGGCTCAAGCACCAATGATGTAGCATCGATAAACGGCATTTCTTTTGTTTGAGAGATGGTTGGCGGTTGTTCAACAAGCGGCTCAATGGTCATAGATTGCATGGCAAGCGGTGGCTGTACAACAGAAGCAATAGCTGGGCGAACAATAACTTTTGACCCACTGATGTTAATGAGCCCCCAGTTGACTTTCAGGTCACGAAGTGAGACACGTACAGCAGCCAATGGAATCTCAAATGCTCTTTCAGAGCTCGGTGCTGGTGAAACAATGGTTCCAGCAAGGGTCTCTGCTAATTCGCCATCGAGGATGGCTATATCTTTGAGGCAAATAGGTTGTCCAGCTTCTTTTAGTCTGACAGAACGTCGTAGCTGAATTGTGTCAGCGTTGACGTAGCTCGTCATCGAAATCGTAAGTGCAGCAAGAGTAAGTGAGAACAAGTGGTGGCAATTCATGTTGCGGAATCCTGGGTCAAGAGCGTGAGGTTTTAGTCAGAGTTTTTAGAAGCGTCTCATGCGGAGCAGTGCTTGCAACATTTCGTCGGCAGCTTGGACAGCTTGGCTATTCATGTCGAATGATCGCTGCGTTGTGATGAGGCCGACAAGTTCATTGACTGGGTTCACATTGGATTGCTCAAGGAAGCGTTGCATGACCATGCCACGCCCCTCGACCGTTGGAAAGTCAATAAAGGGCTCACCAGATGCTTCTGTTTGGATGTAGAGATTTTCACCAATCTGGCCAAGTCCGGTGTTATTTGTGAAGAGCGCTAATTCAAGCCGTCCAAGTTCGACGAGCTGGTTTCCGCCAGGTTCTGGCGCCCAAACATAACCATCATTTGTGATTTGAATCGTATTGACATCGATATTTGGGGGAACAATAATTTCTGGCAAAAGGCGTCGTCCCTGGGAGTTCGCCATCACAAGTTCACCTTCTGAATTGGTGGTGAATTTGCCTGCTCTTGTGTAGGCCAGACCATCACTAATGTCAGGATCAACTTGAACGACAAAGAACCCGCCACCCTCAATCATGACATCCAGAGCCCCGCCTGTCTTTTGGGCTGGCCCTTGATTGAAGTCAAGCTGTGTTCCTGACACCGCAGTGCCAAGGCCGATGTATAGGCCCGTTGGGCGCTCGTCACCGATGGAATTCTCTGCACCAGGTTGACCGTACTCCATGTAGAACAGATCTTCAAAATTTGCTCTGCTACTTTTGAATCCGGGTGTTTGAGAGTTTGCCAAGTTGTTGGCGGTGATCTCAAGCGACTGGCTCATGGCCGACAAGCCAGTAGCCGCAGTATCCATTCCTAGAAAGCCCATATCATTTTCCTTCGTTTTCAGAAAAGCGGTGTCAGGTAACCCGACCAAATGTGTTGATGGCTTGTCCCATGATGTTGTCCTGATATTGCATCATGACCGTTGAAGCCTGAATAGATCGACTGGCTTTAAGTAAATTGACCATTGATCGCACTGGGTCAACATTGCTTGATTCAATTGAACCTTGTCGTAGGGTTGCATCAGAAGCGGTTAACTCGTTTTTGCTCCCCGGCGAGAAACTCATAAGACTGTCGCCTTTTGGAATCAAGTCTGCATATGACTTCGTTGATGCGATACGAATCTTGCCTAGGTCCGTACCGTTTTGTGTGACTTGTCCTTCATTATCAATTGAGAAGGCACCAGGTTGCACCTTTATCGGTTGGTTAAGCTCATTCAATATTGGAAGACCAGTGGTCACCATGACGAGCTGACTCTCTCGATTGATGGTGAGTCGTCCGTCACGTGTGAATTGAAGTTGGTCAGGATCGGTAGCTGTTCCATCACCGACAATAAAAAAGCCATCGCCATCAAGAGCAAGATCAGTGAACTGACCAGTCTCTTTAATGGTGCCTTGTTTGAATACCAGTCGAGTGTCATCAACAAGGGTGCTGCCGCCGAGTCCTTCCAACATCAATTGTGGATCAGATATTGAAGAAGGGTCTTCCAATCTTGCGGGCAGCCGCTGCATCGCTGCAACCATTGACTCCTTAAAAGCAGGCGTCTGAGCATTGGCAAGGTTGTTGGAGATCACGCCCATGCGGTGCATGTTGGTGAGAATCCCACTCGCTGATAGGTACAGTCCATAGTTCATGGTCTAGGCTCCCGCGGCGCGGCATCACTGATATGAGCGCTTTCGGGGTCACTCGCTGTGGCTGCGAGATGCAAATCTGTAGCCAGATGAGCCAAACGAATGGCTTCGGCTGCTAAGAGGTTGAGCACTTGCTCATCTCTATGGCCAACCACGGGTCTGCTAGATTGATTCGATCGTGTGAAGAGGTCCCTCATACGGCACTCCTTTGCCCTTAATGGTGGATCAAATCAAATAATGCAATTACCGTGCCGTTCTTAAAAGGAACTGCAAAGAGGACTTCTAATCCTCAAAAAGGCGTTTTCTGGTTCCAAGCCCATCAACTTGTGAGGCGCACGCATCACGCTTGCGCATCTATTGCGCTGTAAGCTTATGGGCCTCATAGTTGAGAACAGCGGCGCTTGAGATGCTGGAGGCCATTTTCATCCGATATGAGATCAGATGCAGGCCACCAATCTATTTCAGCAGCCACTTCAGGCCTTCTTCACTTACTTGAGAATTGAGGCAGGGCTCGCGGCGGCCACCCTCGATGCCTATGGACGAGACACCGCCAGGCTTGTCCGGTTCCTCGAAGCAAAGGGAATCGACCACTTTGGTGCAGCCACCCCACGGCTCCTGGCGGATCATGTTCGAGATCTACATACACGACAAGGCCTTCAGCCGGCATCGGTTGCGAGACATCTTTCCACGCTGCGGATGTGCTTCCGCTTTCTCAAGGCAACGGGTGTTGTTGAAGAAGATGCAACACGGCTCCTCGAGTCCCCATCAAGATGGAAACGTCTGCCTGGCGTACTCACGCCCAATCAAATGCGAAAACTAGTTGAGGCTGCCTGCGAAGGATCTGGACGTCTTTGGATTCGTGATCGCGCCATCGTTGAGTGCATGTATGCTGGAGGGCTACGCGCAAGCGAAGTTGGTCACATTGGTCTTAATGACTTTGACAAAAAAATTGGGGTGCTCCGAGTCTTGGGCAAAGGGAATCGAGAGCGGTTGGTGCCAATTGGTAAGCCTGCTCAACATTGGACTGAGAAATATATTGAAACACTGCGTTCAGAACTAGCTCGGTTTGATGATCGACGCGACAAGAATAGGCTCTTCCTTTCACATGGTGGACGGCCGCTTGAGCGAATTGCAATCTGGCAGATCATTCAGCGGCTATCGAAGCAAGCAGGGCTTGAACATGTGCATCCGCATATGCTTCGCCACAGCTTTGCCACTCACCTCTTGGTGGGCGGTGCTGATTTAAGGGCGGTCCAGGAAATGTTGGGCCATGCCGATATCTCAACAACCCAGATTTACACACACGTAGATCGGTCGCATCTCCAGGCGGTTATTGAAAAACACCATCCACGTCCATAGATATCAAATATGAAGAAATATTTGGGGGATCTATGCGTTACAATATGGAGCTACCCAGGCCTATGAAAAGCTTGGTATTTCCGGAGTATGTCGATGGGCCAGATCATAAACGTTCAATTCAGAGTCGCTGTTCGCCAGGCGATGGCGATTGGGGTACTGCTGGCGTTTCTTAGTGCAACAGCTGCTGTTGTCGCGCAGCCAGCAGCGATGAACTACTTGCAGCCACGGATGGAGCGGGCCAACTTCCAAGATCTCTGTAATGCACTGGACCTCGATCCTCAGCAGCGATCTATGTTTCATATGCTTTTCGAAGACTATTTAGAAGATGTCACTACGACTGCGAGCCAGGCAGATGCACAAGCAGACACTGTTGGTCGCCAAAAAATTCTGGCCGCCATGGAGGGACGAGCAGTTCTGATGGCGGATCAGTTACGCGATATGCGTTTAGCAGTTCTATCAAGCTATGAGCAAAATTGTGCGAATCGCGGCACCCAGCTTTTAGAAGAACTATTGCAAGAGTTAGAGATGGTGCTGATGGATATGCAGGTTACGAAGTGGCCTGGAGCTGTCAGGAGTCTCCGCCGCCAAGTCTATTTGCACGCCCGCCAGGCTGACGGCAATTTAGAGTCGTACGCAGGTGATGGCGTTGACATTTGTCAGCTCTTGGAACAATCAGGTGATATCGGAATCGATTTAGAAGCAGATCGCGTCCTGAGCCAAATCTATCGCGACTACGAACAAGAGGTTGATCAGATTATTGTTGATGCAGTTGGAAGGCACCTGCTAATCCAGATCGAAATGGAAATAGCAAGCATTGCAAAAGATGTTGATCGGCTTGCTGAGCTTGAGGCAACGGTGATCTCTGGATGGGACCAACTGTATGACTTGAACCAGAGGCGAGGACGGCAGATTGCGGAGCATTTTGCCTCACTTGGCCAAGCGAACGTGGCCTCTAGCTGGTTGGAACAAATTAAAAAAGCCAACTTTCCTTGGTTGTTTGTCCAAAGCGAGCCAGTGTTTGTTTATGAATGGATTGTTCGTGAGCATCCAGAATATTCCGCTGCAGCTCAGCCAGTCATGGATTCGTATAACGAACGAATGGGTGATCTCAAGAATCAAATGATCGTCATGATTATCAATGCTCGTTCAGATGATGGCATTGTGTTACAGCCCAACATGTCTAACAGAGTGATCGACTCTGGTAGGCGAGGTGAACTACAAGCAGCGTACTTGCGTCTTACAGGCTCTTGTAGCGTGACAAACTCACAAGCGTTGGCCTCTTTGATGGGCTTACTTGATACGGAGACTCACGAGTCGCTGCAACGAGACATTCGTCGATGGCGAGCCAATCTTTAGCCAACGCTTAACTTCGCTCTAATGTTATTAGGTATTTTGGCAGCCATTGGTGGTGCCCATCTTGTTCGTAAGATGGAACTCTGGTGAAGCGGATTCTCAAGAGCCTCATCTGGACGAGGTCCATTAAAAAGAACAAGGCCTATGAGGCTGTATCTGGATAATGCGCATTGATGACTTTGAGCCATTGCGCGCCACTACTACACTCAATGAAGGCTTTCTTGACCTGATCAGCATTGGGATGGTGTTGAGAGAACTTAATGCCGAACTTACGCATTAATTTTGAGGCCAGCGCATCTCCATGGAGTCGTTGCGAAACAGTGAAGTGGTCAAGTAGCGCCTCGCGCTGCTCGGTGATCGAGGGTTGATCGACAGAGCATCCCTTCATCAGAGATCTTGCTTGCTGGAATATCCATGGATTGCCAATGCAGCCTCGGGCGACAGAAACAGCATGCACCCCCGTATATTCAAGCATGTGAAAAATATCTGTTGCTTCCCAAATATCACCACTTCCAAAGATGACTCGATCGGGATATCTCTGAACTAAGTTACGCAGCGCCGTCCATCGACCTGGTCCAACATATTTTTGCACAACAGTTCGACAGTGAACGGTGGCCCAGGCATATCCAATTTCATAAGCCGCATCAAAAATCCGCTCAAAGTGTCTTTCCATTTCCGGTGAGTCTTCAAAAGCGCGCCGAATTTTCACGGTCACTGGGCGTCGTTTGTCGACGGCATCATAGACAGCTTGCAATACAGCAATGGCTTCATCAGAGGCAGCCAAAAAGTGACCGCCGCGGCGACGTTTGCGAATTTTCTTAACCGGGCAAGCAAGATTCACATCAACCACGTCATAGTTCATGTCAATGAGAAGGTGCGCAGCCTTGGCCATTGTTTCTGGCTCAGAACCCATAATTTGTCCAGCAACAGGATGGTCATCTAACCCACCAAGGCGGTTATGTACAGGGTCACCTAAACCACACTCAGCGGCGAGCAGGTCAGGGTCTTCCCTTGTTCGTCCCTTACCGCCACTAATCAGCGTTGTATCAAGTAGTGCTTCTGTGACACAGTAAGGGCACCCATGGTGGCGAGCGACTAATCGCATGGCGGCATCTGAATAGCCAGCCAGCCCCGCTTGGAAAAAAGGTGCGTCAAAACGAGGCAGCAATTCGGTGATACGGCGATCCATTTCCCAGCAGGTAGCAACCTGCATGACAGATCGGTCGATAGACCGCGACTCACCCAATTCGATGTTATCTGCTGAGAGATTGACTGACATGAGGCTGTCCATGATACCGCTGTCGACTGCTGAGGCCTCCACAAAGTAGGCTAGGGGCGCAATCAGCCTCCCGTGAAGAGGCATTCAGTTGAATAGGGGAGGAACGGGGGGCAGTCTCTGATAGACTTTCTCACAGATTATGTGCCGTACAAATAAAATCCTGTTTTTGACCGTTGCTGGAGTCAGCCTTTTCTTCGCGTCGTGCCATCCGCCGCGGTATCTGCCTGAGAAAGCGACAGTTGCCTATCCAGTGCATTTGCACGCTACTTCTTCAACCAACATCCAAGCCTTCCGTGATGGCCAGTGGATCTTGATTGTAAATGCGACAGCAACCAGTTATTACGAGCCCAAGATTTGGATCAATCAACAATATGTCTCGAGTATCCCAGAACTTCTAGCGGGGGAGACTATTGTTCTTTCACTTTGGGACTTCCGAAATCAGCTCGGTGAGTCATTCAATGCTGGTGGTCTTCTTAGAACTTCAATACCGACACCAGTTCGCATGGCCGAGATCCAGATCAACGATCAAGAGCCACTGGTCGGCATGATCTCTATCGCTTCTGGCGAGACAAACTAAAGCAACACTGCGTATTGCAGCAAGAACCTAGCGTGGGCGACAATCGACAGGTGTGAAGCGTTTGTAATTTAAGAAAGTGACTGGAAATGAATTCTTGGCGTCTTGGCCATGATGTTCTTCGCTGACCAGTTGCCACTCTTTTGTATCGAGATCAGCGAAACGGACATCTCCATCTACATTGGCGTGCACACGAGTAACGTAGGCACGAGAAGCCAGTGGCTCGGCCACACGATAAATCTGTGATCCGCCTGCAACGAACGGTTCACTGTCATGTCCAGCAACATTCAATGCTGCTTCAATGCTCGAAACGACAATTGCTCCTGGCACCTTGTAGTTCGGATTTCGAGAAATAATGATATTGACTCGATTGGGTAGCGGCCCTGGCAGGGTTTCGAAAGTTGTTCGCCCCATGATGAGACAATGTCCGGAAGTGAGTTGCTTGAAGCGGATCAGATCGCGCGAGAGCCGCCAAGGCAGAGCCCCCGCATTGCCAATCACCCCATTTTCTGAGACAGCCACAATCATGGAGACAGACATAAGTTGTTGGTCCTGTTCTCAGCGCCTTGTTGCTAGACCGCAACCGGAGCAGATATGTGTGGCTGAGGTTTGTATTCGACTAAGTCAAAGTCCTCGAAAGAAAAGGAGAAAAGATCTTTGATCTCTGGGTTCATTTTCATTCGAGGCAGCTGCGTTGGTTTTCGCTCAAGCTGCAATTGAGCTTGTTCTATATGGTTGCTATACAAATGCGCATCACCCAATGTGTGAACAAACTCGCCCGGCTTTAGGCCAGAAACTTGTGCAACCATCAATGTGAGTAAAGCATACGATGCGATATTAAACGGAACACCAAGAAAAACATCCGCACTTCTTTGATAGAGCTGACATGACAGTTTGCCCTCTGATACATAAAACTGAAAAAGTACATGGCACGGTGGTAGGGCCATTTCTTCTAAGTCGCCAACATTCCAGGCACTGACTATTAAGCGTCTTGAGTCTGGTGAGGTTTTAATACGTTCGAGGACATCACTGAACTGATCAATGGTGCGACCATTCGTCGCTGTCCAGGATCGCCACTGATGGCCATAAACAGGACCAAGATTTCCATCTTTGTCTGCCCATTCATCCCAAATCGATACGCCCACCTCATTCAGCGTAGATGTATTTGTGTCTCCGCGAAGAAACCACAATAACTCGTGAATAATTGAACGCAGATGAAGCTTCTTTGTCGTGAGCAGTGGGAATCGCTCAGAGAGATCGAAACGCATTTGATAGCCGAAGAGGCTTCGGGTACCAGTACCAGTGCGGTCAGTACGGTTTGTGCCATTATTCAGAATGGTTTGCATCAGGTCGAGGTACTGTTGCATGATCTTCTTTCAAAGTCTGGGCAGATCGAACGGGTCATGATTCGGTCATCCTACAGCCGGTTCGGCAAGGGGTCTCCCTTGTGTGGGTGGTTGCCAGTTGTCCACCGTGGGTACAGCTGCAAGAAGCCGTTGGGTGTATGGATGTTGAGGGTTTTTGACAACCTGATCCCGAGGCCCCAGTTCCACAATTTTACCTTTATTCATGACTGCGATGCGGTCACAGATATGGCTGATCACGGCCATATCGTGACTGATAAAGAGGTATGCGAGGCCATGTCGGTCTTGAAGATCCTGGAGTAGGTTGAGAATCTGAGCTTGAATTGAAACATCGAGTGCTGAAGTAGGCTCATCACAAACAACAAGTCGGGGCTCTAGGGCTAGAGCGCGTGCAATACCAATGCGCTGGCGCTGTCCACCTGAGAATTCATGGGGAAAGCGTTGTGCAGCTGATGCCGGCATTCCACACTCTTCGAGTAGTGCATGGACACGCTTCTGAAGTTCTTTGCCCGATGCAATGCGATGGACACGTAGTGGTTCTCCAACAATTGAGCCAATCCGAAGACGTGGATTGAGAGAACCCACAGGATCTTGAAAAATAATTTGCATTGATTGGCGTTGGCGCCGTAGCTGCCGCCCTGAAAGGGCCATGAGATTCTGACCATCGAAGTTGACATTGCCAGAGTGAGCTTTTATGAGGCGGAGAATAGTTCGAGCCAGTGTTGACTTGCCGCAGCCGGACTCACCAACGAGTCCTAGTGTATGGCCTCGATGAAGATCAAAAGAAACATCGTCAACGGCCTTAAGTTGGCCTGTAACACGTCTGAAGAGACCAGTTCTGACCGGAAAGTAAGTGCTCAGATTTTGCACGCTGAGGAGTGGCTGGCCGTCACCTGTCGAGGCTTGCGAGCGGTTATGAACAGTGGCACCAGTCATGACATTGATAGTAGCCGATCTGAGGTACGCCTCCGCTGAAAACATAGATGGTGATACTGAAATCCAATTTTCGAGATTCCAGGAGGCGTTTTTTGAATGATCTACCCCCTCCGAATTCGAGGTGAGTCAGAAAATGTGAATTGGTTAATGAGCGGGTAGGTCCACCAGCCGATACTGTGTTCAGATATGACTAAGCATATACCAGAGGCCCGCAAGAGAGGTAGCCAGCCAGCCAATTCCACCGCGGTTGAAGCTCGATCCCCTGACACACTCCACCATGTTTTTGGTCGGCGTGGTTGGTTGGTACCAATATGTCTTGTTCTGGTGTTGGTTTCCAACATTATTGCTTTGTTCCTGCCGTTTTTAACAATCAGTGGTCTTAGGCCGGGCGTCTATAGTCTTCTCAATACAATCTCGCTGCTTTGGGAAGCCGGTCTCATTCCGATCTGTTTGCTCATCATCTTATTCTCAGTGATCTTCCCACTATTCAAAAACGTTTCTCTAATTTTCCTTTGGTTTTCACCAATGGAACCAAAGAAACGGTTACATGCAATTCATATATTTGAATCGCTTGGCAAGTGGTCGATGCTGGACATCTATGTGATGATTCTCATTCTCGTATTTACTTCCGACCAACTATTCATCGGAGCCAAGCCAATGATTGGCATGCTCTGTTTTGTACTTGCAATAATCGGTAACATGGTCATGGCAAGAATCATCGCTGTCATGGATGGGTACAGCCATCGGACAAAGATTAAAGAACGCGAATTAGAAAGTAAGTTCATTCCACTCGTACGAGTGGGCTGGCCTGGACTAGCAGTTCCAATTTTGCTTATCGCATCCATGCTGATAATTGCAGTGACTTTCTTTGCCCCACTCGTCAAAATTAACAAGATGTTTTTGTACGCTCATAAGTACACTTTGTGGACAGCCACAGAGGAGTTGTTTAAGCATTGGCATTGGGGCCTTGGAATTTTCATGCTCTTGTTTTTGCTCATCATGCCGCTGCTATCACTTGCGATGATTTTGTACCTTTGGCTAGGCAAACGGACGGTTCAAGCGAGTACAAGGGTCTTGGTTCTGTACCGAATGGCAAATCACTGGTCAATGCTCAATGTATTTCTGTTAGCGCTCGGCTTGTTCCTGATCGATGGCAAAAAAATGGTAGAACTAGATGTAGATGTGGGCGTTTGGCTGCTCATTGCGACGGTTATCGTTATGTTCTTTTCAACCGTATTTGCTCGCATCCTATTACGCCGCATCGGCATCACACTGTCGAATAACCAGGCGTCTTAGGGTGTTAACCGACTCAGTGGGACCGAGATGGTCAGCGTATCTCCGCTGCTGTCGTTCTCGTCAGATCGCCAGACGCGAAGCTTCGCTGAACTCCCCGGCATCATTGAAGAGATTGTTGAACGTAATTGCGAGACGCTGCTAATAGCCTCATCGTTGACGTGGGTGATGACGTCACCAGGTAAAATGCCACTCTCCCAGGCAGGTCCACTTTTCGTGACCGAGCTTACGCAAACGCCTTTGGTACTGAATCCATCAAGCTCTAATGCTTTGGAAATAGGTTCATCAATTTCTAGAATGGCAGATGATCCAAGTTCACGCGCGGATTCAGAATCCATACTGATGGGAAGGCGTTGAGACTTGTTTGCTTTTGTGTCATAACGCCAAACGTTGAATTCAACCGTGTCTGTTGGTGAATCAAACAACTGTTTCATCAGTTGGCGTCGCTGAGCGACAGTTTGTCCGTTGATAGTAATGATCACATCTCCCGCAAGCATGCCATGGCGCGCGATTGCAGAATCTGGTTCAACGTTGTTAAGCAGTAATCCCCAGCCACGGTATCCCTGTGCGGCCAGGCTGTCGGCGATGGGCTGATTTAGGTCAACAATGTTAACCCCCAAGAAACCCTTCTGGACCTCACCGGTTGAGATGATCTGCTCAACGACCGGGTAGATCATTGACATCGGAATTGCTAAGCCGATACCTGCGAACTGACCCTCTTCAAAACCACGATCACGCCCAGTTGCAATGGCCGTATTCATGCCGATGACACGGCCATAAATATCTGTGAGCGGTCCACCAGAATTGCCTGGATTGATTGCCGCATCTACTTGGATAAAGTTTTCATAGCCAGGTGCCATGCCAGTGTCGGTACGAAGTAAACCAACACTTCGGCCTTTGCCAGAGACAACACCAGCAGACATTGAGAATCGGAAATCAAACGGCGAACCGAAGGCGAAGACCATATCGCCTTGTTGAACGTCGGCAGATGAAAGGGATCGTCGTGCAGGGTGCAAGTTTCCCGGGCTCACTTTTAAAACAGCAATATCAGTTGAGACGTCTAAACCCACAACTTGAGCATCAAGTAGATCACCGTCATAGAGCTGAATTTGAATTTCACTAGCGTCTGCAACAACATGGCTATTGGTCACAATGTGTCCCAGATCGTCATAGACCCAACCACTTCCAGAGGCATACCCCTGTATTCTTCCACGAAGCCCCGTTGACATCTCATGCCGAGCATCAACATGTACGACAGAAGGTTCAACGAGCGTGGCAATGTCTCGAAATGAAGCGTTCATTTCTTCAAGGATTGTGCTTTCAGTGAGTCGCGTCTGGGCCTGCACAATGCGCGCTTGAGTGTGTTGAAAAGTAAGTCGATGAGCGAGTTCAGGACCAAGTAGCAATATCAATACAGCAGTACAAAGGACAAGAATGGCGGGGCCGTATGAGTTGATCCGTCGCATTTGCGACTCCTGTTTTTTACGATGGCTGATAGACGGACAGAGCTTCCGCCCCCATGGATAAGGACGTACATGGAGATTCTTCGGCATCCTAGGGGACAGCCTTTGGCGGTTCCCCTTCTTTCCTTCAGGAAGATGTCTGAATCACCTTAAAATCGCATTTCCGGGTCAACCAAAGCCAACTAGAAGAGATCGGCCTCGCCTTCACGCATGGTGTACGGGTGCTCACCCAAATCATTGTTACGTACTTGGGTTGCCCATCGTTCTACAGCGGTGGTGATTTGTGGTCCAATTTGAGCCTGCGGCTGCGCAAATTTTGGCTGCCAACTGCTCAAACCGAGAATGTCCTGAAGCACCACCACCTGGCCGTGACAGTCAGGTCCAGCTCCACAGCTGATGACTGGGCAGGCAACAGACTCAACGATTCGTTGCGCTACTTCAACGGGCGTCGCTTCAAGTAGAAGCATGATGGCGCCGGCTTCAGCCATAAGGACAGCATCATTGACGAGGCGCCTTGCATCCTGTGCAGTGCGTCCAGTGGAGTGATAGCCACCGGTGAGTTTGGCTTGCTGTGGTCGCGATCCGATATGGGCTACGACAGGGATACCACCGCGCACCAAGTGTTCAACGGTGCTAGTGAAACGATGATCCACCTCAAGTTTGACCAGATCGGCTTGACCTTCAGTTAAGAAGCGTCCAGCATTGGTGAGTGCTTGTTCATCATTTATTTGGTAGCTCAAAAATGGCATGTCAGCCATCACGAGGCATTTTGGAGCACCACGCTTGACGGCTGCTGTAAGAAGGATCATGAAGTCAAGGGGCGCATGAATAGTCTCGGGCAAGCCAAGAATAACTTCTGCAGCGGTATCGCCGACCAAGAGAAGCTCTATGCCAGCTTCTTGAAGCCAGCGAGCGGTCGTCGCGTCATAACAAGTGAGGCACGTGAAGCGCTGCTGGCTTCGCGCCATTTTGCGGATCTGTTGCATGGTAATAGGGGCATCACCACGAGCTGGTTGGTTTAAAGAAACCTCCACGAGTTCTTTTGACTCCGCATTCATACTTGTCATTTTTGACCCCACTTGATTGGGAATACAGACTTAAAGACTTTGTTTATTGACTTTGAGTGGGCTCCATGCCACTGAGCTGCGCAATCTGATCGTCTTGAAGCACTAATCGAATTTGATTGCGAGTACGCTCACTAAGTTCATCCCGTTCAAACTCAATCTGTTCTCGCGATCGTTCTGTCTGCATTCGAGATCGCCAGTTTCGATCATCAGCCTCTTCTTTATTCGGATCTGTTGCGACAATGGCCATGTCGACTAACTGGCCACTGAGCTCTTCATATTTTGCTCGATACTCCAACGATATATCAACAATGCGTTGTCGTTGGGTCGCCGTTAAATCAGGTAATGACAAAGCCTGTTGGAGTACATCTACTGCCGATTTGTTGTCTTCGTAAACAACACCAAATCCTTGGCGATTGTAAGTGCTTTCCACCCTAGAGCCACTGTCAGGTGTTAGTTCGGACAGCACCGTTTGAAGAGATTGGCGGTTGATTTGCATTAAGACCGCTTGAGAGGATCGCATTGAATCGGCATCAATATTTCTGAAGCGGCGCCAGCTGGAACGCTGGTTTTCTTCCATGGCAGCATCAATCATGACACCACCAACAGCATTCTCGAATGCCAGGCCATCCTCATGAGCTCTCACAAAAGCGGCAGTCGCAATTTGCTCATATTCCATAAGTACCGCATCGAGGCTAATCAGCTCGTCTCTCGACAACTCACTCGAATAGACCACGTTGACCAGGTCAATCGTGGGTTCATCAGTGTCTTCCATCCCAATAATCCACGTGGGTATGAAATCTAAATGACCTGCTCGCATAGAAATGCACCGAGATCTTGTGCGGTCATCCACCAGCCTTTGCACGAGAGGTGAGCCTTCTGGCACAAACATAAGACTGACATTATTCAGAAAAGACTGATCGAGTTCAGCAAGCTGAGCAATCGCACCTGAGCGTAGAGAAAATGCATCATCGAGATCGCTACGTGAGGGAGGTGTTACGTCCTTATCTTCTTCTAGATTCAGTGCCCAAAGTGTTTTTTGAACCTCATCGGCCTGTGCAAGATCTCCGTCAAGTAATTCCTGGTACTCGTCTCGATAGTCGTTGTACAGTTCATTGACAAGCTCATTCTCTGATGCAGGCAAGTCGAGTCTTGCTTTCAGTCGTTCTAATTCACCTTGACTTATTGGAGGCGAAAGCCAGCGAGCAGTAACGCCTTTGCTTCCCGATGTTGATCGCCATGATCGGGGTCCTCGTCGCCGACCCGCGCCGGTTTCTGTTGAGGCTGTTTGTGTTGACTGACCGGCAAGAAGTTGGGCCTTGACCTGCTGCATATCGTTTTGACCAAGAATGAGCTCCAAGCTTGCCAGCGCCTGTTCTCGTAACTCACTGAGTTGTTCACGAAGCTCACCGAGTCGGATTCGATATTCATTCTCGTTATTTCTTCCCCAGCGATCCATCATGCGGGTGTTTTTTCGGTCGCTATCAATCGCATCAACCATCTTTTTAGTGATCGTATCAACACGTTCTTCTAGCTCCATCGCTTCCATGGCGATCATGTCCCGCTTTGCTTGGGTTAGACCGTCAAGCGTCAACGCTGCATCGAAGTACTGTTTCACGGAGCCTGAAACAGGATTTGCTGACTGATAGCCATTCTTGAGATAGTTTCGCCATAGCTGGTCTACTTGATCATCGCTTAAGACGGTTCGCAATTGTGTAAGAGCGTTACGGTTCAGATCACTGACCTGAAAACTCTTCTTAACCAATTCGACTTCAAGATCACCCCAAACAGTTCGAAAATCTTGGAAGAGTTGCCCTCGCATACTTGGGTCAGAGATGCTCTCAGCGGTATAGCCCATTTTTTCCAATTCATCGATGAGTTTGGTTGGAATACGGACGACATATTCATGGAGGCGCGTTGTTCCTTGGGTGAGTCGTTCTTCATAGTCCTGCATGACGGGATCAGCAGCGGCAAGAACATCTGGCGTAATCATCATTTCGTCATACATGGTGCTGAAGTCAATAGAAGCAGCAGGGTTCATTTGTCGTAGGAGTAGCGTTGACGCAGCTTGGCTTCGAATTCGCTGTCGAGCCATAAGCACACGCTCGAGTAATGCAAGTTGCTCATCACTAAGAAGTTGCTGAAGCTCTTCAAAGAGCGCGACATCCATTGCTTCGATCTGGTTATTTATTCGTAAGTAGCGAGACAACGTTTTCTTAAGGAGATCTGGATTCGTCATGAGTTGCATGCCACGAGATGTGACATCGGTCATGAACTCTTCAATTTCACCTTCGCGTAGTTCGCGGAATGTCTCTCCATAGGCAGCATGAATCTGGTCCAATCCTTGCCGCTGGGCATCAGTCAACTGAAGTCGATCCGCGTAACGAGCCAACTCGCGTTGTGAGATCGGATCTGGCATTGCGCCATATGTTCCTTGACCCATCGCTGTTGGCACAGCGATAAGGCTGGCAAATATTGCCGCAGTCACAATCATGGTCAGGCGCAGCTGAGTCTTTTTAAGGCACACAGAGATTACATTGGCACAAGACAACTTCATCGATCGCTTCCTCTCATTTCGACACTTCTCTACACGGACATACTGTCCAACAATTTGGGTACATACACTTAGAACCCAGGTTGGCGAAAAGGTTCCAAAAACGAACCCTCACCAGCAAAGAAGAGGATCAATTCTAGCCGATCGGCTCATACTTCTGGTGGCTAAGTGAATCATCTGCATTAGAAGTCAGTGAAATTGGCCAGATTAGCGTGCTGTGGCACCGCTAGGACCCAAAAATAGCTGATTCTCAGATAGGTGAAGTCCCCGGTGGCGGCTGCTCAAGACCCCACTACGCGTGCTGCCAGCGGCCTGTTGCTCATGAGCATCAATCGCACCCTACATGCCAACATATCGCGCATACAGGGTCCGGGCACGGGCTGTCTGACTGGTGCCGCTGATCACAGCTCTGCCATTTTGGAAGAGTAAAAGCTTGATGGGGTCGTCTTGGTCACCCTGTTCATGCGTAAAGGAGCCATGAATGAGGTGACCATTGGTACGAAAGTCGCCATGCGGTTCAAGTTGGCTCAGCAGAGCTTCTAAATTGACGGATGAAACAGATCCATTGCTTGCGAAATCTGTTGGCCAGATTTGGATGGCGCTGCGGCCGCATAAGGTCGAAGTTGTTTGTTCTCGTTGTCTGTCAAGAAACTCAAAATGGCCTTGTGCGCAACAGGGGCATGTCTTGTTGCGAGCAGTTGAGGTATCAGTTCGGTGGGTGACATTTGACCAGAGATCAATACTAAAAAGCGAACGATCTAGTCTTTCAAGGTTGCCGGTGATGATCTTGATTGCCTCACTCACCTGGAAAGAGGCAACAATTGTCACAATTGACGCGAGTACACCAGCGGTATCACAGGTTGGCGTGCTTCCAGCAGCAGGTGGTTCTGGAAAAATGCATCGGAGGCAGGGTGTTGCATCTGATGCACTCCAGTTTGGTTTCACATCTGAACTTGCCAGACGTGAGGTGGGGTGGGGTAGTATCGGCATTGCAAGTCCGGTTGTACCAACGGCACCGCCATACAAATAGGCTCGGCCTTGATGTACAGCAAAGTCGTTCACAAGGTAGCGGCTTTCAAAGTTATCCAACCCATCAATGATCAGGTCAGCAGATCCAACCAACTGACCCACATTGGTCGCATCGAGGTCTTGGACTTGGGACTCAATTTCAGTTGTGCTATTAATGCTCTGCAAACGCAGTTTCGCGGCCTCTGCTTTTGGCATCGCGTTTAAGGCGTCGCGCTCGCTGAAAAGTATTTGTCGTTGCAGATTGGTTTCTTCGACAACATCTCGATCGATTAGAGTGAGTTTCCCAATGCCTGCACGTGTCAGTAGTTCTGCACTACAGCAACCCAAAGCGCCGCAGCCGATGACACATACATGAGCGTTGCCAATGGCATCTTGCCCCAGGGCGCCAATATCCGGCAAGATCATTTGACGATGGTATCGGTTCATGGCTGCATGCCAGTTTGATTGTCATCAGAACCGTCTTGGCCGTAGAGTAGTCTGGTCCACGCCCGGACTTCAAAGTCTTGTATGGCCGAACTGCGAAAGTCTGCTTGCAGAGTAAAGTCGCCTGTGCTGAGATCGTCAACCATGGTGCTGCTCAAGCCGGTTAGTTTTGTAAGAAGTTGAGCAATGCTCTCACGGTCGGCCTTTGAAAGCTCTTGGTTTTTGCCCGCCATTTCACAACCACTTTTAAGTAGGTTTTTTGGACCACCGGCGGGCCATCCGCTGCCCACCATCGTGGCGACCAGTTCAACCCGAACTTCTAAGCCAGCACGCGATTGTGGTGGAAAGCTCTTGATGAGCCACATTCGAAGTTTGGTGGCCGGTACATTATTTTTAGCAGCGCGACGTTGGGCATCGGTGAGCTTTGTGTATTCCGTGATTATTTGTAACTGCTCTTGTTCGGTCAATATAGGAATCTGTAGGAGCTCATTGACACGATTCAAAACCGCAGGATCACTCAGTGGATTTGCGGTTAGTGCTGGCAGCTTACGCAACACATCTTGCTGTTTTCTTTTTGGCAACTGTGGAAAAGTAGGATTGAAGCCAGTGAGTTGCCACCTGATATAGGCATCTATAAACGGATCACGATGTTGTGTTCGAATAAGGTTCTGGCTAATCAGATTTGGTGGTGGCGAGAGTGTTGTTTCAAGAGCGAAACTCGCTTCATCGCGCATTGGTTTTTGGCCCTTCTGTGCGGCGATCGCTTCTTCTCGCAACTGGCGCAGAATGGCCTGCATTTGTGCGGTTGGGCTCATCACCCGCGGCGGATCTTGTTGGCCAATAGCAGCGTGGGATCCGCCCATGAGCGAGAGCCATAACACAGCGAGCAATGACATCCAAAGTGGGCTGTTATGGGCCATGGCATTTCCTTCCTGCAATTGCAGTAAGGGTCAGGCTGACGGTTACGCTACCTTGAGCGTATGTAGCCAAATCAGTCCAAGGCAAATCTGAGGCATCACCAGGCGAAGTGAGCAAAGGCTTTGTTTGCATCAGCCATTCGGTGCGTATTTTCACGCACTGTTGCTGCTTTGCCCTCACCATTGGCTGCATCATAGAGTTCCCGCGCCAGACGATTGGCCATTGGCTTTCCTGACTCACTGCGAGCAGCCTGAATAAGCCATCTAAACGCAAGGCTTTGACGGCGTGCCTGTGTGACCTGCATAGGAACTTGGTAATTCGTACCACCAACGCGACGTGATCGTACTTCGACGTCAGGCTTGGCTCGGTCGATAGCTTGCCGAAAGACTTCGATAGAGGTCTTGGGAAGTTGCTCAAGCTTGTCTTTGTCCAGGCGCTTCTGAATCTGATCTAGGGCACCATAGACCACTTTCTGAGAAGTCGACTTTTTGCCATCCAACATCACGCAATTGATGAATTTGGCAAGGACAATGTCATTGAACCTGGGGTCAGGTCGCAGTTGCTGTTGAGACTTTGTAATACGTCCCGCCATGGCGGTCTCCTTTTTGGCTCAGCCACTCCAGTGTGTGGAGCTTCTTGTTCACCGTGGCCCAATGGCTGCTTCGAGCAGAACCAGAGGATGAGAGCCACGATTACTTGCCGTTCTGTTTTTGTGAGCGGGCTACTTAGCTCGCTTGGAACCATACTTTGATCGACCCTGCTTACGCCCATCGACACCCAGTGTGTCGTGTGATCCACGAACCACGTGATAGCGGACACCAGGAAGGTCACGAACTCGACCACCCCGCACAAGCACAATCGAGTGCTCTTGAAGATTATGACCTTCACCACCAATGTACGCCGTAATCTCTTTGCCATTTGAAAGGCGAACACGAGCAACCTTTCGCAGTGCAGAGTTCGGCTTCTTGGGCGTCATTGTTCTCACCTGAAGGCAGACACCACGCTTTTGCGGTGAAGCTTCTAAGTCACGAACCTTCGACTTGACAGTCGGCGCCCGGCGTGGCTTGCGTATCAGTTGGTTGATCGTTGGCATTGTGGAGTTACTCTACGGGATACTCTGGAAATTCAGGGCCGCGTACTCTAGCAAGGGCTGATGGCCCCTTCAAGGCGCCTAACGATCATTCTGTCGTTCTTCAGATGCTTCTTGAGCACCGATGACCGCCATTTGGTCACATCGCTCATTCTCTGGGTGGTCATTATGGCCCTTGATCCAGTGTCCACGTAGCTGATGGTGGTGCCTCAGGCTGTCTAAACGCTGCCAGAGGTCTTTATTCTTCACAGGCTTATTGCCGCTTCGCTTCCAGCCCTTCGCAATCCAGCCATCCATCCACTTAGCAAGGCCTTCCAGCACATATTTACTATCAGAGTAGATATCCACCACCGCTGGGCTAGTGAGGCCCTCTAGTGGTGTGATAATCGACAAAAGCTCCATTCTGTTATTGGTCGTATCAGCGGCGCCACCATAGGCCACCTCTTCTTCACCAGTTTCCATAGACCTCAGTATGTAGGCCCAGCCACCTGGCCCGGGATTACCGGAGCAAGCTCCATCAGTGAAGAGTGCATATTGGGGCGTCTTGGTGACCACGCCACCATGATAGGGCACTCCAGCCAAACAGCCCAAGTTCTGACTCCTTGTGGATATAAGGCGGACTTGTTTTTCTGCTAGGATCGATTGTGCTGTTGATGGATCGCATTAAGACCTATTTTAACCCTCGGAATGTCCGTCAGGGGTCTGTTCCACTCAAGTGGTTATTACAGTTTGAGGGCCCGCGCTGATGACAGAAGTTGTCTATCGAGTGGAGGTTCGACCACACTCCTCTAGTGGCGACGCACGCGGTGATGCCGCTTGCCGTCAGGTCGCATCTTCATCTCCTGACTGTGTGCCAGATAAAATTAACACGGCCAGTGTGTTCTTGGTGCAGGGCGTTCTATCGACCGCTCAAATGCAACAGATTGCGAATGAGCTTCTTGCTGATCCAGTGACAGAAGTGGCGACCTTGTATGCACCTGGCGACGAAGCCAATGGGCATCATCACAATGGCAACCAAGCTGGACTGGTCAGTGAGATTGAGGTTCACCCATTACCGGGCGTGATGGATCCAGCCGCTCAGGCAGTCGAGTTGGCGATCGCCTCATTGTTGGGGCAGGGCGTTTCAGTGCGAACCGGACGTCGGTTTGAGTTCGTTGGAATGTCGAGCGAGCAGGCACATGTGATTGCACTTCAGTGCTTCGCGAACCCAGTCGTTCACGCCATACACGATCACCGCTATCACCCAGCCACGTTTGCTGCAGGTGCGCCATATGAACTTGAGGTTAAAGATGTGGCGATCACCTCCTTAGATGACCAAGCACTTATGTCGTTGTCTAGAGAAGCCCATCTCTTTCTCAGCCTTGATGAAATGAAAGCGATTCAGGTTGCGTACAAGAGCCGGGGCGTCGAGCCCCGTGAAATTGAGTTAGAGACATTGGCGCAGACCTGGTCAGAACATTGTGTACACAAAACGCTGAAGTCAAGAGTGCGCTATGTGGGCTCGATGCCTGGAACAGCGAATAGGCCAGGGCATACGGTCGATTCGGATGGCGCCATCGTGATTGATAATTTACTGAAATCGACTGTTGCGGCGGCCACACATGAGCTCATTGAAGAGGGTATTGATTGGTGCTTATCAGTCTTTGTTGATAACGCAGGCATTATTGCTTTTGATGAAGAGCATGGCGTTTGCTTTAAAGTAGAAACACATAATCACCCCTCAGCGATCGAGCCCTATGGCGGCGCGGCAACCGGCATCGGCGGCTGTATTCGAGACATCATTGGGACGGGCTTGGCAGCCAAGCCAATTGCGGCAACAGATGTGTTTTGTGTGGCACCACCAGATACAAAGAAAGTACCCACTGGTTGTTTGCCGCCGCGACGAATACTGGAGCAAGTTGTCAGTGGCGTGCGTGATTACGGCAATCGCATGGGTATTCCAACGCTCAATGGCACTGTTTGGTTCGATCCAAACTATGTCGGCAACCCGCTCGTGTTCTGTGGTTGTGTAGGCGTGATGCCAAGAGATCGCTGCGAGGGCGATTCGCAGCCTGGTGACCATATTATTGCTTTGGGTGGCCGGACGGGTCGGGATGGCATACATGGTGCAACATTCAGCTCGGCAGAATTAACAGACTCACATGCAGATGAATTTAGCCATGCAGTGCAGATTGGTAACCCTGTTACTGAAAAACAAGTGCTCGATGCAATCCTGGAGGCGCGGGACAATCCGGTCGAGCAAGGTGGCTGCTTGTTTAGCGCGATTACTGACTGCGGCGCTGGGGGATTTTCAAGTGCAGTTGGTGAAATGGGTGAACAGATTGGCGCTTCGGTACAGCTCGAAAGAGCGCCATTGAAATATGACGGACTGACCCCCACGGAAATATGGATATCAGAGGCGCAAGAACGCATGGTCATGGCTGTGCCCGAGCGTCATCTGAAAAGACTGCAAGAAATCTGTGATGAGAATGATGTCGAGATGTGTGACTTAGGCACGTTTGGAACGCCTGGTCGTGAGTTGATACTGCGTTATTACGATACTGAAGTTGGCCGGATTCCCATGCAACTTCTCCATGAGGGTATTCCCAATACCGTTCGCGATGCGAGTTGGTCGCCAAGTGAATCATCAAGCGATGGTGCCCGGCCTCGTCGAATCGAGGACCTCGGCGCTGATCTACTCGACATCCTTGGTGATCTTAATGTTGCCAGTAAGCAGTGGATTATTCGCCAGTACGATCATGAAGTTCAAGGTAGATCAGTTATCAAACCATTGGTTGGTCCTGATGGACAAGGTCCATCTGATGCAGCAGTCATTCGACCCGTTGCGGGAAGTGATCGTGGCCTCGCTATTGCCAATGGCCTTGCCGTTGGATGGAGTACAGAGCCGTATCTCATGGCGCTGGCAGGAATTGATGAGTGTGTACGCAACCTTGTTTGTGTTGGAGCTGATCCAAGTCGGATTGCCATACTCGATAATTTCTGTTGGCCTAGCTGTGATGCACCTGAAATGATGGGCAGTCTGGTACAGGCGGCATGGGGTTGTTACGACGCAGCAAAGGCTTACGCAACTCCGTTTATCTCTGGGAAGGACTCACTACACAATCAGTTTACGACTGAAGACGGGCAAACTATCCAGATCCCACCAACACTTCTGATTTCCGGCTTTTCACCAGTGAATGATGTTGCTACCTGTGTCACGATGGACGCAAAGAGTGCAGGGCACTTACTCGTTTTGGTTGGGCAGACCACATCTCAAATGGGTGGCAGCCGTGCTGCGGCCCAGTGGCCAGAGGCATGGGCTGATCGATCGTTGCCCACAGTCGATCTTGCGCAAGGGCCAAGTTTGGCGCATGCAGTTGCTAAGTTGATTGCATCTGGTTGTGTTTGCGCAGCGCACGATTGTTCTGACGGTGGCTTAATTGTCGCTGCCGCAGAGATGGCATTTTCCGGGCATGTTGGACTTTCGCTAGATGGCGATGCGTTGCTAAAAGAAGGCGGCAGCTCGCTTGGAGAAGTTTGCTTTTCAGAGACACCGAGCCGTTACTTGTTAGAAGTGGCGCCTGAAGACCTCGCCAGCATCGAAACACATCTAGCGGATCTGCCTTGGTCTGTTATTGGTATGTTTGATAAGGCAACAACACTTCGTGTTTCCGGAACCGACCTAAACATTGAGCTAACAGAACTACGTGACGCCTGGCTGGCGCCACTGGGATGGTGAGGACGACGTGCTTCGAGCTTTAATTGTGACAACTGCTGGTATCAACTGTGACCAGGAATTGGCAGAAGCATTTCAGTTGGTTGGTGCTGAGCCAAGCTTTGTGCATTTGAAGAAACTCTTGGCGAAACCAAAGTTGGTCGAGCAATTTGAGTTGATAGGATTGCCTGGCGGATTTAGCTATGGCGATGCTGTCGCCGCGGGGCGCATTGCGGCCCAGCTCATGCGACGTGAGCTCTATCCCGCGTTTGTTCAGGCGGTTGAACGTGGCGTTCCAATTATTGCTCCATGCAATGGTTTCCAGATTGCAGTGCAAATGGGACTTTTGCCGGGGCCAGAGATAGGCGCTTCTTGGCCGGCGCTGGCGCCACCACCAGTGGTCGCATTAAGCGATAACGAATCAGCGCGTTTTATAGACAAATGGGTTGAGGTCACGGTGCCTGATCAGACACGCTGCATTTGGACATCAGGGCTGTCGGCTGATTCGGATGTTCAGGTGCTGCCAATTGCACATGGAGAAGGGCGATTCATGGCTTCATCAGAGCGTGTTCTAGAGTCGCTTGAGAGAACGGGTCAGATTGCAATTCGATACGCTGCTCATGACAATCCCAATGGCTCATCCGACAACATTGCAGGGATCTGTGATGCATCGGGGCTGGTGTTGGGGCTGATGCCTCATCCGGAGCGCTATACTGTGTGGGAAAATCATCCGACATGGACGAGGCTTCCCGAGGCAACTCGTTTGAAGCAGCCATTTGGCATTCAGATGTTTCATAAAGCTGCTGAGCATGCACGGTCCGCTGCAGTGCTTTAGAGATCGCACATTGAAACAAAGTAATGGGATGTGCTTCGTTGTAGGTGAGCTTTGATGGTTGATCAAAATTCTCGACCGTTAGACCCTCGAATGCCGGGAAGACTTAATCAAAAAGTCCATCAGTGGCGCGAGTGCCCAGCCTGTAATTATGATTTACGAGGCGCACCAGCGCAAGGGCAATGCCCGGAGTGTGGCTTGCCAATCGAAATGCCCATCGGCAAAATTGATGACGCGCTTTCGCTGATGCCAATGCCTGTGATCAAGCGTTTTCGTTTCGGCGCATTACTTTCGATTCTAGGATTGGTCTCCATCATGGTGGCGGCGGTGTTGCTGATTGAGTGGCAATATCCAAGTCTTGCGTGCCTTTTATTATTGATCGGGGGCATGCTATGGATAACTGGTGCGTGGTTCTTGACGCCATCGTTGGTGTTGCCGCAAGGCGCTTGGCGGGGTTTTACTGGCACGAGCCGTGTCAGAAAGTTGGGCCGATGGTTACAGTTGGCTTGGTTCCCGCTCGTGTTTTTATTAATTGGGGCAGTCGTTGCAAAGACGGTGAGCCCAGCGCCGCCTTGGTTGACTCAAGTGGAGTTGTATTGGTGGATATTGCTCTTTGTCATGTTGGCCATCGGGATGCTGGGGTTGTGTTTGGAAGTCGTCTTGCTCTGTGAGTTGGCTGATTGGGTACGAGACGGCTTGGCAAAACAATGTTTAGGATTCGGCGTCACGGGGATGATCATCACGTCATTGAGCATGTGGTATGTGCCACTGGCTTTGATTTTTTTGTTGTTGTGGATCGTGAGCGCCTGTGCCTTTGGTATTGGTTTTGTTTCCTTGGGCGCGTCAATTTCTCACTCGGTACGCCATGCAAAGGAGCACCAGGGCCGAATTCGGCGTCAACGCGAGCGAAAAGATCGGTTTTATGGTGGAATGCTTGATCGGAACCGACAGGCGGATTCCGCATCAGAGCAACTTGAGGGCGAGGAGTAAGCAGAAGATGTCCGAAAAGGTTTTACGTTGTGGTGTCGTTGGGGTTGGCCGAATGGGTCAGCACCATGCGCGTGTTTATTCGCAGCGAACTGATGTTGAGCTTGTCGGAATTTGTGATCTGGATGTTGACCGAGCACAAGAGGTGACAAGTCAGTGGGGCGGTGTGCCGGTTGCGACACTCGATGAGTTGATGGCAATGGGTGTTGATGCAGTCACAATTGCAACGCCAACAGTCACACATCGCTCCCTTACCGAACCCCTCTTGGCGGCACAAATCGCATGCTTGATCGAGAAACCACTGGCGCCAGATGCTGAAGAAGCAGCCATGCTTGTGGATGCGGCTCAGCGCAGTGAAGCCGTCTTACAGGTTGGCCACATTGTGCGGTATGACCCCGTCATGCAAGCAATTCGTGAAACCGGTTTTTCAAACCCACGATTTATTGAGATGGATCGTATTAGCCCGATGACATTCCGGAGCATCGACGTCAGTGTTGTTCTTGACATGATGATTCACGATCTAGACTTACTGCACTGGCTGATAGGTCAAGAACCAGAGTCTATTCATGCAAGCGCAGTCAGTGTGCTCAGTGAAGCAGAGGATGTGTGTAACGCGCGCCTTGTCTATGCGACACCTGAGCGAGAGTCGGGTTGTGTTGCAAATGTCACAGCAAGTCGTCTCGCAATGAAGACAGAGCGCAAGGTCCGCCTGATTTCGGATGAGATGTACATCTCTGCAGACTTTGTTGAGCGTCGTGGCACGGTTGTTCGAAAGACTGCCAATGCAGAGAAGATGGCAGATGTTCGTGAAATGCTTGCTTCAGGTGAGGACCTCTCGGGCGTGAATTACTTAGACATTATCGAGCTTGAAGAGCTTGCGGTTGGTAGCGCTGACGCACTGGAAACAGAAATTGACGATTTTCTCGCCAATGTCAGGTTAGGGCGGCGCCCAGAAATCGATGCTTTAGCCGGGCTTGCTGCGGTGCGTACAGCTGAACGTATTGTTGAGTCTGCGCGAGCAGCTGGCGCGAGAATGGTCTAGCGACTCAATCTAATATTGACTTTCAATAAGTAAGGCCTCGCCGAGCAAGCGAGGCCTTACGAGATTCCGTTGCTGTTTGGCAGCTATGTAATGAGTTGGGGAAAGCTGGTTCCAGGTGTGTGCGTTCCCAGGCTCAAGCGCCAGACAGCAACTGGCGTGGTGGCATATTTCCTGAGTGATTCCAAAGTTGCTGGTAGAGTTGGATGGCTTGTTTTCCAAACAAACTGCTGCCACGTATCGACATTGGACCGTCAGTGAGTTGGGCGATTGACGAGGTTTGATTGCCAAAGTTATTGTTTTTGGTGTAGAGCTCTTGTCTTATGACTGAATTATCATGGGGTTTGGTGTAGAGCTCTTGTCTTATGACTGAATTATCTGGAGCGTTTTGACTATTTTGAGTGTTCTGCCCGTAGTTCACAAGGAATTCTGTGAAGTCACTGAGGCCAACGCTACCATCTCCATCCAGATCGTACGCCAAGTTGTTTGAACCAAGATTCGCTTCAATTCCTTCAGCCGTGATCGCTCCGTCTGGATGGAACCCTGTTGCACCATTGATGAGGAATTGCGAAAAGTCATCAAGATCTACGATGCCATCGGCATTCAGGTCGTACGCGGCATCGTTCGTACCAAATGCCGCAATCATGCCATCCATCGAGAGTTGGGGCATATTGTTGTTTGGCGGTGTTGGACTTGGCTGGGTTTGGTGGCTTCTTCGAGGAGCACTTATATTGCCTCCGGAATCCATGAGGATGGAATTCAGGAGCTTGCCATTGATCGGCGTCCCGCTTCTCAAGGCTGCATCTGGCTGATTATTACCGGGGCCATGGGCCTTATCTGTCGTGTACTTTGGGATATAGGGCATCGCAGAGTCAATACGCATATAGAGTTGCTCCAAAAAAGGTTGACAGTATTACATAAGGCAAAAATCATGCCGAACCCAAAATGTGTCAGGAGAAGCAACGAAAGCGTTTTTAAGCTTGCTCGGTTTTTATATACAGCAATAACTGCGCTGAAAAAGTCATCTGCATCTGCTCATTCTGCGCTATTGCTAAGAACCCCATCCGCTGGGCATCTTTGGTATCGGGGGCAACGCCTGAGCTTGTGGAGCGATTGGCTCATTCGTATAGCCTGATGCAATGATGTACATCTCGCGCGAATCGCTTCGGGATGCCTTCGGCTTGAATCCTTTGGTGTGATCAAAACAGGCTCGGACGCGCCTCATCAGATCTGGAGAAGCCTCACCCTCAAAGACTTTCATCACCAAAGTGCCACCAGGGATCAATAGTTTGTAGCAATGATCTAACACCGCATCACATAAGTGAATAGATCCGTGATGATCAATTGCAGAATCACCAGTTGTCTTCGGGGCCATGTCAGAGAGAACCACATCAAATCCACGGGTTTGACCTGCGGAGGACGGAAGTTCTGCAAGCGCCACATCAGGTTTCATGGTGAAAACATCGTCTACAAGGCAGGTCACATTGCCATCACAAAAAGTGTGATGAACTTCGGACAGATCGACCCCCACCACGTTCCCGCTTGGGGCTACTTTTTTGGAAGCAACTTGAAGCCACGAACCAGGGGCTGATCCAAAATCAAGAACGTTTTGTCCACGACGAAAAACCCGGCGGCGCTCATTAATCTCAATTAACTTATAGGCAGCACGTGCAAGATAGCCCTCTTTTTTGGCCATCTTGAAATAGTGATCGTGGAGCTCACGTGGCATAAGAATTCAGTGATATTAGTGGAAGAGATGCAGCCCAAAGTCATGTGGGTCGCTCGACACGGAGACGTTAATATCACCATGTACAGTTCGAAGAAGCACATTATTTTCGCCATTATTGAGTGTTGCAGCAAGCGAGTCATGATCGGAGTTACGGTGCACGACTGCTTTTGAATGTTGTGCAAAGAAGTTCACAGAGCCGTGGATAGCTTCACAATCAAACTTGCCGGTTGATTCGCCTCTCACTCGATAGATGATATCCCCATCAACGTTGAGTACTTTGACAGGTCTCGTCATAGCATATGTAGTAATGATTGAAACATCACCGTCATTTGTTGTTACGTCAACTTCGCCACTGATCTGATCGAGGACGACGCTTCCTCGCTTTGTTTGCACTGAGACCCCATCAATCATCGGTGCAGTAATAGTGAGGTGTACACCTTGGTAGTGATCTTCCACATCATCAGTGGTTGTTCTGACTTGAATTGCTTGGCCAATCTCTGCGGGCACAAGAACGGCATGAAATTGGATGTTCGCTAGCGAGTCTGCAGCGTCTTGAACCCGAACGAGACTATGGTAAGCCTGCGTTGTTGCTGTAATGGTTGCTTCTGTTGCCTCAGGATCAGCAATAATTCGTACGTCGCCAGCGAATGAGGTGACGAGCACTTGGACGGGGCCTTGTACCGGAAGCACGACTGGCTTGAGTCGTTTTTGAGCCGTCGTGCAGCCTCCGATAAGCATGGTTGCTGAGATCAAAAGGCCTAATCTGATGATACGTTTATTGATGTGGCTCATGTGGCGTCCTTAGAAGGGCAGTCCTTGTCCAAAAGGATCGACAATCTCGCTTGATTCTATCTCCTTTTGTGATGTATGGGTGCTTTGTAGTTGAGGCGCTGTTGCGTCTCTTATACGAATACTTCTCTGGTACCATGTGGAACAGGAGCTCGTGAGACGAGTGACGAGGGAACCCCTATGAGTCTGATTCTCAGGCATGCCATCAAAATTGATGCTCCGTTAGAGGTCGTCTTTCTTGCATTAAGCCAGGTAAAGCACATCGCTGCTTGGCACCATGGTCCAGTACAAGGTGACCTCGCGGTTGGGGAAGTGCTCTACATCAACCCAAGTTCAGACCTAAAATTTGGCTGGAAGACGAACGAGATCGTCGGCCGTGAGCGCATTGCCCAAGAGTGTGTCGAGGGACCTGAGGGTTCACTTGGAAAACAGGTGGTCTATACCCTCTCAAGTCGCGGGCCAAAATCGACTTTGCTGGAATTGACTGATGGCCAATGGGATGAAGATGATGGTCACCTGGCCTCTTGCAATACGCATTGGGGCGGCGCGCTTTACCGCCTCAAGGCCTATATCGAGCTTGAAATGTCTGGCTCATGAGTCTGTGGCTCTGATTGACTTCATCGGAGTTCACTAAACAAACTGTTCCGGGGAAGAGCAGGAGATATTTAACATGAAACTCCCCGAAGCAAATCGCACCTTTATCTTCTGGGCTTCGTTTGTGGCGCTTGTGACAACAGCGTTTGCATTTATGTTGCGTGTGCAACTTCTTGAGGTTTGGGAAGCAGAGTTCAATCTCGACAAAACACAGATTGGGATCATCCTCGGGGCTGGCTTCTGGCCCTTTGGGGTGAGCATTGTGGTGTTCAGTCTTATTATTGACAGGGTTGGATATCGAGCATCATTTGTCTTTGCATTTCTTTGCTTTGTCGCATTTGCCCTCATGTCGATCTTTGCGAAGGGTTTCGAAATGCTCTATTGGGCGAGCATTCTCGGTGGTCTCGGCGCCGGTGCTGTAGAAGCCGCGATCAATCCACTTATTGCCACGCTTTATAAAGAGAAGAAAACCAAGTGGCTCAACATCTTGCACGCTGGTTGGCCCGGCGGACTCGTTGTGACTGGTGTCGTGGTTCTGGGTCTGGGCGACACCATAAGCTGGCAGTGGAAGATTGCGTTGATCCTCATCCCTGCAATCATCTTCATGTTAATGATCTTGTCTACAAAACTACCCGTTAATGAACGTGTGACAGCGGGCGTGTCTTATCGAGGGATGCTTGCTGAAGTTGGTTGGGCGGGCGCTTTTATTGTTTCGCTTTTGATTGTTATGGAGCTAACAACAAACGTCATTGATATCGAATGGATGAAAGTGATCTGGGCTCAACTTGGTATCGCCGCGATCATTGCAATTATTTATGGGATGTACTGTCGAGCTTTTGGGCGACCACTCTTTGTCTTCCTTTTGATATTGATGTTGCTTTTGGCGACCACAGAATTAGGAACGGATGCATGGGTCAAAGATCTCCTCAAGCCCGCTATTAAGGCAGGTATCGGTATCGACTCAGGATGGGTCTTGGTCTATACAGCAGCCATCATGATGACGCTCCGATTCTTGGCTGGACCGTTTGTACAGACCTTGAAACCTCTGGGCATCCTTGCGCTCAGTGCCGCACTGGCCACAGTGGGCATTCTCTGGTTGTCGGTTCTTGGATCAGATGTGGAGCCAACCGCCATCATCATTATTGTTGCGGCGACAATTTATGCGATTGGGCAAACATTCTTCTGGCCTACAACACTGGGTGTTGTGGCAGAACGTTTCCCTCGTGGCGGGGCGATGACCATTAATGTGATTGCTGGTGTTGGCATGCTTGGCGTAGGAATTCTGGGAAATCCGTGGCTTGGTAATGTTCAGGATCGAACAGTTGTGGCAACACTGCAAGCAAATGCGCCTACGATGGCTGCTGAGTATATAAGCGAACCTAAAGACAGCCTCTTTGGTCAGTACCAATCATTAAACAAGGGCGCCAATGTGCCTGCTAATGAACATAGAGAACTGATAGCAACAGCACAGCGTGAGGGAAAAAGTGCAGCACTCCGTTACGTCGCCATACTTCCTGCCATCATGTTTGTTTCATACATAGCGATGATTATTGGCTTTCGAATGAGAGGTGGCTATAAAACTGTCACACTGGAAGCAGATACAACATGATTAATTGGCTGCAGATGAGTTGCTTGTTCGTATTCTTTAGTTTGTTCTGTAGCACATATTCGTCAGCAGATTCTTATGTAGTCACGCTTTCCGAAGATCTTGGCGGCACGCCACGCACAGGCAGATTGATACTGTTTGTGGTCAACAAGCAGGGGTGGCGGTGGGATCGAACTGATCCAATGGACGGTCCTTTTTATGAAGACCCGCAGCCGATTGCTTCAATGGCGGTTCGTGACTTTAAGCCAGGCGACCAGATAGAGCTCTCTCATAACGTCGTGTCTGTGCCTGTGCCACTCGATCAACTTGACGGTGTACTTCGGGTTCAAGCGGTACTTGATGTTGATCATCGCGTGCGTTCGCATTCGGAGGGTGAAGGGAATGTATATAGCAGACCACAGAAATGGACTGTTTCAAGGTCAGCTGATGACAAGATCAACATCGTCTTAGATCAAGTTGTTGAGGTTTCAGAGGCACCTCAATTCCCAAATGTCAGATATATAGAATTGCCAAGCCCGCTCCTGTCAGCACATGCAGGTTTCCCAGTGAACCATCGTGCCGCAGTTGTATTGCCAGTCGGCTATGAGGCGTCTGAAAATGAGCAGCACAAGTGGGGTGCTGTTTATATGATTCCAGGCTTTGGTGGACGTCTTGAAGGTGTAAGGCGACTGGCGAGGCAGCAGTCGCGGACGGAAAACTCGTTACCAGTTGTTTATGTCTTGCTTGATCCAGATGCGCCATTATCTCATCACGGATTTGCTGATAGTCCGGCCAATGGACCACGTGCAACCGCATTGGTTCAAGAACTGATTCCACATTTAGAAGCCAACTTTCGATTGGCGGATAAGCCGGAGGGGCGACTGCTGACGGGACATTCTTCCGGAGGTTGGGCCGCACTATGGCTACAACTTAATCACCCCGATGTTTTTGGTGGGACATGGTCAACGGCGCCAGATCCGATTGACTTCTCAGCTTTTGGCATGGTTGATCTTTATCAAGAAGACAACATCTTTGTAGACAAGACAGGTAAAGCTCGCCCTGTTTATCGCACTGATTCAGATGAAGTTGCCATGACGATCAAGCAAGAAACAGATATGGAGTGGGCCATGGATCCAAGTGGTGGTTCGGGCCAGCAATGGGATACGTGGGAGTCGATGTTCTCTCCGCTTGATCCGACAACGCAAAAGCCGCTTCCACTTTTTGATCAATCCACAGGCAAGATTGACCACGAGGTTGTGGCAAACTGGTCGAACTATGACATCACACGCCTTGTTGAGAAGCAGTGGCCTGCTCTCCAGCCAGTGGTGTTAAATCGTGTCCATCTGATCTGTGGAGATAAAGATTCATTTTATCTGGAGCGCGCCGTCGAACGGTTTTCAGAGATGGTTCAATCGAAGGCTCCAGAATCAAGCGGTACGGGGTACATTGTGATGCTGCCAGGTGCTGATCATGGTCAGGCCGCTGGGCTGAGCGCACGTCGGATCCGGACCGAGATACATCAGCATCTAAAGCAGTCCAAACTGCTTCCCAACCACTCATCCACATCGAACCCATAAGTCCGGCTATGGGGGTACAATGTCAGTTGTTTCCTCAGGTCGTCAACATGACTTTGTCATATTTGACTCAGAAAGGCCCGTGGATCTTTGCCGGTGTGTACTGGTCGAGAAATAGTGAACACTTCGGCAGATGTTGAGAGTACTAACGCATAAAAGAGTCACTGATTACTCGTTCAATAAAGTATCGGGTAGTTGTAGTAAGCCGTGACGTGTCAGGACGAAGAGGAAAGTTAAATGATTAAGACAAAGTCTCACGTACCAACAAACGATCCCAGTGATGTTGATTTACAAAGTTGTGACAACGAGGTATTTGTAGAAAGTCTTCCCATGCACGGGGCCTCAAGTCCGTCAACTCAAGTGCAAGGAACCACACCAGGGAGCTTTGCGAATCGCCCCGACATCGGTGGCCCATTGGCGTATTCATCGCCCGACACGCCTGGCATGCCACCAGCTTCTGAAAAGACGGCCTGGGATTTCTTGCCTGCTGGTTGGTCGATCGAAGAGCACCCTGAGGGATGCCTTGGGCATGGTCAACATGATCGACCATTGAGAGCAGTGGCCCCAGAGGGCTTCGTCCCTATCACGCAGTTAGAGCACGCACGGCTCGGAACAGTGACACCTGAGATGGATCGGGTGGCGGAACGCGAAACGCACCTAACACCACAGCAGATTCGAGATGAGATTGCTGCAGGTCGCATGATCATCCCAGCAAATCGGGTTCACTTAGCTCAGCGCTTAGACCCAATGGCAATCGGCCGGGCCTCGCGAACAAAAATCAACGCCAATATGGGTGCTTCACCAGTGTCATCTGGCACGCATGAAGAAGTTGAGAAACTCGATTGGGCAGCGCGCTGGGGCGCAGACACCGCTATGGATCTTTCGACTGGCGGGAATCTCGATGAGTGCCGTGAGGCGATCATAAAACATAGCACGCTTCCAGTTGGAACCGTTCCGATCTATTCAATGATTATTGGGCGAAAATTAGAGGATCTGGATGCAACTTGTGTTCTTGAGACCTTGATGCATCAGGCTAAACAAGGTGTTGATTACTTTACGATTCATGCTGGTGTTCGGCGCGGCCATCTTCGCTATGTCAAGAATCGACTGATCGGCATTGTTTCTCGCGGAGGTTCATTGCTTGCGAAGTGGATGCTTCACAAAGACAGTGAAAATCTCATGTATGAACTATGGGATGACATCTGCAAAATAATGCGGCAGTACGATGTCTCATTTTCTATTGGTGATGGACTGCGGCCAGGTGGTTTAGCAGACGCTACGGATCACGCACAGCTTGCTGAGCTAGAAACACTTGGTGAGCTAACAGAACGAGCGTGGGCACACGGTGTGCAAGTGATGGTTGAAGGGCCAGGCCACGTTCCTCTCGATCAGATTGAGTTCAATATGAAACTTCAGCGCCGACGTTGTCATGGCGCACCATTTTATGTGTTAGGTCCTTTGGTGACTGATATTTTTCCGGGGTACGACCATATCACTTCATGTATTGGTGCATGTAATGCCGCCTACCATGGCGCATCGATGTTGTGCTACGTAACACCAAAGGAACATTTGGGATTGCCCAAACAAGATGATGTGAAACAAGGTTGTATTGCTTACAAGATTTCTGCGCATGCAGCGGACGTGGCGCTTGGTATTCCTGGCTCACGGGATCAGGATGATGAACTTACCAAAGCGAGAGCAGCGCTCAATTGGGAGAAGCACTTTGAACTGAGCTTTGATCCAGATACAGCTCGTGCCTTACATGATGAGGATCTTGATGTAGACACAGACTTCTGTGCAATGTGTGGGCATGATTGGTGTAGTGTTCGGATCTCAAAGGAGATTCAGGAGTTCGCTTCTGGAAAAGACGACAGCTATGCTTGGGACAAGCCCCAGCGCACTGAGGCGCTTTCAGATGAGCAGCGTCAGATCCTGGAGCAACGCGGGGTGCTTTCACCAGATGAGGTGCACCGATTAGCGAGTAAGGTTGGCAAAAAAGCAGAAGCTGGTGAAGGTCAAAAAGCAGCTTGCCATAGTGATTATGTCGATGAGACCGATGCTCGTCGTCACCAAGAGCAGCTGGTTACGTTGGATACAAGTGAAGTGAATAATCTTCCAAAGCACGATCCAATTATCTGATAGCTGCTGGGGCAGCGCTTAGACAGTGCCAATGAGTGATGCAAAGAAAGAATCTGGTTCGGACGATAAGCCAAAGGGTAAAGGGGGCCTTCGATCTCAGGTTCTTTATCCAAACACTTATGTTTGGCTGGTCTTTGTTTCAGCAATGGACATCATTATGACGCGAATCGTCCTTGCCTTCGGAGGCAGTGAGGTCAACCCTATCGCTCTTCTTGCTATCGAGGGTGGTGGCCTCTGGGGGCTTATTGTCTTTAAATTTGTAATCATTGCGCTCGTCATCATCTTGTGTGAGATTATTGGTCGTCACAAATATCGAACTGGCAAGCGTTTGAGTATTTTTGGTGTTGTGGTCTCCGCGATGCCGGGTGCCTGGGCCTTTGTATTACTACTGACTCATGATCCATTACCAGTGGATCAACCCAATCCAGAAGCAAGAACACGAGTTATTGAGTCAGTCGTGGGCGGTCACTCGTTGATGAGGGACGCAGCCGATCCCGGGATGGGGTAACATCGCCCACTTAGATCTTAGTAGGGAGTGTATTAGATGGCTTCGAAGACAATTGTCATAGTGGGTGGTGGGTTTGGTGGTGCCTATACAGCACAGAGTCTCGAAAAGACGATGCGCGGCCAAGATGTTGAGATTGTTCTCATCGACCACCATAACTATTTCATTTTCTATCCTCTTTTAGTAGAGGCGGGTACGGGAAGTGTTGAGCCCCGTCATGCCGTGATCCCGATTCGAGATTTTATCTCTGACACAAGATTCATTATGGCATCAGTCAATAAAGTTGATGTTGGCAGTAAGACTGTCAGTTATGAACTTGTTGGTGACACAAAAACACAGACTATTCAATACGACGAACTGGTTATTGCGCTCGGCAGTGTCACCATGATTCCGCCTGAGAAGTTTGTGACAGGCGTTCGAGAGAATGCCATGCAGCTTAAGAGTTTGAGTGATGCGGTTGCGCTTCGTGATCGTGCCATACAGCTACTAGAGCTAGCCAATGCCATAGAGGATCCGACAGAACGCAAACGTCTGTTAACAACAGTTGTTATTGGCGGAAGTTTTACGGGCGTCGAGGCGCTCGGTGAACTTGAAGTATTTATGCGCAAGGCCGCCCGACTCTATGGAGCAGTTGAGCCATCTGATTGCCGCTTTGTACTTGTTGAGATGGCGCCGCAACTCTTGAGTGTTATGGGTGACAAGCTTTCTAAGTTCACTGAAGAAGCGCTGCTCAAAAGAGATATTGATGTTCGATTAAGCACATCTGTTAAACACATTGCTGATGACCATATCGTTCTGGACTCAGGCGAAAGACTGGAATCCTGCACAACCATCTGGTGTGCTGGTATTGCACCGCATCCGATGAACAAGGAACTTGGGCTTCCTCTGAATGAGCGAGGGTATATTGAGTGTGAAGCGGATATGCGGGTCAAGGGCTTTGATAATGTTTGGGCGCTGGGTGACACCGCGTTTAACCCAGATCCAGACGGGAAGCCTTACCCACCATTAGCACAGCACGCGATGCGAATGGGCAAACACTTAGGGAAAAACATTGCAGCTAAATCAAGAGGGAAGGCAACCAAGCCATTTGTCTTCAATATCCTTGGTTCATTGGTTGCTATGGGAAGACACCAGGGTGTTGCCAAGATCCTAGGCATGAAAGTAGAAGGATTTGGTGCCTGGGTGATGTGGCGGATGATTTACTTAATGAAGATGCCACGTTTTGGTCGGCGAGTCCGCGTAGCGCTAGATTGGTTTATCGATTCGTTTACACGGCATGATGTTTCGCAGTTATGGGCGAATCGAACCTTGCACTTCCACAACGACGAATCCAAAGATGGCCAAGAGGGTTCATAGCGACCCTTTGGCAAGGCATTAGCGATTCCAGACGATCCGCATCATCTCGATTGCTTCAGGATCTTCTGCGAGTGGAGCGGTATGTTCAACAATTGAGCGGAGCGGTTTGTCATCAGCAGAACCATCAAGCTCATTGAGCCACTGTTTTGTAATGGCAAGTGCATGGGGTGGCTTTGCCGCTAGCTCACTGACGCGTTTAGCTGCTTCGTTTGCAACACCATCAGAATCAGCAGCCAGATGTGAAGCGAGACCAGCTTGCAGTGCGATGGTGCCATTGATGCTCTTCCCACCAATCATCATGCTACGAGCCATGCCAGCGCCTACTTTATTTTGCAACATCGGTAGGCTTACCGCAGGTGATATTCCAAGCCGCAAAACTGGATAGCCAAAGCGAGCTTCGGGGTGAGTGATAACAAGATCAGCACTGCAGGCCAGGGCACAGCCTCCGGCAATGGCAGCCCCTTGTACAGCAACAACACATATGGCCGGCAAGGATCGCACACGCGTTAGAACAGAACCAAGCCGATTTAAAAATTCAACCATGACTGGTGGTTGTTTAACCGCCGCACCAAGGTCAAAGCCACTACAAAATATAGTCCCTGCGCCATTGAGTAGGAGTACCGAAACAGAAGGCGTTGCTTCAATCTTGCTTATGGCATCTTCAAGCCCATCAAACATAGAACGAGAAAGCGCATTTCGATGTGCCGGATCATTCAATGTGATCGTGGCAACATTCTTGTTGATATTGAGAATGGTTGGTGTTTCGGCCATGTCCTAAATACGATTATCTCGATGTACAGGAAACATGCCAGTCAGGCTCAGTGGCTATCTGCTACCTATTCAGGACTGTGCCAGACTCCCCCGATCAGGTCATACACCAAGGACAGATCGGCTGGGTCAGTCTGATGACTAAAGAGGGTTCTCAGTCCGACGTCAATAAAAGTTGAGTAGCACCGTGTTTCTTGCGGGAGGATTCCAACGGATCCACTACGAGACATCAGTGATTCGAGATGCCGCTGTTCAGGTCGCCCAATTCCCTCAGCTGTTTGCCCTCGAGTAGCAGCAATATACTGACGAAAATCTTCTGCTAACACAGCCATGGCGTGGACTTTCCAGCGTGTTTGTACTTGAATGGAATGCTTTGGTTGTACAGCAATAACAGCAATCGCTCGTACTTCGGCTGATAATGGTGATGTGCCCACATCAACTGCTCGGCGCAGAGCTCGTAGGTCACTTGCTTCAATCGGGCCGTCCACAATCACTGCGTAATAAGAGCGTGCTTCAAGAAATGCTGCTAGATCAAGAGCGGAGTCATATGAGAGAGCAAGCGACCCACGACCAAGATGATGATGAACGGGAATACCAAGTCGTTCAGCAACCTCCGTTAAATGAGGTTCTGTACTTGGCTCATCGCTCAACATGATGGCCACCATGCATCTGCGAGAGGTCCGATGGAGTGCGGTGATGGTATCGACAGCTCGCATGGGCGACAGCGCCAAGTTCCATCCATAAGGGCGGCTCGTTAATACAGCATGCAATGGAAGCAGTGAGCTGGGCATCTTCCCAGATTGTTTGGGGGTCCCTGCCAGAGGCGTCTTATTGCCCTGATCAGGAATTTTGAAGGCATTAGAGATAGTCGGACGCATGGATCGGACTTTCGTTGGAGCGTAATTCCGTGTTTTGGTGCCGCTGACAGTCAGCGATGTTTCGGTACCAATTTGTTTGTGGGGCAACCGTTTTGGCAAAGTGATGGTCTGAAGAACAGAAAAAGCCCTTTAAAACGCGAAGAGAAATGTTTTCAACCGTCGCTTTGCTTTGAACGCCTGTTAAGACCCCACTCAGGGCCTAAACAAATTGGTGCCTTCCTCTACGTCTCAGAGGTCCTTTGGGTTCTCGAGATCGTGCCACGATCGTGCTTCTATCGCAGATGGTCCTCTCAACCTCTATAGTGCGTCTCAATCGGCGAATAAGCACTAGAAAAATCGCCCAGAAAGGGGTCTTCCCTATGAGCTTCATTGGGACAATGCGGAACTTTGGTAGGTATCGAGAGATTCTGAGCGTACTTGTGCGCTATGGATTTGCTGAGATCTTTGATGACACCAAGATTACGCTCATCTTTGACAAGATTATGCACCACAAGGCCGAGGACTCGGTTAAGCGACTCGATCGCCCTGAACGGATGCGAAGGGCTTTTGAGGAGTTAGGTCCGACCTTCGTCAAACTGGGGCAGGTGCTGAGTACCAGGTCAGATCTGCTACCTACTGAGTATTGTGAAGCACTTAAGAAACTTCAGGACAATGTGAAGCAGGTTCCTTTTGAAGAGATAGAAAAGGAGCTGCGTGAGGAGTTTGGTGATCGTCTTGAGACAGAGTTCAAGGAGATTGACCCGGTTGCGATCGCCGCTGCATCTGTTGGTCAAGTTCATCGAGCGATATTGGCTGATGGCAGCAAGATTGTTCTGAAGATCCTCCGTCCAAATATTGAAAAGACAATCGACGCAGATATTGAGATTCTTAAATCGCTCGCCCACGTGATCGAGGAACACAATCCAGATCTCGGCTTTAGCCCTGTGTTAGTAGTAGAAAATTTTGGGCGTTCTTTACGAAGAGAGTTGGACTTATACAACGAAGCAAAAAACACTGATCGCTTCCGCTCGATGTTTCAAGACAATGATCGCGTGAACTTTGCCAAGGTGTATTGGAACGTCACCACAAGGCGCATACTTGGCCTCGAAGAAATCACAGGTCTGGAATTATCGCATTGGAGATCAGCAAATCTCACGTCGGATCAACGCAAGAAGATTGTAGAAAACGTCGCCGACGCTGTTTTTAAGCAGTGCCTCGATGTCGGTTTCTTTCATGCGGATCCACACCCGGGCAACATTATGGTGCTGCCGGACGAGAAGATTTGTTTTCTTGATTGCGGCATGACTGGACATCTTGATTCACACACAGCTAGAGATTTAGCAGATCTCTTATATGGTGTCGCGAAGTCTGATATTGATCGTGTGACACAAGCATTTATGTCACTTGGCAACGTCGATATTTCTAGTGTCGATGAACGAGCAATGCGACAAGACATTCAGGAGTTTGTTGACGCCTATACAAATGTTGGACTACAACAAATTAGTCTTGGCGGCATGCTCCGCCAATTCTTAGACGGCATGAGGCGGCATCATTTATCAACACCGCCAGATATTGTCATGTTGATCAAGGCTCTTTCAACCCTTGAAGGGATGGCAGAAGAGCTTGATCCCACCTTTGATCTCGTTGCAACCTCACAGCCTTTTGTGACAGCCTTAGTGAAACGTCGTTATAGCATTGCTGGAATTAAGCAGCGGATTACCGAGGACGTTCATAAATGGACAAAGCTCATTGAGACATTCCCCACCGAAGTCTCCAAGATATTGGCCAAGATACGCAGCAACAATATGAGCATATCGCTTCAGCATGAGGGGTTAGAACATCTGACGCGCTCTATTGAGCACGCCAGTCGTAATATCCTGATGGCGCTGATTATTGCGGGACTATTAGTTGGGTCTTCGATTCTTGTCCATACGCAGCGAGCAGCTGAGAGCGTGACTGGCGTATTCATTTTGGGTATCTGTGGTTTCTTTATTGCAGGGTTCTGCGCCGTCATGTTGTTATTCAACAATATCCGAGCGGTACTTCGGCATTCCAAGGACAAAGGGAAGCATCAATAGTTCGTGGCAAGGTTTTTATATTCTTGAATCAGAGGTGATTTAGAAATCAAGACCTAGCCCGACGTTGATACGCAGATATGTTGGGACACCAGATGCATCGATATGAGAGTCATATTCGTAGTGAATGCCAACGATGAGGCTCAGGTTCTCGAAGTCCTTCAGGCCAATTTCATAGTTGCCAGATGCAATAAAGCGGTACTGTTCGATTTCTAGAATGTCTGGGAAGTAAGTCAGCTCGACACTGAAGGTTTGATTGTCGGTTGGCTTCCAAGCTGCTCGAAGTCCTAAAAGGCCTTCCGGCACGAACTCGTCAGAATCAGCATTTCCAAACTCGCGTCTGAAGCCGCCACCAAGTCTGAATACAGCGTTCAGAAAGTTCAGTTCGCTTCCATCTTTGGCGGTCCGATTTTCGTGAATAAACTCGTACCCGACATCAGCATTTGCAATCACACGATCATCCCACTCCTGGAACTCTGCATGATCATAAAAACCTTGCACACTTGTAATCCATGGAGAGTCAGTTGCTTGCCACTTTGACTGGATTTTCGTCTCTAATCTATTTTGCTTAACCTCATCATTAACTGACTGGTATTGATAATTCGCCGAAGCAGTCAGCGTCTGAATACCTTTTGTCATAGTGGTGTTGATACCAATATTGAAATTCGCCGTGTCATTTCCGGCTTGAGTCAGTCCGTAGCCAAGCTGGAGCTGTGACTTCCAGATCGCCTGGGCGTCGCCAGCTTCGTCATCGGTCAGATTTGATTGAGCGGCAGCAAGTCCAGCAGGTGTTCCAGCTGTAGCGATTTCTGATACGGCAGCCGGTGGCGCCGTTTGAGTGTTCGCAGGTGTACTATCATCGGTGGTATTGGCAGCTTTTTCATCTGAGGAATCAGGTTGTGCATCTGAATCTTTTGCTTCTTTTGGCGTATGTTCGATTGAAGCAATCTGGTCACGCGGCAGCGTAATAGTTCCTAAAAGTGGATGTTCTAGTTCTACGGTGTCATCGGTTTCTTTGACAATTGTCCCATGGAGTGTATCGCCAGAGGTCAACACCACCGTGTCTGCTTGCAGCGGGGTATGAGTGCAAAGCAGAAGCAGTGTGAATATGAAGGGGATAAGCAGACGAGATCTTAGCTGGAGAGATATATTGCGCATCGGGAGAGAATCGCGTACGGCAGCTGATTCGTCAAGTGTATTATGTGCGGAGACTTAATTAGTCAGGCCTCATATTGGAAGCGAGCCTGGAATATCACCGAGTAAACGAGTTAGCATGAATAACGAAGACGGTTACGATGTTGAGTCGACGGGTGCTCCAGATCATGGAGACGATCAAGGAGTACATCCTGAAGATGACCACTCCAAGCTCTCACAGGACAATCCGGATGCTCCCGATGGTGAAACAGCCGGTGCCGAGCGCAGTCCACATGATCTAGAGCCACTGGACGATGAGCCCGCTCCCAAACTCGATCTTGGATCAGTCTGTCCCCACTGCAATGCGGCCGCACAGAGACCGAACGGTCCCTGTATGCGGTGTGGCAAGGAAGTAGCTGAGCCGCTTGCTGGAGAAGATGTTGGTGAGTTCTACCGGAAAGGCAGTTCTGCCACTTCAGCCGTGGGTGATGCGGTTGGTGCATTTGAGCGGGCTGAGGATGATCGGGACATACCAATTTCGGGGCCTGGCCGAGGTGGCTATCTTCTTCCGGCGGCGTTGGCACTCTTCTGTATAGCGATCACGCTCGGTGGTTATTTTGTTGGCGCCCACGCACTATTTCCGGGTGTTGATGATCCTGAATTAACGATCAGTGTTGGTTGGCGATTCCTAGGATTGCTTCGTTACCTGGCGCTCGTTGTTTTCCTAGTTGGATGCGGCTTGGTATCTCTTGCGCTTGTGACAGTGCTCCTCAGAGTCGAATTTGGAGATCTATCTCTCGCAACGATTCGTATGTTTTCATGTGTTGCTGCGATGCGACTCGTCGCATTTATCTCAATTGCAACGACATTTCTAGAGTCACTCGTAGAGTTGCTTACTGGAATTGCAATTGTATTGCTCTTGATGATCGTGTACTTCAGAATCAAGATTCAAGAGGCGTGCCTATTTTTAGGCATGAGCGTGCTTTGTGTTTTTCTGATTTGGATTACTGCGTACTTCGTCATCTGGGTGATGATGGGTTAGAAGCGCACCGCGATTACGAAAATCTATCTAATCTAATGCAGTAAGCCGAACGTCTAGCGTCAGGATTGTATCTGGTGGTATGGCGTCTTCACCATAACCAGACTGTCCCCAGTGCTTATTAGGTGGACATAGAACTATACGATGCCCTCCAACACGCATTCCTACCACAGTGTGATCGATTCCTTCGATGACAGCGCCGCGTCCAAGTTGAAATGAAAAACGATCGTTGTTTAGGATCGGCTGCCCATCGGGTAAACGAACTTCATAAGCAATCGTGACAACGTCACCAGCATTGGCAGGGGCTCCTTGCCCACGTTGCTCCGTGATAATCTCGACGCCTGACTCGACGATACGAATAGGGCGTTGGTCACAGCCTGGCATGAGCATGAAACATAAGATGGGTAGAAAAAATAATCGAAGCATCATGGGTCTATCGGTCATTCGATAAGCCCTGCTAAAGCCAGAGGTTTAGCGTGCCGGCACACCCACGGAAACCTGCCCTGCATCAACGTCCTTATTGGCCACAGCACCTGCCCCAAGCGTGGCCTGGTCACCAATTGTGACCCCGGGCAGTACCACAGCACCTGCCCCGATCAAAGCACGCTCGCCCACTTTGGCAGCGCCACACAAAATGGCGCCTGGTGCAATATGGGCCAACTCACCAACCACACTGTCATGCTCCACAATGGCACCAGAGTTAATCATTGCTCCGCGACCAATGCAAGCGCCTGCGTTGATGATGGCGCCTGGCCCGACGAAGACAAACGGTTCCAGTCGAGAAGTATGAGCGATGTAAGCAGATGGATGGGCTACTGCCGGTGCCTCAAGTTGTCTATTTCTTTCCAGTATTTGTATGAGTTGCATTCGATCGGAGTTGCTACCGACAGCAGGGAAGACCTCTACAGGTTGGTCAAGTGTTTCAATCAAATCCAATAACTGAGTGGTGCCCCCTAAAAAGGGTGCGCCAATACGTTCTGAGGCAGTCGGTGTTGCTGGGCCATCATCGACAAACCCCACAACAACATGGCCACTGGCGCGCATCGCGTCAGCGACGACTGACGCATGACCTCCTCCGCCCAATAATAAGAAACGTCTTTGCTTCATTAATATGTCTCGACCTTCTTATCTTGCGCATGTCTTTCTGCAATTCCGGCGTCCCATGTGCGATGGTATCGAGCGATGGGTGTCTTGGTGTAGACCGATCTACAGTGATAACAGACAAGTCGGGTTCGCGGAACCAGGAGAATTGTGACGTCAAGCAGCAAAACGATGAACATTAATATGAGTACCAACCAGGTCGTTGCATAGCCTAATATGCTGACAACAATGCCAGCGAAAGCCAAGACGATGGCCAGACCAGTGACATGTGGAAAACGCTTCTCTCGGTACAGATCAGCAGAACCACACACAACACACTTTCGCAAGTGCCCACCGTCATCAGTGGCTGCTTCCCATGCGAGAAACAGGACACGGTCATCTTGAGGTGATCGAACTCGCGCTGGGCGGGCATCGACATCAACCTCGACCTGGCCGAGTCGTCGTCCCTGGGGGTCGTGCAACTCGATATCCATAGGTCGGGTATGGTACCTACTCAGACGGAATTAACATTCCCACTTTTGGAGTATTAGCGTCGTGGAGCAGTGGATTAAACAACTTTCGGGCCGTTTCGTGGTTTTCGATGGCCCGGATGGGTCTGGTAAGACCACACAATTACAGCGAGTTGCAGCGATGGCCCGCAGTAATGGGCTGGCAGTGTGCGAGGTGCGAGAGCCAGGGGGCACCGAGGTTGGTGAGCGAATTCGAGCAATTCTTCTGGACCCAGTTTTTGATGAGATGACGCTCCGTTGTGAGATGCTGCTCTACATGGCAAGTCGTGCCCAGCTCGTTGAACAACTGATCCTACCAGCACTTAATGACGGACAATTCGTCCTTGCAGATCGATTCTTGAGTGCAACTATTGCTTATCAGGGCGCCGGTGGCGGACTGGGGATGGATACGATTGCAACAGTTGGCAAGGTGGCTGTCGGTGATGGGTGGCCGGACTTGACACTCATTTTTGATGTTGACCAAAAGACGGCTCATGAGCGAATGTCGAGTTCATTGGATCGCATCGAACAGCGCGATAAGGCATATCACCAGCGTGTACGGAATGGTTTTTTGGAACAAGCGAGTCAGGATCCCAGTCGCTGTGTTGTGATAGATGCTCGCAATGATCTGGCAACAGTTTCAAATAATGTTGATAACGCATTGGAGCATTGGCTTTCACATGCAACCGTGCGCTGAGCCTGGTTCTGTGGCCCGAGGCTACTCAGGTTCAATGGTTGTGAGGAGCTTCTTGCTGCCGAATTGTTCGTGTAGCAGCTCAATATGTTCTCGATGTGTTGAGATGAGTGAAGCAGCACCAGTCTGATGTGCCTCAAGCATACGCAGAACGGCTACATGAGGGTTGAGTGGTGTAAGCTCAACAATCGTCTCCACCACATAGTCCATCGTATGACGATCATCATTGTGAAGTACTAATCGCCAAGTTGGCAAGCGATCCAATTTTGGTGGACGGCAGTTTGTCTCTGGCGTGTTGCTTGTTAGAGTTTCAAGAGCCATGGTAGCGATCTCCTTCCCACAAATGACATAGCCATTATATGCGCGTGCAACTAGGCTTTCGATACGCGAGCATCTGTTTCTTTTGCTCGTTGAGCCAGTAGGTAATCAACAACATCAGTCATCTGGCCATTTTCATTGTAAGCACGACGTTGTTGTTCGGCACCTGAGCCGTCGTCAATGATATCCTCAAGGTATCCCAGTTGCTTCAGGCAACCAAGGCGTTCAGCGAAGGGCGTGACTTGGTCAATGAGGCGTCTGGCCATTTGGCGAGCTGGTATGGCCAGCATCGTGTCGAAGTCAACGAAAGAAGCATCCATTCCATAACGGGCCGCATGCCATTTATTCTGTTTCGCAATCATTGGGTGGGAGTCGAATTGATAGGCTCCGCGGTCTATATCTTCTGATATGCCAGCAACCAGAGACTGTGTCAGCGCCGTGAGTCCCAAGAGATGCCGCATGCACATAGGTTGATCCATAACCCGAATCTCAACCGTGCCGAATTTTGCATGGGGCCTTACATCCCACCAAATCTCACGGATCGAGTGAATAAAACCAGTCGAGATAAGGTTCTTGATCATCCAAACATATTCTGACCAGTTGCGCAATGGGAAAGGCATGCCTGCAGTTGGCAGAGACTCCATGACCTTAGACCGGTATGACTGCAATCCAGTGTCGCGTGCACACCAGTGTGGACTATTTGCGGAGAGCGCCAGCATTGTGGGTAAATGTCGGAGTAAGCGATCACACATCTGGATTGCTTTATCACCTGAATCAACGCCTACATGGATATGCATACCAAAGACTGTTAAACGCTCTGCCACGAACTGCATCGTATCCATCAGCCATTCATAACGAGCTTCCTTCGTTAGCTTCTGATCGCTCCATAAGCTAAACGGATGTGTTGCTGACCAAAGAAGACCTAGATCGCACTGGTTAGCAGCATGCTCAACTTGCTCAAGCTTGCCTTCGAGATCTGCCTCAATGCCGGCAACATCATTGCAGACGTCAGTGATAATCTCGCAGTATGATTGCTTGAATTCAGGTTTAACAAATGCGTGAAGTGGCTCCGGTACTTTTTCTAGTAGCGGATGAATCGAGTTACTTAGGGCTCCAGTTTTCTGATCAACTAAGCCGAGTTCAATCTCGACCCCGACAGTTGGTTCTGGGCTGCCATTGAAATCAAAGTTCATCACGATTCCTCATATGTTTCCAAATAAGACTGTAAGACGTTCCTTTAATGGCCTCATCCTAAGGCATATGAAAAGGATACTCCATGGTAACTCTGGCAGGGGGTCATGAGGCAGGTTGCTCTTGGGCGGCCAAAAGGATGGCACGGGTCATCACAAGGGCACCGATACCCAAAGCTCGCTCATCAATATCAAAATGACTTGAATGTAGCGGCATCCGCTGCCTGGGATTCGCTAAGGCCGTACCAAGCCGGAACATCGTGCCTGGGATAAGCTCCTGGTAAAAAGCAAAATCTTCCCCACCCAAACTCGGTACATCCAGCCACTGAATAGATTTTGGTTGTATGACGTCACTCGCTGCTCGGCCAACAATCTCTGTCAGTAGAGAGTCATTATTCGTTGGCGGCGTAAAACCAACAAATTCAATATCAATTTGGCAGGAAGTTGCATGGCCCACTGATTCAACAACTCGGATCATCTGCTGCTGTACAGCTTCTAGATCCTCTAGTCGCGCTGTGCGTAGCGTGCCTGCAATAGTGGCTTGAGAAGGAATAGCATTCACTGCTTGTCCAGCCATAATCGATGAGACGGTGAGCGCTAGTGGATAGCGACTATCCATGGAGCGCGGCCCCAATTGATAAAACATGTCGATAACACTCGTTGCCGCAGGAATTGGGTCAACAGCTTCATGTGGGCGAGCAGTATGTCCACTTCGTCCTTTAATAGCAATCTTAAAGGTTTTGCACGCACCAGTGATGGCGCCATTACGAAGTCCAATCGTCCCTGTTTCTAAGAACGGATCAGCATGAAGTGCAACAATTGCAGAGACACCATTAAGTGCACCTTGTTTGATCATGGAGCGTGCGCCTACTGCAGTTTCTTCAGCAGGTTGAAAAATGACGCGAAGGTTGTGACGAAATTTAATAGTAGAAAGATCTTGTAAGTGCTTATTTATCGTGAGCGCCGTAGCCATCAGAATAGAGGTATGAGCATCATGTCCACAGGCATGACAAAGATCGGGTTGCGTCGATGCATAGGGAACACTTTTGTTGTCATGAACGTTGACGGCGTCCAGCTCTGATCGAAGTGCAACAAATGTGTTAGATGGCGCACCAAGATGGATGTCTGCAATCAACCCGCAGCCATTTTCCATGAGCGTTGGCGTGATCCCAGCGTCGCGCAGAATTTCTGCCAAGAGCAAGGTGGTCTGTTGTTCACAGCCCGAGGCTTCTGGTATGGCGTGTAGACGGCGGCGAAGTCTGATAAGTCGCGGTTGCAGACCCTCGATCGATGCTTGTAGTGGTGTCCACCATTGTTCATCATCAATCTGATCTTCGAGCGTATCGGCAGTGAGCATTGTTAGGCCTATATCACAAGGAGGACTCTCTAAAGGACCGCATTTTCGGGCCTTTCTAACCACTCAGCGTACCGAATAAACCGGGCGAATCAATCATCCAGGGCAGACATATAAGCACATACTTTACAAGTAGTTAGAAACTAGGCCCGAGAACCATTGCCGCATTCGTTCTCGAAATGCCTATGGCTCGGCCGATATCCCTACCTGCACCGTAAATAGTCGAGTTATTGATTTATGGGCCCATTGCCTCCTGGAGCAGCAGAGGCGTCATCAAAAATGAGTCAAAATGGGCTGCTTCAATTGGCCAAGCATGGATGAGAGCAGGTCAATAGACACGAATTGATTAAGAGGAATCAAACATGGCAGAAGATCAAAATCAATCCGCAGCTCTGATAGCGATCGGTGTGCTCAACATTATCTTAGGCGCTTTGGGCATCATCTTTTACATACTTGTCATCATTGCGGGGTTTGAGCCAGCAGGTGACATTACTGCAATAACGAATACAACAACTGAACTTGAGTGGCGCGGATGGGTTGGCCTTATTCTAACTATTGGCCTATTTGTAAGCGGCTTCTTCTTGCTTAGCGGTTTTCAATATGGAAGTTTGCTCGCCAATGTATGGGCGGTTTGCTGGATCATTTGGGAAATCATCCTCATTATTTTTGGGGTTATCCATTGGCCGTGGTTCATTGTCTGCGGGTTAGTCTGGCCAATCATCCTGCTGATCGCGGTCAATTCAGTCGATGGTGAAGATGTGTTCAATCAACCTTCCCAGAACTAATCTGGTGAAAAGAAAGTTAGTACTTGGAATTGTTTTCGAGAAAACAAATTACATAGACATGAGGTGTATCAATGAATAGGCAGCCCGACGGTGGCATGATTGCGATCGGTGTCATCAATATTATTTATGGCATTATTATGGCCCTGTTTGCAATCATCCTTATTGGGGGTGACGGCTGGGTGCCCTGGAATTCTGTTTGGCCGGTTACTGCGGAAACTGTGATTGGTTCTGAACTGTGGTGGTATGGTCTGATCGAGCTCATCCTGGCCATCATGCTGATCGTATCTGGCTTTGGACTGTTCCAAGTTGCACCTTGGGCACGAGCAATGTCTCTGATGTGGGCAGTTTTTGTGATCGCTTTCACGGTCGTTGAAGCGATCATGGGCGAACTCTACTTGGCTTACTTTGTCGAGGACATCATCTACCCAGTTGTGCTCATTGTTGTCATGAGTACGCCTGCGTGGGAACGAGCGTTCGATGGTGACATTAATGAAGTCAAGATAGATTGATGTGCAGTTGAATAGAATTGACAAGAGCGGGTGCCTTCTGGGTGCCCGCTCTTTTTATTTATCAAGACAATCGAAATACTATTGCCAATCGAAAACGATCTTACCGAACTGATGTCCAGTCTCGAGTCGTTCATATGCTTCTGTGGCTTCGCTTGGAGGGTGCACTGAGTCAATCACGGGTTGAATTTGATCACGAAGGAACAAGTTCATCACTTCTCTGAACTCCTCCATGCTTCCCATTGTTGAGCCCAAAATACTCTGCTGATTCCAAAAGATGCGAGCGAGATCTGTTTTGGCATCTGGCCCAGTCGTGCAACCGCAAGTGACGTATTTCCCCCCTCTGGCGAGTGACTTAATACAACCAAGATGGATCGCTTTGCCCACAGAATCAATACAAACATCAACGCCACGTTTGTTTGTGGCTGCACGAACCGGACGGGAAAAATCTTCGCCACTATCAAGGATGGCATCATCGGCGCCAAGAGCAAGGGCATGATCCAGCTTGTGTTGGTGCCGACTGGTTACAATGGTGTGGCAACCAAAGTGTTTTGCTAAGCAAAACGCTGACAATGCAACGCCGCCACCAATACCAGTGATCAGTACAGATTGTCCTGGCCTGATGTTTGCTTTTGTAGACAACATGCGCCACGCAGTCAGAAAACTTAGGCTATAGGCAGCAGCCGCAACCGCATCTGCATCTCCAATTGGAAAGACATTCGTCACTGGAGCAACAAAGGCGCTGGCATGTGTTCCATTGATATGCTCACCAATCATCAAGATTTCAGGCGGCGCTGGCGTCACATTTGGTAATAACGCTGATGGTTTGAGTTTGGCGGCGTTAATAACAACACGTGTATCAAGCCATGATTCATCCACGCCTTGCCCAACTTGGATAATGCGGCCAGCACCATCTGAACCTCCAACGCGTGGATAAGTGAGTTCGATGCCTGGGAGTCCTATTCCAACCCAGAGATCCAAGTGGTTCATAGCAGAGGCTTCAGTCTCTATCAGTACTTCGCCTGGTCCGACTTCTGGAGTTGGCCAATCATCAACAACAGCAACATGAGGCGCGACAATGGCACATTGTTTCGTGACTGTAATTGCTTTGATTGTTGCCGCCATCAGTATCTCCGGTTTGGTTTCATCTTGGTAGCGTTCTTCCAGGTATCAAGATGCCAAACAATACTCTTTCTTTAATCTAAAGAAGGTTTTCGCAACTACGGTTGGCTCATTGATTGAAGGCGACGCTCTGCAACACGTGCGAGCAGCGATTGTGTCAGCTTGATGCCTTGATCTTCTGATTGTTCTTGGCCCTCATATTCAATGCCAATATAACCGTTGTAGCCAGTATCCAGCACGATTCCGATCATCTTGTCGTAATCGGTATGTATCTCATTTCCTTCGTCGTCAAAATCGTTGCTTTTAGCGCTGACTGCTTTTGCATATGGCATCATCTGAGACACACCGTTATACCGGTCATACCACTCGGTCATCTCACTATTGAGAAAGAAGTTTCCGAAGTCGGGTAGTGTTCCGCATGTAGGTTGGTTGACACGCTGGATGACATCAACCAACCAATCTGCATTGGAGGAGAGGCCTCCATGATTCTCAACCAAAACATTGAGCCCGGTTGGGGCAACAGCTTCGGTGAGACGCGACAAACCATCACTCACAAGAGATGCTTGCTCGTGAGGCGTGCCCTTCGAATGTGCATTGACCCGAATAGAGTGACAGCCCAAATGTGTTGCGACTTCAGCCCATTGCATATGGTTTTCAACAGCAAGCGCTCTTGCTTGTGTGTCTGGATCGCCTAAATCACCAGCGCGGTCAATCATGATCAACAGGCTAAGGACGCCAGCATCTTCCGCTCGTTGTTTCAATTCTTCGGCAAATCGAATGTCTGGTTCTCGATCAGGGAAGAAGCCGTTGACGTATTCAACAGCTTTAATATTGAATTCATCACGGGTATAGGCGGGAAAGTCAATTGGTGCGAGATCACCCTCTTGAATCTTTCGGTGAAGTGACCACTGTGCCAGTGAAATATGAAAGAGATCCATCGCTAGTCATTTCCTAGTGATTCTTCTGATCGTCGATCATCTCGATGGCTTTCTTCTTCAACTGCTTCGTCGATTCGACAATGAAAGCCAACGCATGGAACACGCGTTGGCTCGCCGGCCTCGACCTTCTGAAGAATCTGCTGTACGTCACCAAGTTCATCGCGGGTGAGCGGTATGGATGCAACGCGATCAGTACCAACACCCGGTATAACGGTTGTGAGTGTGGCAACGTGCTCTGGCGCGGCGAGTAGTGCCAGAACATGCTCGCCTATTTGCCGTTCTACAGAATGTAGATTGGTGATGTAGTGCTTGGGATCATTGGACGTCATGAAAGTGCCTCCTTGGCAAAGTCGTTTGCTGTGTTTATTGCCTTATCAATAAGACTTGGGTCTTTGCCACCAGCCTGAGCCATATCAGGTCGGCCGCCGCCTCCGCCGCCACAAGCCTGGGCCGCAGCGCGAACCCAGTCGCCAGCTTTTAGGCCGCTGGTGATCAGTGGCTTTGGTACCGCAGCGGCAATTGCAACGCGCCCTTCATCGGTATCAGGCGAGAGCAGCATGATGGCGCTATCCGGACACTTTGCTCGAAGCACATCAAGCGCTGGAAGCAATGTGTCCTTTGAAGCACCGGCGATCTGTTCTATAACGACTTGGCCATCACTTTTATCAGCTAATTCTCTTGCTTGCGCAAGTACATCATCTGTAGAAGCAGTATTGGCTTGGCGTTTTGCTTCTTTGGCTCGCTTACGTAACAACTCTAGCTGGCCATCAATTTCGTGTTTGTGAATAACACCTAAAGTAGTCTCGCTGCGTTGTTGTGAGAGTTGCGACAGTGCTTGTAAAAAGGCATCATCTGTAAGATTTGTCATGTCCTTGAGCTGAGCCAACATGGCCTCGCCCGTCGCCTGTACTTGCCGAGCACTTTCGCCTGTTAAAGCGGTGATGCGGCGTATGCCAGCTGCAAGGGCTTGTTCTTGCACAATGACGCAGGTGCCAATATCTGAAGTCGAAGAGACATGTGTTCCGCCACAAAGTTCGAATGAAAAAGAAGCAAGATCAGATGCAGATGGATCAGCAAATACATCATCAAAATTTGGGCCGATACTCACCACTCTGACTCGTTCGGGGTAGCGCTCTCCAAAGACGGCGCGTAAGCCATTAATCGATCGGGCCTTTTCAAGAGGCATTTCTTGTGTGTGCACACCGAGATTTTGCTCAATATTGGCGATGACCTGAGACTCACATGCAGCCAGTTGATCTGGTGTCATTGCAGAGCCACAAGCAACGTCAAATCGAAGACGATCATCGGCAACAAGGGAACCGCGTTGATCTGCCTCTTCACCTAGCACCTTTCGTAGTGCGAGATTGAGAAGGTGGGTGCAAGTATGGTTTGCCATAATCTTTTGACGTCTTGCTTCTTCGATGATGAGCTTGCATGGTTGCTCTGGGCGCAGTGGACGTTCGGTACAGCGGCCGACATGTAAAACGTATGGACCAGATCGAATGGTGTCCTCGACGACAAAAGCGGCGACGCCTGCGGCGGAGCTGTCATCACCCATGATCATGGCTTCGACTGTTCCGGAGTCTCCAGTCTGCCCGCCTTGTTCAGCGTAGTGGTTGGTTTCCGTGGTAACGAGGCATCCATGTTCTCCAGGCAATAACTCTTTGATAAAACTCGCGCCATTCCAAATTGCTTCAATGGCTGTGTCAATATCATGGCCTTCAAACTTGGCGACATCGTTGGTAGGCTTCGTCTTTTTTGACTCGAGGTCAGCGATTGCATCTGGCGTGAGTCCAAGATCCTGCGCGGCATCACCTGTCTTTCGGCTTCGCTTTCGAGCTTCATCCATGAGTTGCTCGTAGCCATCACGATCAACAGGTAGGCCTCTTTCTTTTGCCATCACTTCAGTCAAGTCGATCGGAAATCCATAGGTATCATGTAGTTCAAAGGCACTCTTTGCAGAGACCCCTTTTGTAGAACCGGCGGCAGCATGATCAAACAGTGCAAGGCCACGATCTAAAGTCCTTAAAAAGCTGACCTCCTCGTCTTCAATGAGTTGAGAGACTTTGGGAGCGGATTCCTTAAGATCAGGAAACGCGGCACTAAGCGACTCGACAACAGTAGGAACTAGCTGACACAGGAGCGGGCAATCAACCCCCATGGTCTGTCGCGCGTGACGGGCTGCTCGTCGTAAGATCCGCCGCAATACATAATCGCGGCCTTCATTTCCGCAACGAGCTCCATCGCTCAGTGCAACGGTCAGGCATCGAATGTGATCGGCGATGATTCGGTAGGCGATGTCGAGCGGGTCAGCCACTGAGCCAGCATATGGCTGAGCACCGGTCTTATCGCAGATCGCTGTAAATAAAGGTGTCCATAGATCGGTGTCATAATTACTGTCGGCACCTTGTAGGACGCGAACAATACGCTCAAGGCCCATGCCTGTATCAACATGTTGCTGTGGTAATTTAACCAGCTTTCCGTCTTGTCCTCGATTGAATTCAATAAAGACGAGATTCCAAATCTCAATCACCATGGGGTCATCCATGTTGACGAGTGGTCCACCAGATCCATCTGATGTCGAGTCATAGTGAATTTCACTGCAAGGTCCGCATGGACCTGTCTCGCCCATTTCCCAGAAATTATCTTTGCGACCCCAGCGGGTGATGTGTTTCGGATTGACATTTGTTAAGTCACGCCACAGTTCTTCAGCTTCTTTGTCTGGTGACAGACCATCGTTGTCATCACCAGCAAAAACAGTTACGTAAAGTCGATCAGGATTAAGTTGCCAAACTTCAGTAAGCAGCGTCCAAGCCCATTGAATTGCTTCAGCCTTGAAGTAGTCTCCAAAAGACCAGTTGCCGAGCATTTCAAAGAACGTGTGGTGATAGGTGTCAGTACCAACATCTTCAAGATCGTTATGTTTGCCACCGGCACGGATACACTTTTGCGAATTGACAGCGCGCGTATATGGCCGAGTTCCTCGTCCAAGGAAGACATCTTTAAATTGATTCATTCCAGCGTTGGTAAACAGCAGGGTCGGATCGTCATGAGGAACGACAGATGATGAGGGCACGAATTGGTGGCGATGTTTATCAGCGAAGAAGTCGATGAAGTCCTGGCGGATGTCATTGGCAGATTGGCTCATGGTGCTCCCGTAGCAATGAAGTTTCAAGCAATAGTCCGCCATGGTAAAGCCAGCGGACGCCCCAGTGGAGGATGAAAGGCAGCTATCTCGGTCTGTTTGGGCCCAGCAACCTCGCTCTAGGCCTTCCTTTTTGGGATGCAGTGGCTCAATTTTGCGGCCACCGGGCACGGCGGATATCCTGCTCGATCCCCCTTTTGGCTCAGCTAGCCCTTGGAGTGCTCCTCTTATGACTTCTCTCAAACCCACTCGACGAACCGTTGTCGGTGGAAATTGGAAGATGAACACCGATAGCCAAGGGGCAGTGGCTTTGGCTACAGAGGTTGTTGAGCATTGTGGTGACGACTGCCAGCAGGTGGACGTGGTCGTATTTCCGCCGTTTTGCTACTTACATCAGGTGAGTCAGGTGATCCAGGGCACTGGTATTCAGCTTGGAGCACAAGATGTCTATCCTGGTGCTGATGGTGCATTTACGGGTGAAATATCGACGGCCATGCTGCAGGATCTAGGGGTCACCTATGTACTGGTCGGCCACTCTGAGCGGCGCCATATTCTTAATGAGCCTGAAGTATTGATTCATGAAAAGCTGATAGCAGTGCTTGAAGCAGGTTTTCAAGGCGTGCTTTGTGTTGGAGAAACTGGTGAACAGCGGCAATATGGGCAAACTGAGGCAATCAACCGAGATCAGCTGGTGTTAGGCCTTGCTGGTATCGACAAGGGGAGACTTGATCAGCTTGTGATTGCCTATGAACCTGTTTGGGCGATCGGTACTGGAAAAACAGCAACTCCCGAGGACGCCCAGGCCGTTCATGAGCTTCTTCGCTCGACGCTTGCAAGTGCCTACGATACGGAGTCTGCAGCAACCGTTCCGATCCAGTACGGTGGATCAGTTAATAGTGATAATGCGACCACCCTTTTTAGTAAACCCGACATTGATGGAGGGCTCATCGGGGGCGCTTCGCTTAATTCGGATTCATTTAGCAAGATCGTTAATGCGGCGACTCTCTGCTGCGGGAACACATCGTCAGAGCAGTCAATTCAGACTCCATAAAGGGAGTCTTCACTGGAGTAGTTATGAGTAATTGGTTTATTGTCCTGATGATTGTATTTGTCGTCGTATCACTGGCAATGGTACTGATCATCTTGGTTCAGCGCCCTCAAGGCGGTGGTCTAGCTGGCGCCTTCGGTGGTGCTGGTGGCTCAGGCACTGAGACGATCTTTGGTGGTCGAGTAGGTGATGCGTTGACCTATATGACGGTGATTGCATTTGTCTGTTATCTCGGTTTGGCCATTGCGCTCAACTTGCTCGATAACATCGATCCCGATGCTGTAGCTAGTCCACCTGAGGCTGCAACGAGCACATTTCAGCAGCCACTTGGAGCACCTTCAACCACACCACCGTTACCAGGTGGCCTGAGTCCAGTGCCCTCAACAGCGACTCCAACACCCGCCGGGCCAGTGACTCCCGCACCTACAGCAATAACTCCAACAACAGTTCCGCCAGCGAGCGGATCATCGGATGGTTAACACACATGATCCGATCGATGACAGGATTTGGTAGTGCCGCACAGAGTCTCGACGGCGTCGAGTATGGGGTTGAGATTCGTTCGGTGAACAACCGCTTTTTTAAGTGCCAGGTTCGGGTGCCCGATTCGCTACAGGAACTAGAAGTCGATATTGAGCGTTTCGTCTCGGGTAGCATTGTTCGTGGTAGCGTTGTTCTCACAGTGCGGTATGTGGATCATTCACCAGAGGCTGGCGCTGCCATTAACCGTGTCGTAGTTGAGCGGTACTTGTCAGAGCTCAGGGGAATCGCAGAGGCAGCTGGGGTTCAGCTACAAACCGATCTAGCGGCACTTTTGATGCTTCCCGGCGCCTATTCGGAAGCCAGTCGGACCGATATCTCCTCCCGAGCCAAACCAGCGATTATGAAGCTGGTTGAGAAAGCGACAACCGATTTACAGGAAATGCGTCACCGAGAAGGCGACTCAATTCAACGCGATCTTGAGGATCACTGTGGCAAAATTGCTGAGTTGCTTTCTGAAGTTGATAAAAGAGCACCAGAAGTTGTCCGTCAGTACCAATCGCGACTGCAGCAGCGCGTTGAATTACTTGCCAATGAAGCGGGCGCTAGTCTCTCGGATCAAGACTTGATTCGTGAGGTTGCGATTTTTGCTGAACGATCAGATATCAATGAAGAGTTGACACGCTTGCGTAGTCATATTGATCAGCTTCATTCCATTCTCAATGAGAAGAATGAAGCACCTGTGGGAAGAACACTCGACTTTCTTTCACAGGAAATGCTACGGGAGGCAAATACGATCGCAAGTAAGTGCCTAGACGCTACGGTGAGTCGACATGTTGTACTGATCAAGGGACTTATTGATCGGATCAAAGAGCAGGTGCAGAATGTCGAGTAGGAATTCTGCCCAGTATGAACGCTGATTTATGAATGGTAAGACACCATTAACTGGCATTGATTATCAGCTGCCCCATCTTGGCCCAGGGGCTGAGGCCCAACAACAGCAAGCAAAATTTGATCGTAACGAGTTAGCAATCGTGCTCAGTCATTATGACGTTGGCGTGCTGAAGTCAGCCAAATCGTTTTCTCGGGGATCTCGCCGGGCGCCCAAGGCGCGCATCGTCAGTGAATCAGGCAATTACCTGCTCAAGAGGCGAGCGGTCGGTCAAGATGATCCTCAGCGCGTGCGTTTTGCTCATAAATTACAGGCTCATTTGGCAGCAAAAGGCTTCCCTGTAGCGCCACTGATATCAACTCGGCGATCAAAAACGACCACGCTTGAGTTAGATGGTCGAGTGTATGAGCTGTTTGAATTTGTGCCAGGAAGACGTTTTGACAATACTAAAAACGATGCGTGGGAGGCAGGGGCTGTCTTAGGCCAACTTCACCACATACTCAATTCTGTAAAGATCAAATACTGCCCGCCTCTCTCTTCCTTCCATGCGGTGAAAGGGATCAACAATAAAATCAAGCAAATACCAAGCGTGGTCGAAGTTGTTGAGAAAACAGAAAACAAAGAGAGTCTGGAAGAGTGTTGTACGTTTCTGCGGCGCGCCTATCGTGATGCCACAAACAAGACAGAGAAACTGGGATTTAGCGACTGGGAAAGTACTTATCTCCATGGTGATTGGCATCCAGGAAACCTACTTTTCAGTGGTAATGTAATTTCTTCTGTTCTTGACTTCGATTGTGCACGCCGTGAACCTAGAATTGTTGAGTTTGCCAATGCAATTCTCCAGTTTTCAATGTGTATGGGCTCAACTCAATCACTACAAAGCTGGCCAAAGGGTCTAAACGTTTCGTTCATAGAGGCAATAGCGACCGGCTATCAGGCGGCCTCTGGAAAGGCCTTGTCACCAGCGGAGTGCCACGCGATTCCATGGCTCATGATCGAGGCAATTATTGCTGAAAGTGTTTACCCAATCGCGGCCGCTGGTACATTTGGCCGCCTTCGTGGCAGTGACTTCTTGAGTGTGGTCACAGAGAAGGTACGATGGATACGGCGACGGGCCACAAGTCTGGTAGAACTTCTGGAAACCTCATGATTAACATTGCTGTCATACTTTTTTTAGTAACGCCGTTGACGTTGGGTCAGGTGGCCGAGGCAAACGGCGCGTCCAGTGTGGGCGATCAAGAATCCTCAATAGCGATGCCATTGGATCTCATCATTGAACAAATGGGTTCAGAGAATTTCTCAGTGCGTGAATTTGCGACGCGAGCACTCATTGAGTCTGATATTACTGATGATGAAATTCAATCTCGACTCGATACCGAAACACTTAAAGAAGAGCAGCGGCAGCGACTGATGTCAGCCTTCCGATTTCGACTCTTCAATGCGCCTCGTGGAGCGCTCGGTATTCGGATGAGTTTTCGTGGTAATGCCAATGGACGTGGAGGGCGTGTTCTTGTTACGGACTTGCTCGACGATCTTCCTGCCCGAGAGGTTCTTGTTTTAGGCGATGCAATCATTCGACTAGACGGCATTCGCCCGACTTCTACAAGTGATTTGATCTTGCATGTTCAAGCAAAGCGGCCTGGCGATAAGGTCCGGCTTGAGATCGAACGCCCAGTTGTTGACGAGCAAGGTCGGCAGATTCTTGATGAAGCGAACGTGCCGCAGATCGAGAACTTTGAGGTTGATGTCATACTTGGTTCTGCGGATCTTTTAGATGACAGTAATCGACTGCCATCACAAACAAGAGCAATCAACGTGATTGATGTTTCGCTGCTTGCTCGAATCGAAGAGCGGGTGCGGCAGAGCTCTGTGCCTTTGCAAGTGATTCCACTTGATGGAGTTGTTATAAAATCACAGCGTGCGAAAAAGCAACCATAAAGGTTGATCCCAGGTTGGCCTGGGGATCTGGTACTGGCAGAAAGAGTGAAATCACACCCGCCAGAATGCCAACGACGACCAGCAAGATGCCAAGAATCGCTAATAGGAAAATCACCGGTGGTAAAGAACCAGATGATTTTTGGTTTTCAGTTCTGCGATGGCGCCCCTTGATCGCGACTTCGTCTCCAACATCAACCTCTTCCCAATTGATATCTCGAGCTGTACGACGTGCATGATCGATGGTGAACTGGGCTTTTGTGAGATCGGCCTCACGAACCAAAACGACTGTCTTCGCTGTGCTTGGATTGAGCGCACCCATGAGCGTTTCCTCCATTGCCAGCGCATTGATCTCCGAATCTTCAAGTAGAGCAACAAGTGCATTGGCTTGGAAAGCTGATGGTGTCTGTAACAGCACCACAAGATCATCAGGCAGGTCCTGGTTCATTGTGACTCGCCCTCTAGATCCGGTGGTGTCGAATCCGCGATGAGCTTGAGGTCAATATTCTCAGGCGCGATGATTGTCGTTCCAGCTTCGATGCGCCAGTCTTCAGCGGCCTCCACCGAAATAATCATGCGGTCGCCGCCTTTGGGCCCACATTCAAGAATTGGATCTTCAATCAGTTCGCCGACAAAGCCCTGCTCATTTTGGGTTGTGACATTGGTCCATACATACTCTCTCGCTTGCCCATCTGTGAGCGATGTTTGCACGAGATAAGTTGCGTCTTGATAGGACTGTTCGTCCATCAAGATTTCTGTGAAGTGAGGAAGTGTCAGTCGGGCGAGTTGGCCGCGCCTTGCTTGGTCGCGGCTGGGTAACCAAAGGGCTGCGGCACCTTTGGTGAGCTGTAAGAGTAGGTTGGTCGGCAACGTTTCCTCTACTGCGTCTAGCACCAGCAGAGCGGCTCGTTGTTCTTGAGGAACAGCGTTATCTGTTTTGGGCTCGGATTCGGTGTCGGGCTCTCGCAACCGGACTTCGGCATGATGGCCAATTTCAACGGTCGTTGGTGGTTGAGAGAGTGGAGACTCTACGCTCTGTGCAGCAATAGCATTTAAGAGTTGTACCGCCGACTCAAGCTGTGATTGATGAAGCCCCTGGATTTTTAGATCACGCCTACCGCATCGCGCAAGGCCCTTCGTATACAAGGTAAAGAGTGAATCATCTTGATTCACGCTGGATTGCACGAGCCAGAGCATTTCGGAGGGCGGTTCCAGTTGCGTATTGAGGAAGTATGACGCAAGGGCTCCGGGGCCATGCCAGCGATTTGTTTCAAGATCCAATATGGCTGTACTACGTGAGGTTGCTGTGACCAGCATTCGAATCAAATCTGCAAGGCTGCTAAGTGGATCGGTGTAATCTAAAAGTGCATCAACACCCACGACCCATTGGAAGTCGGGCTTGTTGCCTTCGAATATTTCCAACGGTGGTTGATCGGTTGCTTGTGCGCACCACAGGACCATATCGTGATTATGGCCGGGTACCCGAATTCGATAAGCCCATTCAACAGGCGGCTCAGAGGGTAGTGCTTCTTTTTGAACTTCAATTGCTTCGCCAACATAAACCGCCATAGCGCCGACGACATCGTTCATTGCCGGCTTTTCTTTTTCAGGGAACATGGCAATCATGCCGGATAATGTTTGGTCCTTGTGAATAAGACCGACGTCGGGGTCAGATTCAGCCATGCGCATAATGTCGGCTTGGTTATTCATTACCAATGCTCTTTACGGTTTGATTTGGCTATTGAGCCACGATGTTTATGATTTTTCCAGGTACAACAACAACTTTTCGTATCTGTTTATCTGCGAGCTGCTGAGCGATTGTCTCATCCTTCAGGGCGATCTTTTCTATCTCCTCAGCGGAAGCATCTGCTGCCACACTGATTTTACCTCGGACCTTACCCATAATCTGTACAGGTAGTTCAACATGGTCATCTTTGAGGAGTGCCGCATTTGGGACAGGCCAGGGGCCATTCGCCAAGTCATGGGGCTCGCCGAGACGAGCATTCATTTCCTCGCCCATATGGGGCGCAAATGGCGAGAGCAGACATGCCAGTTCAAATGTTTGTTTGTGTGTTAAGCCACCCTTTGCAGTAGCTAGATTCGTGAATTCGATAATGGAAGCGATTGCGGTATTGAATGACAGTCGCTCAATATCGTTCGAGACTTTTTGAATGGTTTTGGCGAGCGCACGGTCAACATCTGGATCAGTGCTGTTCACGTTCTTTATTTTTCCTGAGTCTTCATCAATAACCAGTCGCCAAACGCGCTGTAGAAAACGGAAGACGCCGATGATATCACGGGGATTCCATGACTTACTCGCTTCAAGTGGTCCCATATACATTTCATAGAGCCTAAGTGTATCGGCGCCATATTCAGCAATAACATCATCTGGATTAATGACATTGCGAAGCGACTTACTCATTTTTGCGGTGACTTGAATGACCTCATCGCCAGTGGCTCGTTCAATAAACTTATCTTCAGTTTCATCGACTTCATCAACAGCTACCAGCGAACCATCTGTGCGCTGATATGCAAAGGAAGTTAACAACCCTTGGTGAAACATTTTTCCAAAAGGCTCAGGGCTGGTTACTTTGCCAAAGTCATGGAGCAGTTTGTGCCAAAATCTAGCGTACAGGAGGTGAAGCACCGCATGCTCGGTACCACCCACATAAAGGTCGACCCCGCCAATCGAGTCAGTTTGTGGGCCAACCCAGTAAGACTCAATATCTTTACCAATCAGATCAGCATTATTTTTTGGATCACAGTAACGAAGGTAGTACCAACAAGAACCGGCCCAACCAGGCATCGTTAATAGTTCGCGAGTCACTTTTGCTTCTGCAGGCAAGAAGCTGGAGTCAACGCCAGCTTCACCGGCAGTGGTCTGATGCCATTGGGTGGCCTTGGCAAGCATTGGTTGAGGCTCTGATGACTCCACCGGTTTATAGTCTTCAAGTTCAGGCAATTCAACAGGTAGTGCGTCGGCCTTAATGCCATAGTGGTCGCCCTTACTGTCGTAGACGATTGGGAAGGGTTCGCCCCAATATCGTTGCCGGGAGAAGAGCCAATCTCGCAGTTTGTAGTTTACTTTTCGTCGGCCGTATCCTTTTGATTCAAGCCAGTCAAGGATGCACTTTTTTGCTTGAGTCGTTTCAAGGCCATCCAAGCTCACTTCGTCATTAGAAGAATCGGCGGCGAGTCCTTCTCCTGAGAAGCATTCATCAGCGACAACGTCTTCTGCTGGACGAACAACTTCGACAATTGGGAGGTTGAACTTTTTAGCGAACTGGTTATCGCGCTGATCGTGGCCAGGGACCGCCATGACAGAGCCATGCCCATATCCCATAAGCACATAGTCCGCGACCCAGATAGGTATCGGTTTTCCAGTGGCAGGGTTCACAGCATAAGCGCCTGTAAACACACCAGTCTTATCCTTCGTATCGGCCATACGATCAACTTCAGAACGATTACGAGCAGCTTGTACATAGAGATCCAGCTCTCGCGAGTTGCACTCAGAAGTTGGTTGCTCTAATAAGCGGTCGATCAGCGGATGCTCTGGAGCAACCACCATAAAAGTTGCTCCGAAAAGTGTGTCTGCTCTGGTGGTGTAAACACGGAGCGAGCCTTCCATTGGTTGCAAAAGCTCAAAATCAATATCAGCACCTTCGCTTCGTCCAATCCATTCTCGTTGCATGGTCTTGGTTGAATTTGGCCAATCAACGCTTTCAAGATCATTCAAGAGGCGATCGGCATAGGCTGTAATACGGAACATCCACTGCCTGAGTGGACGACGCGTGACAGGATGATGCCCTCGCTCTGATTTTCCATCAATCACTTCCTCGTTGGCCAATACAGTGCCCAAGGCAGGGCACCAATTCACCACTTGCTCATCGAGATACGCAAGTCTAAGGAGATCAATGGTGTGTCGCTGCTGTTCGTCATCGAGCGTATCCCAGCGGATGCAATTGTTGGTTTCCGGCGCAACCAAATCACCGCTGTCATCGATCGCCCAATGGCCTGCCGCAAGTTCATCTCGGAGCTCTGTGATAGGCCGAGCTTTCTGTTGTTTTGGATCAAAGAAAGACTCATAAGCCTTGAGCCAGATCCACTGTGTCCAGCGGTAGTAGTCGGCATCAATTGTGGCGATTTCTCTTGACCAGTCATAGCTCATGCCAAAGCTAGATAGCTGCATTCGATAAGTATCAATTGCATTTTTGGTCGTGATTGCAGGATGTACACCTGTCTGAATCGCATATTGTTCTGCAGGTAGTCCGAAGGCATCCCAGCCCATTGGGTGAAGAACGTTGTAACCACACATGCGTCTGTAACGCGAGATGATGTCGGTTGCAATGTAACCCAATGGATGCCCAACATGCAGTCCCTTTCCCGATGGATATGGGAACATGTCAAGGCAGTAGAACTTTGGCTTTGAAGCATCGAATCCTTCATCGCCTGGGTTGAGTGTTTGGAATGACTCATTTTCAACCCAGTGCTTTTGCCACCGTGCTTCGATCTGGGATGCCAGTTCAGCAGTATAGCGCTGGGCGGGTGTTGACGATTGGTGTGCGTCAGTGCTCATAAAAAATGCAAGGTATCCCTAGCAGGCAGTTCGTGACTCAGTGATAGGTGCTTAACGCGTGCATCAACATTGGGAGTAAATTACTTTGCTGCGGCGAGTTTTTTTGTCTTTTGATCCGCCAGCAGCTTGCGAGCTTCCCCAGCGAGGTAGAAACTGCCTGTCACACAGATGAGATCATCTCGCCCAACAGCCCTGGTTGCCAACCGAAGGGCATCCTGAAGTGTATCAGCGGTTTGGCTCATCTTGCCACATTGCTCCGTAAACATACGTTGCAGATCTTCTGGAAAAGCCGATCTCGCGTTACTCTTGGCTCTGGTGAAGATGATTTTATCTCCGCCAAGTACCAAACGTGAGAGCATTGCAGGAATATCCTTATCTTCACAACAGCCAAAGATGCAGACCATTGAGTCATAAGGGATCTGGGCACCGACTGATCGCATGAGTGCATCAAGTGAGGCAGCATTGTGAGCGCCATCAATTAAGACACGAGGCTGATCCCAAACAACCTCCATACGGCCGGGTAGTTTTGTTGCACCCAGCCCATCGTAGAGTTCTGGCTCAGCAAAGTTAAAACCAAGCCCCTTTAGGGAATCAACAACAGAGAGTGCCAGACCACAGTTGATGGCCTGATGCTCCCCTGGAAGAGGGACGGGTACATGCATGAAAGGTGTTCCACCAGCCAGAACACAGACTCGTGTATGTGGGCCTAGCTCATCGTTGGAACCAAAGCGAGAGCTGAACTCGATGTCGCGACCGAGGACGCGTAGCGGCGATCCAATTTCTTCTGCTTTCGCCGCCAGAACTGCTTCTACAGCAGGATCTTGAACACAGGTCAGAGCTGGTACACCGCGTTTGAAGATGCCCGCTTTTTCCGCCGCAATTTCTTCAAGGGTGCTCCCGAGGAGTTGAGTGTGGTCAATATCAATACGCGTAATCACTGAGACCTCGGGTGTGACCACATTGGTCGAGTCTAGGCGACCGCCTAAACCAACCTCAAGCACAGCCAGATCGACAGCCTCTTCTGCAAAATGCAGGAATGCCATGGTTGTCAGCAACTCAAAGTAGGTGAGTTCAACACCGACTTCAGTAGCAGCAGTCGTTGCTTCTCTCATTCTTTGGGCAAAGGAGGGTCGATCAATGTCCTGCCCATTAATAGAGATTCGTTCGCGAGCATCATTCAGATGTGGTGATGTAAAGAGTCCGACTGCATAGCCACAGCCTTGGAGCATTGAGCTGATCATGCCTGCTGTAGAGCCCTTGCCAACGGTGCCGGCAACATGGACCGCTCGAACTTGCTCTTGTGGCTGCCCAAGGGCGGTGAGTACTTTGCGAAGCCCATCTAGGTTGAAGCCACTTTGATCGATACGGGTAACCCGCATTCGCTCATAGTTGGTCTGCTTCGTTAGATAGCGGATCGCAGTTGAATAGGATGTGATTTCTGGAGCCACCCCTGTAGGGGGGGCTTTTTTCGCGGGTCTACTTTGTTTTGACATGATTTACATAGCATAGCAAAAAAGCCATTTTTTGGCAAATGAATAACTATAAACAACTGTGATTATTGAATTTACAGAAATGCAGTGTCCTTCTAACACGAAGTTTACATTCTCTTAACAGTCGCGATGGCTATCGCTGTTATCTTTTGCAGCTGAGCGGTTCTAATCGCCCTTAAATTCTTGATGTCGATCGCTTGATCAGATTTGAGTCACCCATCTATGAGAACATTTGCAAGGTTATTTAGAAAGTCACCATTTGGCGCTCTCACTGCGCATATGGATTGTGTGGTGCAGTGTATTGAAGGCGCGCATGAGCTCTTGATCTTGTTTCAGTCAGGTGAACGTGGCGAAACAAGCCGACTTGCTAAGCGGGTATCAAAACTCGAATACAAAGCAGATCAGGTTAAGAATGAGATCCGCAACGGTATGCCCCGTTGGATTATGTTTAGTGTTGATCGATCAACATTGCTTTCAGTAGTTTCAATGCAGGATTCCATTGCGGATAAAGCAGAAGACGTTGCGGTACTACTCACCCTTAAGCATTTACCAACGATCCCCAAGTTATCGAAAGTCTTGCGTGAATTTATTGATGCCAACATGGACGCTTTTAGGATTGTGGTAAAAATTGTCAAAGAGCTTCCGAATTTAGCAGAGTCAGGATTTAAGGGGGCTGAGTCTGAGCGAATTCAGGCATTGGTTGACCAGGTCGCGTCCAAGGAACATGAAGTCGACCTTATTCAAAGGAAGTTGCTCAAAGAGCTATTCAAAAACTCAGCAGATCTAAGCACTCCAGATTTTTATCTCTGGGCTCGTCTCACGGAAGAGATTGCTGAGATAAGTAATCTCTCTGAGAATCTAGCTAATCGTATTCGCTTGATGTTAGAACAGATGTAGTTCGTCATTTACTTGGCATGGATACAAGGGCAGATAAGCTATCGGAGCTGAGGGCACAATTCTAATTATCGTAGCCGGACTTGCTGGCTTCTATATGGCATGGAATATTGGTGCTAACGACGTCGCTAATGCCATGGCAACCAGTGTTGGCTCCGGGGCACTCACGCTGAAGCGAGCAGTCATTTTTGCGGCGGTGCTAGAGTTTGCTGGTGCGTTCCTGGTGGGCTCCGACGTCGCCGATACAGTGCGCAAGGGCATTATTGATCCCAACATATTTGCTGATGTGCCCGATGTATTTGCATGTGGGATGGTTGCGGCGCTCCTGGCGGCAGGTACATGGTTGATGATCGCCACTTATTTTGGATGGCCTGTTTCAACAACCCACAGCATTGTTGGCGCCATCATTGGTTTCGGCATTATCTATGCGGGCGTCACTCCAATTGATTGGGGAAAAGTAGGCACGATTGCCGCGAGTTGGGTGGTGTCGCCTTTGATTGCTGGTTTCTTTGGCTTCTTCTTATTTAAGATGATTACGTTGTTGGTCTTTAAACAGCGCCGACAGGTGCGCGCTGCCAAAAGGCTGGCTCCAATACTCGTCTTCTGTGTATTTTTCATTCTGAGCCTTGTGACGGTATTCAAGGGTCTTAAAAACCTTAATCTTGACTTAGATCTAGGTCCAGCTTGTCTGATTGCTAGTGGCGTAGGGCTGATTGCTGCGTTGGTGACATGGTTCTTGGCGCGGAGGATTTCCGAAAAGCCGCAAAAGAATGATCCTCGGTTTAAGTCAGGCCGCAAAAAGCGAGAGTATAACTACGGCGTTATCGAACACATGTTCGGTTACTTGCAAATTCTCAGCGCTTGCTTCGTTGCATTTGCGCACGGTGCGAATGATGTTGCCAATTCAATTGGGCCACTGTCTGCGGCTGTGCAGGCGGTGAGAGAAGGCATTGTTGAGGTTAAATCAGGCGTGCCCATCTGGGCACTTCTGCTTGGTGGTACTGGTATCGTGATTGGCCTGGCAACCTGGGGTTGGCGTGTCATTGAGACTGTAGGCAAAAAGATTACTGAGTTGACGCCAACGCGTGGTTTCTCAGCAGAGTTTGGTGCCGCCGTCACGATTGTCGTTGCCTCAAGATTGGGACTGCCCATTTCGACGACCCACACTTTAGTGGGAGCAGTGCTTGGAGTCGGTTTGGCACGTGGTATTTCGGCACTCAACCTACGTATTGTCAGAGATATTGTTGTGAGCTGGATTATCACACTCCCAATAGGCGCAGGCTTGGCGATCATCTTCTACTGGATCCTCAGCGCCATATTTGTTGGGTGATCTCGTTCTCTGTGTATTCACCACAGAGTCTGTTGACGTCCTAAAACGTTCTTCTTAGGTACACTTCGGGCGATGATGATGAACCATTCATCCGACTCGTCGCATGAGTCCAATCAGAATGAAGGCGCCTCTTCTTCAGAGCGGGTTGCGAGCTCATTACGGATTGATCTCACTGATGAGCTCAATGCGCAGGATGAGCGTGTTGCGGAGTTAATGGCCCACACGATTGATGTGCCAGCTCTTGCCACAGCCGTCCAGCAGCAGGCAGCAGCTGATGCCGCTGACATTCTTGAAGACCTTGACAGCGAATCTGCAGCTGAGCTTCTGGAGCTCATGGATGATAAATCCGCCGCTGCGGCCTTGGCTGAAATGGCAACGCCGTTGGCGCGGATTGTGGTCGAAGATCTACTTGAGGAAGATAAGGCCGAGAGTATTTCCCTTATTGTCGGAATGATGGCACCGGACGATGCGGCTGAACTCATGCGCATACTGGACTCATCGCCAAGGGAGCAGATTCTTAGTTTTATTCCGTTGCATGAAGCCAATAGCATTCGGAAGCTCCTCGGATACGACGCCGAAACAGCTGGTGGCGTGATGACCACGGACTATCGCACGCTCTCTGACCACTCAACGCTGGCGCAAGCAGTAGAGCATTTGCGTCAACAGCAAATGCCAGAAGACCAACGAATATTGCCAGTGGTAGATAAAGGTAATCGACTTGTTGGAATCATCCGCATTCGAGATCTCTTATTCAATGATCCAAGTAGCATTATTGAAGATGCTATGAACAACACGGTGCATGCTGTCCGATCCCAGACAGATCGAGAAGAAGTGGCCAGGCAATTTAGCCGTTATGACTATTCGATGTTGCCAGTTGTGGATGGACAAGACCGACTGCTCGGGGTGATCACTGTTGATGATGTGCTCGAAACCCTTCGAGATGAACAGACTGAAGATGTCCAAAAGCTTGTTGGAGCTGGTAGAGAAGAAGCAGTTTACTCTTCTGTTATGCAGAAGATGCGAGGCCGATCGCCTTGGTTAATCGCTAGTCTTATCTTTATGATTCCAGCGGCCTATGTCGTTCTGCAGTTCGAAGGCATGATCAAAGACCTTGCTTTGCTAGCAGTACTTATGCCGGTTGCGGCAGCGTTAGCGGGTAATGCAGGCCACCAGGCACTGGCGGTGACGCTTCGTGGGCTGGTTCTTGACGAAGTTCGACGCGGTAGAGTTTGGCCACTACTTCGTCGGGAACTGATTGTGGGCTTATTTACGGGTCTTGGACTCGGCACACTTGTGGGGCTCTTTGTCTGGGGGCTTTCTAGTGTTGTGCAAGGTGCTAGCTGGCAATTGGGAATTGTTGTTCTTTGTGCCATGACGCTTTCGATGTCTGTTGGTACGCTAGCAGGCACAAGTATTCCGCTGGTGATGAAGAAAGTGGGTGCTGATCCGGCTCAAGCGTCAGCAATTATATTGATCATGATTACGGATGCAGTTGCATTCCTCTCTCTTCTAGGTATTTCATTTGCCCTTCATGTATGGTTACTCGGTTACACAAGCCAATAGAAGCAGCGTGTGTTTCTGAAAGATAAAATGGGAGTTGGACTTCATGCAGACAGCAAGAAGTATGCACCAGGATATTGATCGTGTGTTGGTGACAAAAAAGCAGATCGCTGATCGTGTTTCTGAGATGGCAGAGGAACTCTCATCAGAGCTCATGAATATTGAAGGTGACTCAGAGATCGTATTGCTTCCAATTATGACTGGAAGCGTGATCTTTGTTGCAGATCTAATGCGACAGTTGCCAATGAGGCTTCGTATCGATGTGGTGACAGTGAGTAGTTACCCCGGAATGTCTAAGACATCTCAGGGCGCCATGCTTCGCGATAAAATTCCTGAGTCTATTCGTGGGCAACACGTCCTTGTTGTCGATGACATTCTTGACTCTGGGTCAACCATACGTCTAATTCGATCTGAAGTAGAGCGCATTGGTGTTCGTTCTATTCGTTCATGTATGTTGCTACGAAAGACAATTCCATCAGCGATGGAAACGCCTTGTGAGTATGTGGGCTTCGACATACCGGATGAATTTGTTGTTGGATATGGTCTTGACTACAACGGTTACTATCGAAATCTTCCTGATATTTGTGTTCTCAAGGCTGATATCCAGTGAGTCAGCCATCGCAACAGCTTCAAAGATTCGGTCGACTCTTGCCCTCGGATTTAATAAAACCTGAAGAGCAGCTTCTCTACGTCAGTCGTCCAAGCCCCTGGTATATCTTGTTGGGAGGCCTTGGTTCACTGATCACCATTGCCCTTGTTACCGTGATCATTGCATTGCTTGTGATGCTTACGCCAATTACAGCTGGCGCTGCGTGGGTGGTTTGGGTTGTGGGCGGCCTCTTGTTTCTGATTCGCCTCTTGTGGCAGGCACTCATGTGGTGGACACATATTTACATACTTACAAACGGTCGAGTGTTGCGTCGGGTCGGCGTGCTTAGTGTTTCTGTTTTTGAGGCCTCTCGCACACGACTGCAGCAGACACAGATGGACGCATCATTTCTGGAACGCGTTTGCAGGATTGGGACAATTGCTTTTGCGACGGCTGGTAGTGATGGATACGACGCATTTTGGGTCATGGTGAGAAAGCCCCATCATGTGCATCGGCTTGTAAGTAGTACTCTGCCAGGCGATGGGCTTACTTGAACCAACCAGTTAGGCAGGGCTGGGCACCGTTTCCAGTACTTGCTGAATGATTCGGTGCGTCGTTTTGGTGTCGCCATCATGCTTGTAAGTTCTACTTATAACGCGGTGCGCACAAGTGGGAAGTACATTTGAAACAACGTCTTCAGGTATGCAGTAATCTCGCCCATGCAGCAGTGCCGTTGCTTTTGCAGTCTGAGATAAAGCCAGCGCCCCACGAGGGCTGACGCCCACCTGTAAATCATTGTGGGCGCGTGTGGCAGTGGCGAGGGCAATAATGTAGTCAACCAAAGAATCTTCAAGCCGAACCTCATCAACAGCATTCTGGAGCTCTCGGACTTCATGAGTTTTCATTACTGGCTCAAGTTCAGTCAGTGAAGTACGAGCGGGCTGCCTTCGAATAACTCTCGATTCATCATCTGGTGACGGATAGCCGAGATTGATCCTTATGAGAAAACGGTCAAGCTGGTTTTCCGGTAAGAAGAAAGTGCCTTCAAATTCATAGGGATTCTGAGTGGCAATAACCATAAAAGGATCTGGCAACGGATGAGTTTGGCCATCAACAGTAATGCTTGTTTCGCTCATCGCCTCAAGTAAGGCCGACTGAGTGCGTGGTGTTGTTCGGTTGATCTCATCTGCCACAATGATGTTGTGAAAGATCGGTCCGGGCCGGAACTCAAATGAGGAATCTTGCCGGTTATAGATAGTGACACCGGTGATATCACTGGGGAGTAAGTCGGGCGTACACTGGATTCGAGCAAACGAAGAGTCTATCGAGCGAGCTAGAGCCATCGCTAAAACGGTCTTGCCAACGCCTGGGACATCTTCGATAAGTAGGTGCCCGCGAGCTAGTAGCGCAACAAGCACTCGGTCTACAGCGGTTTGGTTACCCATATAGACTGAAGTAATGTTCTGGCGTAGTCGATCGATCAGCGTATGATCCATAGATATTCTCATTCTCCTTTGCGCGATATCGGGGCCGAAGTATACCACCACAACCCATTGATCCCGAACTGCAAGCTGGGAACCCGCTTTGACAGATCCTATTGAATCAATTGATCTACGAATTAACCAGAGCATTCGCTGTGGGGGCTGTGGCTATGACCTTCATGGGCTCGAATTGATGGGAGAGTGCCCCGAGTGCGGAGCCAATATTTGGGAGACCGTACGGGAGTCTGTAGACCCGATTCGGGATCGACTACCAGCCATTCATAATCCGATCAGTGTCGGCGGTGGTTTAGTCTGGATCTCGATTTGCATGTTCTTTGCGGCTCTCGTTCTGATTATTGTCAACTGGTTCTTTATTCTAGAGGTGAAGATCAGCCAGATTAGTTTTATTCGATGGTGGTATTCGTTGCCTTTGAGTGGCGTGATTTCGCTACTCATGGTGCCAGGTATCTGGATGTTGTGGCCTGCTCGTGTATCACTTGCAAACACTGCTGTTTTGCGATCTATCGGCGTACTCATTATTGGAGTGATCGGTTGGTGTGTGCTTGGTATGTATCAGTGGTTTCAGATTGATGACTTAGCTCAATATCGCGGCGTGGAAATGGCCGACATACCCAGTCAATATATGTGGGTGTGGATTTCTACAAAGCTCGGCATGCTTATCTTCACTCTCATTTTCCTTTGGGGCTTGAATGGCATTCTCAGCGAAGTTGGTAGACGAAGTCGCAAGTACCGTAGTGCGCGAGGCGGTCGTCAGAGACTTCGTGAAATCGGTATTGCAATTGTGATTGCTGGTCTTGGCATGGTGCTTGCTATCGTCATGCATAGTCAGGCACTCCACCTGATTGGCGTAGTCGTGACCATTATCGCGAACCTCGTCATTCTTATTGGGCTCGCGTTCTTGATCGTCAATACGCTTTGGATCTTCCAGGATCTGCGACCCAGACCAAGCCTCGAGCAGCTCTTCCAGCCTCGATCCGAAGCTGATCCAGGAACTGCCAGCGCCGAGGAGTCCACTCAGGATCAGCCTGATCGTGGGTCATAGGCTGCCATGATGGCAGTAGCTGTGACCGCGCTCACCTGCACTGACAGGCCCAGTGGTATTATTGGCTCTGTCGATTTATCCATAAACCCTGTGTTTTAGATGTGTTAGGGCAGTTATGCCATCTCAATCTGCTTGGCGCGTGCTTTGATATCTAATAAGTGAGGAGTTGTCTCTGTGCGCTATGAAGGCTCGGTGGGAGCATTCACAGCAAGCATCATGCCCACAGAGCCCTCCCTGTGTTCCCAACGGGACAGATGTGTGCCTTGGCACTTGCTTCTCTGAGTTCAGGCAGATGCCTGGCCGGTGTATTGGGTTGAGATGACGGGATTGGCTGACGGCCAGTCCATTGCTTGGGAGGAGATATCCCTAATGGCTGTTAAGGAATTGGCATTTGATACTGACGCTCGCAAAGCCTTATTGGCTGGTGTTGAGAAGTTGGCAGCGGCTGTCCGCTCGACGCTTGGCCCACGTGGCCGCAACGCAGTGTTAGATAAATCCTGGGGTGGCCCAACGGTCACCAAAGACGGAGTCACCGTCGCCGAGGAAATCGAACTACGAGACAAAGTCGAGAACATGGGCGCTCAGCTCGTCAAGGAGGCTTCATCGAAGACCTCTGATGATGCTGGTGACGGCACAACGACCGCCACCATTCTGGCCGAAGCGATTTTCCGTGCTGGGCTCAAGAAAATAGCAGCAGGCGTAGATGCAAATGCGCTCGTCCGCGGCATGAAGCGTGGCGTCGAAGTTGTCGTTGAAGACATCGCTAAACGAGCCGTTCCTGTTGAAAACAAAATTGCGCCTGTAGCAACGATTTCAGCAAACAACGATGCGACCATTGGAAAGATCATGGCTGATGCCTTTAATAAAGTAGGCAAAGATGGTGTGATCACTGTGGAAGAAGGCAAGAGTCTTGAGACACACGTCGATGTTGTTGAAGGTATGCAGTTCGATCGTGGATACCTGAGTCCAAACTTCGTGACTGATGCTGAAAACATGACCGTCGAATTTGATAAGGCTTTGGTGCTGGTTTGCGAAGAGAAGATTGAAGCAGTTCAAAAGCTCGTTCCGTTCCTTGAAAAGGTGATGGCGGCGAAGCGGCCGTTACTCATCATTGCTGAGGATGTGACAAGTGAAGCGCTTTCGACGCTGGTGATTAATAAGCTTCGTGGCGTGCTCCAGGTTGCAGCGGTCAAGGCACCAGGTTATGGAGATCGTCGCAAGGCCATGCTCCAAGATATTGCAGTTCTGACCGGCGGCGAAGCGTTGATGAAGGACCTCGGACTCGAACTGGACAAGATTGGCATCAGTCAGCTCGGTCAAGCCAAGAAAGTTGAAATTACGGCTGATCATTGCACCATTCTCGAAGGTGCTGGTTCAAGCAAGAGTATTAAAGATCGCATTGAGCAGATTCGTCGCGAGATCGAACTCAGTGATTCGGATTATGACCGCGAAAAACTTCAAGAGCGTTTAGCGAAGCTTGCTGGTGGCGTTGCACAAATCAATGTGGGCGCAGCGAGTGAAGCTGAACTTAAGGAAAAGAAGGCTCGCGTTGAAGATGCATTACATGCAACAAGAGCAGCGGTTGCCGAGGGTATTGTTCCTGGCGGCGGCGTGAGCTTTATTCGTGCGATCCCAGCATTGGCAAAAGTACGGAAAGAAGTGAGTGGTGATGCGAAGTATGGCGTTGACATCATTGAAGAAGCGCTGGCTGTGCCACTGCGATCGATTGCTGAAAACGCTGGTGAAAAGGGTACGGTCATCGTAAGCCGTGTTGCTGAAGGCAAGGGTAACTTTGGTTTCAATGCGTTGACATTGAAATACACCGATCTTATGGAAGATGGGGTCATTACACCGGCAAAGGTTGATCGCACAGCATTGCAAAATGCAGCATCTGTAGCGACCGTGCTTCTGACTGCTGACTGTGTTGTCACTGAGATAGATAGTGGTGATGACGGCCATGGTGATGACCATGGTGGCATGGACCCAATGGGCGGCATGGGCGGCATGGGTGGCATGGGCGGCATGGGTGGCATGCCGGGCATGGGCGGCATGGGCGGCATGGGTGGCATGCCAGGTATGGGTGGCATGGGCTTCTAAGCCATAACACCACTGTGTATCAATGCCGCAGTTTGATGAAGTGTGGTAATAACGAAGAAGTCTGAGCATGCCCGGCAATACCAAAGACCGGGCTTACGGAGTGAAGAAAATGGCCGTCAAGCCTCTCGAAGATCGTGTTCTGATTCGTCCCCTAGAAGCAGAGTCCAAGACAGCGTCTGGGATTTATTTGCCTGAGTCAGCCAAAGAAAAGCCCATACAAGGCAAGATTGTTGCGGCAGGCCCAGGAAAGTTGCTTGAGGGAGGTGAGCGTGCCAAGCTCTCCATCAAGAAGGGCGATGTTGTTGTGTTCAGCAAGTACGCCGGAACAGAAGTTGAAATCAAAAATGCCACGCACCTAATTATGCGTGCGGGTGATCTGCTCGGTGTCGTTGACTCTTAATAGCATTTGTTGCTAAACGAACTGAGTTTAAGTGATATCAAGAAAAAGAACTGAAAGCCTAAGTTATGTCTACTAAGCAAATGAGATTCGATTCTGATGCCCGCCAAGAATTCAAGCGTGGCGTCGATCACATCGCTCGTGCGGTTGCCACCACAATGGGGCCAAACGGTCGTCATGTTGTTCTAGAAAAGTCCTTTGGTGGTCCTTCTGTAACGCGCGATGGTGTTACGGTTGCCAAAGAAGTGGATTTACCTGCTCCCTTTGAGAACATGGGCGCCAAGATGATCAATCAGGTTGCCAAGAAGACAGCAGATATTGCTGGAGATGGCACAACCACCGCAACAGTGCTTGCACAAGCGCTTTATACAGATGGTCTTCGTCACGTGACTGCTGGCGCTAATCCTGTAGCTATCCAACGTGGTGTGAATAAAGCAGCCGCGGTTGCCTGTGATGCAGTTGAAAAACTCGCAAGCAAGTGTACGGGTAAAGGTGATCTTGCCAAGATCGCTACTATTTCTGCGAACCAAGACAGTGAAATTGGAAAGATGATCTCTGAAGCGCTCGATCGGGTTGGCGCTGATGGCGTTATCGAGGTTGAAGAGGGGAAGACGGCGCACACGACCTTGGACTATGTTGAGGGCATGTCATTTGATAAGGGATTTCTTAGCCCTTACTTCATGACCGATCCCAAGACTGCGGAGTGCATTCTTGAAGACCCCATCATCTTGATCCACGAAAAGAAGATCTCAAATCTGGCTGAGCTTTTGCCACTCCTAAATAAGGCTGCTGCGACAAGTAGGCCACTGCTCATCATCGCCGAAGATGTTGAAAATGAAGCCTTAGCGGCATTGGTCGTAAACCGGCTTCGTGGGGTATTACAAGTTGCAGCTGTAAAGGCGCCTGGGTTTGGTGAACGCCGTAAGGCCATGCTTGGCGATATAGCAGCATTGACTGCCGGCGAGTTTTTATCTGAAGACCTTGGTCGCAATCTTGAAGATATTGAGACGAGCGAATTAGGCACGGCCAAGCGTGTGGTGATTACGAAGGACTCGACCACAATTATTCGCGGTGGTGGCAAAAAGAAAGATATCGATGCCCGTGCCAACCAGATTCGCAAGCAGATCGAGCGATCGACCAGTGATTACGATAGTGAGAAGCTGCAAGAGCGGCTTGCACGACTGACGAGTGGCGTTGCAATTGTCAGTGTTGGTGCTGTTACTGAAGTAGCTATGAAGGAAGCCAAAGATCGTGTTGATGACGCGCTTAATGCAACCCGAGCAGCTGCTAAAGAAGGGTATGTTCCTGGCGGTGGAGTCGCATGTCTTCGTGCTGTGGAAGCTATCGAGCAATCACGTAGTAAAGCCAAGGGTGATGAACGACTCGGTTTCGATATTCTTGTCACTGCACTCGAAGCACCTGCTCATCGGATTGCTACCAATGCTGGTGCTGATGGTGATTTGATCGTTGAAAAGATCAAGGAAGGCAAAGGTCCATTTGGTTACAACGCTCTCGCGGGCAAGTTCGAAGACCTTGTCAAAGCAGGCGTGATCGATCCAGCCCTCGTGGTGAGAACATGTATTCAAAATGCGGCTTCAGTTGCGGGTTTGATGCTAACGACAGATGTCATCGTTACAGAGCTAAAGGATGAAGAGAAGCCGGTTGAGGGCGCATCCTTCTAGGACTTTTCGACGAACTTGTGACGAATAAGTCTAGGAGTCAGTATGCCCAGTACGCGCGACTATTACGAGGTCTTAGGTGTGCAGCGCACAGCGTCGGCCGAGGAAATTAAGCGCGCGTACCGCCGCTTGGCAATGAAGTTTCACCCAGATCGGAATCCAGGTGATTCGGCCGCGGAAGAGAAATTTAAAGAAGCAGCAGAGGCCTACGAAGTTCTTGCTGACAGTGAAAAGCGGTCGCGTTTTGATCGTTTTGGTCACGCTGGTCTTCGTGGTACGCCTGGGCATGACTTCAACTCAATGAATGCCCATGATATTTTCTCTATGTTCAATGAGATTTTTGGTGGCGGAATGGGTGGCCGTCAAAGACGTAGTGGAACGCCTCGAGGTTACGATCTTGAGACAGAGGTAGAAATCACACTTGAGCAAGTGTTAACGGGTGTTGAAAAAGAGGTTGAGTTTAAACGTCTTGATACTTGTACGACTTGCGATGGCAGCGGCTCAGAGCCAGGTTCAACACCAATTGTTTGCTCGATGTGTGGTGGACAAGGACAGCAGGAGCAAGCCGGTCTGGGTGGTATGTTCCGGATGGTCACCACGTGTCGTCGATGTCAGGGCCGTGGTTCGGTGATTGAACATCCATGTGGCCGTTGTAGTGGCGAGGGGCGTAGCCCTGTCAAGCGAACGCTTGTCGTCCGTATTCCACCAGGTATCTCAAGCGGGCAAGCAGTTCGTATTGCTGGTGAGGGTGAACCACCGGGTCGAGAAGCTGGTACGAATGGTGTGGGTGTGAGAGGTGATCTTCACGTCGTAGTTCGTGTCGCGCGACATGATGTATTTGAACGTGATACCGATGATCTCTTGGTCGCACTTCCAACGTCATTTACACAGATGGCACTTGGATCCGAGCTTGAAGCAGCAGGACTAGACAAGCCCCATCAAGTAGAGGTTCCTGCAGGAACACAGCCAGGAGCTGTATTCAAAATTCATGGCGCCGGTTTGCCTGATTTACGAAGTGGAAAACGGGGCGATCTGGTTGTGATTTTGCATCTAGAGGTACCCAAAAAGCTTACAGAAGATCAGCGAAGGCTCCTTGTCGAGTATGCCGAGACCGAGGATCTTAATGTTGGCACTTCTGGGGGATCATTCTGGGGTAAGGTAAAAGACGCTGTTAAGGGTGGCAATACGAAGCAGCGATCGTCGTGATGAAATAATTATTCAGTTGAGGGCCGACGCATTGATTCCTTCAAAGAAAGCAAAAGACACACAAGTGCCGATCTCTGGTGACTCCGATAGTTTGGATCCCAGCATTACTGATGCAATGAGCGAAGATGGTTTGTCTGAAAATGAACCAACCATTGAATCATTGCAGGTTGAGCTTGCTGAAGCGCATGAAGCTCGAATGCGTGCGCTCGCTGATTTTAGTAACTATCAAAGACGTGCTACGGAGAATGAGCGTCGTTCATCCCGAGCAGCTCAGATTGAGATTATTAGAGCTCTTCTGCCTGCAGTAGACCATTTGGGTATGGCTCTTGATCACGCAGATGATGCTGCTTCAGCCGCACAGCTCAAGCAAGGTGTTGAACTTGCAGAAGCTGAGTTTCTTAAGGCAATGGGTAACTTTGGTGTCACGGTCTTAGATCCAGCACCTGGCCAGGTCTTTGATCCCAATCTACATCAGGCCGTCATGCGAGAGGCCTCTGAAGAGATGGCGCCAAATCATGTACTTCGAGTTTTGCAGGTTGGATATCAGGTGGCAGATCAGGTTATCCGTCCTGCTCAAGTCATAGTCTCCACTGAGTAGGCGTTATCAGCTATGCCAACGTACGAATATCAATGCGATGCATGCGGCCACGAGTTTGAGCTTTTTCAACAGATGAGCGACTCTGTTAAGCGGAAGTGTCCAGAGTGCAAAAAGCTCAAGCTTAAACGGCTGGTCGGCACTGGTGGCGCCGTTATCTTCAAGGGGAGCGGCTTTTACGAGACGGATTACCGTAGTAAGTCTTATCAGAAGGGTGCTGAAGCAGATAAAAAAGCCCGTGAAACTTCTTCAGATAAAACTGATTCTTCGAAGAAGAAAGATACATCAAAGACGAAGAAGAGCGGTTCCAGTGGCGAGTCATCCAAAGCTTCAGACTGATTATTGGTCTTACTGTTACTGGTTCCAGGCGCGTTCAGGAGCTTGATCGAGTACGGTACGGTCAGCCCATATTGGTTTAGGTTCTCGGTCTCATGCCACTTCGATTTAAACAGCGCATCCTCGACTACCTTAGTGATGAGTTTCACCTGGCGCCCAAGCCCGATGCACTTTCTGAGGCCTTGCGCATTGATGATGCGGATAAAGATCTTTTCGATCAGGCACTGGAGTTACTCACGAAAGAGGGTTATCTACTCAAGGATGACGACAGTCGTCTTCGATTGCCTCGGTTTCGTGATGAGGTCAGTGGCTCTTTTCGTATGACTGCGCGCGGCTTTGGATTTGTCATACCAGATCATCCCCACCGTGAAGGCGATCTTTTCATCCCTCGCGGAAATACCAGTGATGCGATGACAGGCGATCGGGTTCGAGCGAGTGTGATGCGTGACCCGCGCGGAAATAGGGGAAGAAATAGTGGCTCTGCTCAAAGCAAGGGCGAGCGTAGAAGCTGCATTGGGCAAATCACTGAGGTCTTAGAGCAGGCCAAGAGTAAGTTTGCGGGAATACTCTTTAATCGTCGTGGTAGTTGGTATGTAAAGGCCGACAGTCGTGGCGTTGTCGCTCCAGTTCTTGTGCGTGATGGTCAGGCAAAGGGTGCCAAAGAGGGATCTAAAGTTGTTTTCGAATTTGTCCTTCGCCCTGAAGATGACTACCCCGGCGAGGGAGTCATTGTTGAGGTTCTCGGCAAAGCTGGTCGCCCCGACGTTGAAACTCAAGCGGTGATTGCGGCCCATGGCTTGCGCACGGAATTTCCACGGTCAGCAATTGAGGAGGCAAGGCGGGCAACCACAGCGTTTGAAGAATTCGTAAAAGACGGTTCGACTGACAGAGCAGGTCGAGAAGACTTAAGAGAGCTTCTGACTTTCACAATCGATCCACCTGACGCACGTGACTTTGACGATGCCATCTCAATCGTGCATGACGAAGCACAGGGTACCTGGGAGCTTGGGGTTCATATTGCTGATGTTTCAGAGTTTGTTGTGCCAGGTTCAGCATTAGATCAAGAAGCCGCGCAGCGTGGTAATAGTGTGTACTTGCCTAGACATGTCATTCCGATGCTGCCGGAAATTTTATCAAACGGTATATGTTCACTTCAGGCAGATACTGAT